>NZ_AP023366.1:0-300000 GCF_015097055.1 Effusibacillus dendaii
ATTGGAAACAGATCTTCATAAGGCGCTGGAGCGAGGAGAATTCGTTGTGCTCTATCAACCGCAAGTGGATCTCCTTACAGGAAAAATAATGGGTGCGGAAGCGCTGATTCGTTGGCAACATCCTGAAAGAGGCATAATTTCCCCGGCCACATTTATCCCCTTGGCTGAAGAAACAAGTCTAATTATGCAGATAGGTGAATGGGTTTTACATACGGCCTGTTTGCAAAACAAAGCATGGCAAGATATGGGACTAGCTCCGATGGTTGTATCCGTCAATTTGTCGCCGCGTCAGTTTCTCCAGTCAGACATCGTGAATACCGTTCGGCGGGTATTGGAAGAAACGGGACTTCAACCCCAATATCTTGAATTGGAAATTACGGAAAGCATGACGATGGATGTGAATAGAACAATTTCGATCCTGCAAGAATTAAAGGGATTAGGAGTAAAAATTAGCCTCGATGATTTTGGGAGTGGGTACAGTTCGCTTAGTTATTTAAAGAAGTTTCCGATCGATAAATTGAAAATCGATCAATCCTTTGTACGTGATAGTACGACGGATCTCAACGTTGCGACAATCGTAAAAACGATTATTGAGATGGCCCATAGTTTAAACCTTCATGTCATTGCGGAAGGGGTCGAAACCAAGGAGCACTTGTCTTTTCTTCAATACAATTTGTGTGATGAAGTACAGGGTTATTTGTTCAGTAAACCATTGCCGGCTAAGGAATTTGAAAAGCAATTTACGGAAATCGAAAAAATTGCCCGAATGAAGGGGATCTCACAGGGTGCGAGCCACAATATTCGAATCGAAGAAGAATTGCGGATCATTCGTCAGGATCTTCAGGACACCGTCCGGCAACAGCAAGGCATGATTTTCAAATTTACCAGACAAGACGGCCGTTTTATTCATACGTTATGTGACGGTGAACTGCTTTATCGGATGGGGCTGGTCCCTGGACAAGTTGTTGGGAAAGCGTTGACTGACTTCTTGCCCCCGGATGTCGCCGCTGTTAAAACGAAATATTATGAAACGGCATGGCAAGGAAAAGAAAATGTCTCTTATGAAGGCTCAATTAACGGGATTGTCTACATAGCCACGTTGCGACCGGTTATTCGAGGCGGATTCGTTACTGAAGTGATCGGGTCTTGTATAGACATTACGGAAAGAAAGCAAGTGGAGGAGGCCCTGCGTAAGAGTGAAGAAAAATATAGGTTAATAGCGGAAAATATGAATGATCTTATCGGTGTTTTAGATATAAACGGGGTGGTCTTATATGCCTCCCCTTCTCATCAAACAGTCTTAGGTTTATCCCCTTCAATGTTGGAAGGGAGAATGGCCTTTGAAAGGGTTCATCCGGATGATGTTCAGGACATAAAAAAACAATTTGCCAGGATGGTTTCTTCAAAAATGCCCTGTCAAGTGGAATTTCGCTACATTCATTGTGATGGTCACGAGGTTTATGTGGAAGCGAATGGAAGTCCTGTCATCGATGAGTTTGGGGAGTTAACTCACATTGTTGTGGTTTCTCGTGATATTTCGGAGCAGAAAAGGACAGAAGAGTTTCTGCGCAAAACGGAAGGGCTTTCCACTGTCGGGGAATTAGCGGCAGGTGTGGCGCACGAGATTCGCAACCCGCTAACAACTATTAAAGGATTTGTGCAACTTCAACAGCAGGGGGCATTCAAGCCAACATATTTAGATATTATGTTGAATGAGGTTAACCGGATAGAAACGATTATCAATGAATTCTTGATACTTGGAAATTCTCAAGAAGTACATATTGAGAAAATAGACATCGGAGGGTTATTGCAGCAGGTTAAGGAATTACTCGCAGCGCAAGCAATATTGAAAAATATTCAAATTCATTGCGATAGTAAACCTAAACTGCCATTTATAAGAGGGAATGAAAGCAAGCTCAAACAGATGTTTGTTAATCTATTGAAAAACGCTATCGATTCCATGAATGATGGCGGTGACATCCGTATCGAAGCTGGAAAACAAGATTATGATAGTATCCTCATACGGATTATCGATCAAGGGTGCGGGATGGATGAGGAACGGATAAAAAGGCTGGGCGAACCCTGTTACAGTACGAAAGAGAAAGGGACGGGGGTGGGGTTAATGGTGAGTTACAAGATCATTAAGGAACATCATGGAACCATTGATTTTCAAAGTGAAATCAACAGAGGGACTACCGTTACGGTAAAATTGCCTATTAGTGGAACAGATATTTAGTGGAGGTATATTCATGTTTCCCAAAGCGTTCATAGCACGAATGGAACACCAATTTCATGCAACAATTTTTCAACCAGATTTCTGATATCGTTGTCCGTATGAAAGTGGAGACTGAAAACCGATTCCGTTACGAGATGGCCAATGAGTCTGTCCTGCAAAAAGGAAGTGTTTCTAGGAATCAATTTGGGAAATTGGTTGAAGAAGTCCATCCCAAAGAGTATGCATCCTTTCTGAATCAAAAATATTCCCAGGTATCTTTTGCAAAAACCTCCATTACCTTCGAAGATGAAAGTACTGTTCCTGTCGGCAGGGTAATAGGGCAAGTGGATCGGCTACACTTAACTGGACAGAAATTTTAAGGTCAAGTAGATTTATACTATTACATGATAGGGAGTATCTACATGACTCGATCAGAACGAAGAACGTTTACAGACGAATTCAAAAAACAAATGGTACAGCTGTACGAAAACGGGAAACCCAGGAAGGATATCATTCGGGAATATCAACTCACTCCCTCCGCTTTCGACAAATGGATTAAACAAAGCCGTTCATCAGGTTCTTTTAAGGAAAAGGACAACCGGTCCCCACTTGAAATTGAAGTAGCAAAGCTTAGAAAAGAAAATAAGCAACTATTGATGGAGAACGACATTTTAAAGCAAGCCGCGCTGATCATGGGACGAAAGTAATCTGAGCCCCATTGAATATAAACTTGAACACCTTAAAAATAGTGTCTAATTTTGTGTTGACAATCCATCTAAATCTCTAAAATTGTTGCGTAGAAATCAAGGTACATTATGTATAGACTCCCATCTTCAAGCTCGCGAGGAAATATCCCTAATACACTCCACGTCTTTATAATAGCGGAAGCTAGAAGCCGAAGGTCATCTATAGAACTCCAATTAGGATAAATCATATGCAATCCTTGGAGTGCATATCTAAGATCCTTCCATACATCCTTAAAATAGCTTTCACCGAATACTTTCTCTTCAATCTCAAAAATGCCATCATGATTTCGCAGGCGAATCCCATCAATGTAACCATGTACAGTCGCAGCTATGCGTAACATTCTGATTGAGAGGATTTCACGCTACTTCCCCATCAAAATCCTCGGCTTAGAACACATCATGTTTCAGGATATTTCCGATGAAATAGGGGATACTAAGAAAAGGATATTGATTGGCAAATTTTGGTGCAAGGCGGTATAACTTGAACATGATAAACTGATGGTGAAACTTATTTTTGAGTTGAAATATGTCGTACAATGCATGTTGTTCGACATTATTTGTTAAAATACGACTCGATTAGATAATTTTTTCATATTATACCCCATAAAAAAAATATTGGCTACGAAATTATAATCTAGCAACTAAAGGATGTCTTTTAAGTAGTCTTCCACGAAATCAGGCGCTGCTTTTTTCATTTGTTCTACTGTATGTAGATAACGTTGGGTGGTGGTGATCTGGGCATGTCCAAGGGTCTCCTGAACTTGTTGCAATGAAGCTCCATGAAGTAGAGCTAGCGTGGCGTTAGTATGCCGTAACCAATGAGGAGATACTTTTTTCTGTATGTTGCTTTGTTCACGAGCTTTTTGAATAATACGTTCAACTTGTCTAACCGTGAGAGGGAAAATTCGTTGATCCGGGTCTTGAGAGATGTTTCACTTCAATGTTGCACAAGCTGAAAGAAGACAAGGAGAACAGTGATTCCATCTAATTGCAGCACTTTTACTTCACGCTGTTTTTCCTTCAATGCACATAGATCCGCGGATCTATGTGCATTGAAGGAAAAACAGACATGAAGTAAAAGTGCGATGCATTAGATAACAGTTCTCTTGTTTTTTTAGTTGTGCAACAGTTGAGTAACCTCTCTTTTGGTCAGAATGATTTTTGCTATTTATCGGCACTTTGGGTGTATGTACAGAGGTTGTCGGATTATGAGAAAAAACGCCGATATTGGAGTCACTTCCCCATTTATATAGGGATCGCAACGGAGCGATGAGACTGGCTACGGTGCAGGAGCCAGAGGTTTGCAACTCTTGCTCAAAAACCCTTGCTCTAAGGCAATCTTATACACTTCAAATTCCCGCCATGTCACTTCACGCAATGGTTTGAAAGTAATAAATTGACGGAATTGGTCAATAGCTCGGCTGTAGTTCCGACGTGTGTACTGAGAACGATGGCCTATGGTTAAGAACATGCTGATGATTCGTTATCTGAATATTCGATGCGATCGCAATTGATCTTAGGTGTCATGATTTCTTGAGGCAGCATTACATGTTTTTTCCTCCTCGTTTATGTCGAACAACATGCATTGTACGAACTTAATTTTACGATTTTTAACATATTTCGCTAAAGAGATCACAGGATGATTGTTCAATGTATACATCCGTACGAGAGAGGGTAGAAACCTTGAATGATCTGGATCATCTCAAGAAACAGATAGAGGATATAAGGAATCAACTTCATGCTGCTTTTCAAGGCAAGTGTAAATTTTCCGATCCGGAGGTGCATCGTCTAAGCGTACAACTTGATCGTGTGCTTTTTGAGTATCAGAGCTGTCTCCAATCAAGTTTCATGAGACAATTTAGATGTGAAGTCATAAACCCGGTTTTGTGGAGAGACATCGAATTATTTCCTCTATACCAACAAATTGTGAGATTAACGGAGCCTTCAACAGAATTCGCCTACGAAGCGACTATTCGGGGGAAGACACCTTCGGGAAAGCACATACCACCTTCAGTTTTATTCAGACAAGCAGGGCAAGAGCAGATGCTTCTGGACTATATAGCACGTCATATTGCAATTCGAGAGGCAGTTCCGCTGATAAAAGACTCCTCTCTCCTGTTTCTTAACTGTCATGTTTTGTCACTACAAGCAGGATTTATTTTTGAAGATGTATCAAAGCTTGAAGTGCCGATCACTCAACTGGTATTAGAAATAACAGAACAAACACGAATTAAAAATGTGGCGGTTTTAAAACGGGAGTTAGACACGCTTCGGAAACAAGGTTTAAAGATCGCTCTTGATGATTTTGGAGCTGGATTTTCAAATTTTGGGTTGGTCGAAGCATTTCAACCTGACTATATTAAATTAGACCGTTCAATCATTTCATCATTAGATCACTCGGATCAGTCACGTAGAGTTATGGAAGGCATGGTGGCGTTTGCTGAAAAAGTCAAGACCATCCTGATCGCTGAGGGTATTGAACGAGAAGAACAAAGAAACATTTTAGTAGAATTGGGTGTTACGTATGGACAGGGATTTTTTCTTGGTTATCCGTTTATACTTACAAAAAAACGACATCATCAACGGAAGAGGGATTCTTAAATAACTGGCTACTTGGATGTTAATTGCGAATGTTCATTATAGACATTAGGGACATGATAATCCCGAATTTCGAAAGTTCTTAATGGAGAGTCTTGTTTCGGTTCGGGATCTAGGTGGAGTTGGCTGTGAACTGGAAGCAGTTTTACATGATTTGGTAATCCTCACTTGTTTTAGGGCACACTTTCCCCCTCCCCACAGGTGCGGGCTATTGCATTTTCCATTAAGTTTTTTCCCAATTCACTCCAGAAGGGCCAGCCGTCTCATCATCTGCTCCAAAACCCAGCGATTGCTGAATGTTGAAATTAGTCGAAATAACAAGTGAAAAGAAGGTGAAGATATGGAGTTATCAATTGAAAGTTTTGAAATTTCGGTGGGAAAGGCGCTTATAAAAGCAAATGGAGATATAGATATTGCTACGGTGGAGCTTTTGATAAATGCAATTGATAAACAGGAAAAGAAACTGATTGTGCTCGATTTAAGCGGCGTAACATTTATTGATTCGACGGGTGTAGGTTTAATTGTGCACAAAATATTAGAAAGTCGTGAAAGGGGAATGGAAGTTAAATTGGAGTCGATTCCCGAGCCCATTCACAACGTTTTGGAGGAAATGGGGATTTATGAAATATTGAATGAGCTCGAGGGAAGGTAATCTCAATGAGAACAAACGAACTCAACTATCAATTTGAAAAATATATTTCCAATGTCCAAAATGCAGCGGAAGAAGTGCTGGCAGCCCAGACGATTCAACAAATGCTCCTCTATGATAATGTTCCGGAATGCAGTGCGCTTTCCTGTATAGGAATCTCAATTCCTGCTTATCGCCTGAGTGGAGACTATTACGATTTTATTTACGATGAACTTAACGGGAAATACTGGGTGTTTATCGGCGACGTGATGGGAAAGGGGATTCCTGCCTCCTTAATGATGGTCATGTTGCGGACGGCAGTTCGATGCTTGGTACGCATAAGTGACAAACCCAGTGAGCTGCTTTCTAAATTAAACAACATATTATATAAGGACTTGAGCCGCCTGCGAGCATTTTCGACACTTTTTTGCGGGATGTTTGATATTAAGAGCGGGGAGTTGATCTACTCTTCTGCGGGCCATCCCAGTCCTGTTTTAATGAGGCAAGATAGACGAGCGGCAGAACGGTTGGGAGGAAAGGGGACAGTAATCGGAATATTGAAAGATCGGAAATACAATGATTTCTCCTGTCAGCTGACTGGGGGAGATCTGATTATCTTCTGCACGGATGGCATTTTGGAAGCGATGGATTCGGAGAAAAAACAGTACGGGTATGAACGGCTTTTGAAAGTCATCGCGAAGAACAAATTTCAAGACCCAGGCAGCTTAATTCAGATTATCACGAATGACGTGAAAAGATACTCTGATGACTTTCGACGGGATGATGTGACGCTTGTCGCTGTTCGATTTGAAAGGAAGGAGGCCGTTTCGTGTTAGAGGGTATTGTCAGTTACGGCAAAACCGTCGACGAAGCTGTTCGCAAAGCCGCAGAACAATTAAAAATTTCAACAGAAGAAATTGATTATGAAGTGGTGGATTCAGGGTATCGCAGTTTCTTTTTTTATCGCCCTGTCGTTATCCAAGCCCGAATACGGGAAAGTAAAATACACTCTGAGCAGAGATACCAGGATAAGGTTGACCGGCAGTCTTTTTCGGTTCAGGAATTGGATCCGGCCGAAGCAAACAAAGAAAATCATGCAGTCGATAACGAAGGGACCTCCGTGTCGAGAATGTACACGCCGATACCTGCAAAAGGAACCGCTTGGGTCAAGGACGGAAAAGTTTTCTGCAAGAACGGCGAACACCAGTATGCACTAGTTACCCCATGCAAGGGAGTTACGATGACTATTAATGGACAGGTTGTCACTGGAACTTCAATTATAACGGAAGACGATGTAATTGAGATTCAGATTGAAAAAGAGATGGTTGACTCCGAGTACACCCTTACCATTTCAGACGATAAGATGCAGGTCCTAATGGAATACGTCCCCGGGTATTGTATTGTCAGAGAATTGGACGATTTACCACCCAGTCGGGATCTGGTTCTTTCTGTTACGGAAACAAAATTAGTGAAACCGGACTTAAAAGAGTTGCAAGTTTTGGAGGAACTAAAGCAGCTTGGGGTAAAGTTTGGCGTCAATTATGATGAGATTCTATCTGTTTGTCAGTCTCAAGAGCCTGTTAAAAGTGTAGTGGCAAGAGGAGTTGAACCTATTCCCGGATTGGATGGCGGATTTGAGTTCTTCCAAACTAAGCGAAAGCAACAAAAGGACCAGTTCACCCTCTCTGAAAAAACCGATTGGAAAGAGCGATTCAGTTTGCCGACGGTCCATGCGGGGGAAGTTATTGGTCGACCGATTCCTGCCAAGCCCGGGACTCCAGGAAAAAACGTGTTTGGGGAAGTTGTACCCGCACCGGAGGTTAAAGAGATTACGATATTGGCGTCTGAAGGAACCACTTTGCACGGAGTAGACCAAAAAGTCGTCGCAACTTCTTCCGGTCGAGTTAAGGTCGATGAACGTTCGAATAACACTCTTTGTTTCAGCATTTTACCGCAATATGTGCATAACGGAAATGTAAACTTTCAATCGGGGAACATTCGATTCCGCGGAGATGTCTATATTATAGGGCACGTAGAGGACGGGATGACTGTGGAAGCGGGGGGCAACCTGCATATTGCGGGGAGAGTTTCAAATGCTATCGTTCGCACGGGTGGGGACGCCGTTATTACCGGTTCGGTCGTCGGATCAACCATAATCTGCGGATATTCAAATTTGATTTGGGATAAAATACTTCCCTCATTTAAAGCGATACGGGACGACTTAATACTCGTTATAAGGGCCATAAAACAACTGGAATCCAATCGTTCTTTTTCAAAAAGTGATCTGGGTAAAGGGGGGTTACAGCCCTTGCTGAGACTGTTGGCTGAAAACAAATTTCAGGATTTGCCGGTTCGAATCCGGGAGATCTGTTCAAAAGTTAAGAGTAACAAAAACGGATTTGATGCGGATACCCTTAAGATAATGGATTTTTTGGAAAAGGCGTTTTTGTATTACCATCCATTAGTTACAAAATTGGAACAACTGGATTCTCTAGTGATATATATGGATCATGTGATTTCTGCTGTTGAATATGACTCAAACAAAAAAATGAATATTCAAGTTCAGAGCTTGACCAACAGTTCGATTATGTCTGCCTGGAATGTAAAGATTGACCGTTTTTCTTATGGTTCGGACATTTACTGTAAGGGTGGATTGCAAGTAAATGAGACGATTCGCGGAGGATCAATTCGATCAGGCGAATATGTGATGGCAGGAGAAATCGGTTCCTCCAGAGGCAGTCATACCGAAGTCGACGTAATGAGTTCGGATGGATTTATAAAAGCCGATGTCGTTTGGGCGGATACCATACTCAAAGTAGGCGGAGTTGCGACAAAGCTGAAGGATCAAGAAGACCGTCTTCACGTCAGGCTAAATGGTAAAAGAGAGCTTATCCTGAGATAGAGAGGAGGATTTACATGTTTGATGTCAAGACAGCAATAAAAAACGAAACCTTGGAAGTGAAGTTATCCGGATCTCTGGATATTGGGGGAGTTGACTTGTTTGAAGAGGTCACTTCGCAGCTGGACTCAAACTCCTTTAAAAGTGTCTGTATCGACATGCAAAATATGATTTTCATGGACTCTACCGGTATTGGAGCCCTGATTTCCTTCAAACGCGAACTGGGGGATAAAAACTTTCAATTTACAAACGTGAACGAAGATATAAAAGAGATTTTTTCGATTATTGGAATCGAAGATCTGTTTACAAATGAATGAATGGGAGGCTTCCAAATGTCGATAGTTACAAGCAAACAAGCAATGCTGGAAGAACATATTCGGGCGATCCTGGAATTGATAGGTGAAGATCCCAACCGTGAGGGATTACTGGATACTCCTAAACGTGTTGCAAAAATGTACCAAGAGGTCTTTGCGGGTGTAGGAGTAAACCCGAAAACTGCCTTGACCACCACGTTTGAGGAAGAGTATGACGGGCTTGTTGTTGTAAAAGACATCAATTACCACACTTTCTGTGAGCATCACTTGATTCCTTTTTACGGCAAAGTTCACGTTGGGTATCTCCCTAAGGGAAGAATTGTAGGTTTAAGCAAATTCGCTCGTTTAGTGGAACTGTTAGCGCAGAGACCGCAAGTTCAAGAGCGAATGACGCAACAAATAGCAGATGCAATCATGGAGGCTCTTGAGCCTAAAGGAGTCATTGTCAAAGTGGCAGGGGTTCACCTCTGTATGTGCGCGCGCGGTGTAAAGAAGCCCGGAACGGAAACTGTAACTTTGGTCAAGAAGGGTATCTTTGCGGAGAATGATTTGTTGGTGCAAGAATTCGAACAGTCCCTCTAAGGCAGCCAAGAGGAAGGTGATTCTAATGATCTATATGTCCAGGAGAGTGGACTTTTCCGCTGCACATGTGTACAGGAAAGCGTCTTGGAGCAACGAGAGAAACGTTCGGGTGTTTGGTGCATGCAGCAATCCGAACGGTCATGGCCATGATTATGTATTGGAAGTTATGGTTAGGGGTCATTTGGATGCCAGATCCGGGATTGTCGTCAACATCGTTGATATAGACAGGATTGTTAAGGGAATCATCCGTAACGAATTGGACGGGAAGTTTTTGGATCGCGAACACTCTTATTTTAAAGAAAAAATACCCACAACGGAAAATATCGTCGAATATCTCTGGTCCAGATTCGATGGCGCTTTTCCAAATTGCGAACTTTATAAAATTCGCTTACAGGAGAATCCGTTCCTATTTTCGGAAAAAGAGGGAGAATCAATGGTTACATTGACAAGGAAATATCACTTTAGCGCCGCTCATCGGCTCCATAGCGATTTTTTGACGGAAGAAGAAAATGCAGCTATATTCGGGAAATGCAACAATCCTCATGGGCATGGCCATAATTATCGTCTTGAAGTTACTGTTAGCGGGAGTCCAGATCCCGAGACCGGAATGATTGTGAATTTGACCGATCTGGATCGAACCATTGAACGCGTTGTTCTGGATAAATTTGACCATAAGCATTTGAATCTCGATACGGAGGAGTTCAAAAACCTGAATCCAACGTCCGAAGTGGTTGCGTTGGTTATATGGAATATGCTTGAGCCGCACATCCCAAATCTTTATAAAATCGGGCTTTGGGAGACGGAGAAAAATTATTTTGAATACTGCGGACCGGTAAAGGAGTAAGAGTATGTTTGATCTTAATAGCATACGCGGGAAAACAATTGCAATCACTGGTGCAAGCCGTGGAATTGGGAAGGAAACTGCACAATTACTTGGGAGCCTTGGCGCCAATCTCGTGTTGGGAAGTCGCAATGTCCCGGATCTCACGAAAGTATCCAGTCAAATCCAAGCTAAAGACGCGAGTGTGTTGGCAGTTCAACTGGATGTTACAAATGAGTCGTCTGTCCGCCATTTTCTCGATGCTTCCATCAGTCAATTTGGAGCAGTTGACGCGTTAATAAACAGTGCGGGCGTAGGTACGTTCGCAAGCATCATTGATTTATCCTCGGATGATTTCGAGAACATGCTGGCAGTTAACTTGAAAGGAACATTCCTTTGCTGCAAATACTTCGGACAGCATATGGCCGCTCGGAGGAAAGGTCAAATTCTAAATATGGTGTCGATTGCAGGTACAACAGCTCTTCCGGGGTGCGGGGGGTATTCCGCTTCAAAATTTGGGGTTCTCGGATTTACCCGTGTATTACAAACCGAACTGCGTGACAAGGGGGTTCGTGTCACATCCGTACTGCCTGGTGCGGTTGACAGCCCGTTTTGGGAGAAAATCAGCCAAAAACCGGACACGGCTGACATGATTCCTTTGCAGGTTATGGCACGTCACATTGTGTATTTACTTACTCAACCTGATGGTGCAGTTGTAGACGAAATTACAATAATGCCTCCTTTTGGAATTCTGTAATGAGGTGGAGCGGTGGATGTTCGTGGCTTGTTCAACAAGATGTTTCAACGCCAGGACAACAGTCCGCATGATCAACGGATTGTTAATCCGGTGCTGCCTAGACTTTCCCTTGAGTTTGTTAAAGAAAGAGCGATTATCGGCTGGATGGCCAATCGAATGGGGGAGTACCTGTCCTGGAATAAAGGGGCAAGGGATTTTTTGTTTTTCAAGTCATTTCTAAGTAAAGAGGAAAGCGACGAGAATGAACTTCTGAAATTATCTGAATTAATGTTTCAGTGGTGTACGAAAGGTGAAAATGTCCCGGAAAAAATCAAACATAAACGTTTGGCGCCTTCTTTAGAAACGGCTTTCTTAAATGTGTATCGGGAATATAGCGAATATTGTAAAAGAGTGAATTCTGAGCCTGCAGTTATCGCACAGAACGATCCGAATGGGGATTTGAACATGTGGGGAGTGTATCGGGACGTTATGTACGCAGCCACGCAGAGAAGGTTTCTGCTTATCTCGAATGATGAGCTGGAAGTGTATATGCAGGGTACGATTCTCCTCGAACAAGAAGTGAAAGAGCGGGCGGATATTGCGGTTTGCCGGGAGAAAACGAAGGATGTTTTTCAAACGCTGGGAATCGAACCCTCGACAATTATGAGTTGGCAGTTGGCGATCAGTGAAGCGGTCACTAATATTCTGAAACATGCCGAATATGGCAGGATGTCTGTCATGGAGAATGGGGAGGAAATTCAAGTCATCATCATGGATAAAGGACCGGGGTTTGCGCTTAACGAACTGCCGAACACAGTTCTGATGGCGGGATATTCCACCAAAAAATCACTTGGACAAGGGTTTACTCTAATGATGAAAATGACCCATCAGGTCTTATTAAACACCACCCCGAACGGTTCGACCATCATACTAATTTTCAAGAAGGCAGGGCGAAGGAAATGAGTGAAACGATGAGGAACTTGCCAAAAGTACTCCTCTTCAATCGGGACAAACCGGGATGCTCTGATGGGTCAGATGATTCTTATCTTTACCAAAAAGGCGTGAGGTGCGAAGTAAATGAAACGGAAAACCGTAATGTCCCAAATGATATTAAAAATTGGAATTGTGCTGTTTTTAGTTGGTTCAGTGACAATCTCCCTTATTTATTATTTCGTAGCTATACAGATTAATCAAGTTGAAAAAGAAGAAGTTAGCACTGTGACTAAAATTGTCTCTAATACTATGGAATCCACTCAAACTTCCACTAAAATAATAGAAAACCTGATTACTCAAAAACTATTGACAGCATCCAAAGGAATCGCAAAGGAATTGCAAGGAAAGTCCATTGAACAAATTACTACGGAAGATCTTATTAAACTCAAAGAGCACTGGAACCTTTATGACATTACATTATTTATGAAAAAAGGGGATGATATTGTCGCTGTCAAATCCTCTCAACCCAAAGAGATTGGTTTGAGTACTAAGGGCTGGGGCTTCTGGTATCAAGCTTTTGATCAATTGTTGTCAGGTAAAAAAGTAACTGTTTCAGAAGGGTACTCAACTGACCACTTTTGGGCTGGTCCAATTTCATTGTCTGAGTGGGAAGGTAAATATATTTTATATGGATATTTTAATGATGGAACTACACCTTTTTTGATTAATCCCTACATTTTGGATCAAGATATTTATAATATTACTTATAAATCTGGTCCGAATCAGATGATTGAAAAATTAAAGAATGAAATGAACAGTGTTGAAGAAATATCAGTCATTAATGTGCCTGCATGGTTGAAAGGTAAGGAGAATAAAGTTGTTTATCCGGAATTCGATGAGCCTCTCCTGTATGGAACCCATTCGTTTTCTCTACCCATGGATAATGAGATTTTGAAAAAAGTAATGGAAAATAAAAAAGAATTAAACGTGCATTTTAAATCTGGTTCAAAACAATTAACCGAATATTTCATACCTTTTCCGCAGGATAGGGTATTGACAATAGTTTTAAACTCTCAATTTTACGAGAACATACAGAAAAAGTTATTGATATTCTTGATCTTTGACTTTTTAGTTTTGTTTTTAGTTATATTTACATTAATTAGAATCATTGCCAAACGTCAGTTGAAACCGTTGCAAAAAATAATCGCTCATTTGCGTCAGTTGTCCAGGGGAGATATGACCGAAAAATTGGACATTAGAGAAAATAACGAATGGGGATGGCTTGCAATACAAATCAACGAAATGACTGACAAAGTAAGCATGCTGATTTCCGATTTGAAAAAAGAAGTAAGATCCTTGAATTTTTTATCTTATTCATTGACGGAACGAGCGCAGTCATCTTTGGAAACGATGAGTAATTCTAGTACCTCCTTGACCGTTCATGCTCGTACAGTGTTTGCGGAATTAGGTTTTCAAATTGAAACGCTGATGCGGGATCTTGATATATTGGTTAATACGGTTTCTGGCTTGGAAGTAGATTCGAATCTAAAAACAAATTTAAAAGATTCTATATTGAATATTGGCTTAAAGTTGTCACAAATGGACGATTTAATGAAGTCAGATGCTCATAGTGTTACAGAGTTAGGTATGATGTTTTATGACACATTAAATGAAATCACAGAGGCCATAAACCATTTAAATAACTCAACTATGGATTTGCAAAGTAAAGCAGAAGTGTTTCAAATCGATGAAGACGAAATAAATTAAGAAGAGAAGACCACAGGGTGGTGCTCCTCTTAACAACCCTTGTCATGGCGTTTTTAAAAATATACTAACATGTTGAAAGGTGAGCGCCAATGGTTGAGTTTTCTTCTGTTAAAGAAAGGAAATGGAAGAAAAATACTGCCAATTGTTCCATAACTCCAATGATGCTTTATATCTGTATGAATTGACAGAATATGGAGTTCCTTCTCCTTTTACTGAAATCAACAATGTCGCTCTAATAAGGATGGGGTACAGTAAGGAAGAATTCAATACGATATCTATCCTGGAACTTACGAGTCCGGAATTTACCGATGAACTCCTCCGAATGCTTGTATGACGAGGACCCGAAGCATTACGGATACACCAATGACGCCAATTAATGCTCCAATCCAGTCATACAGGTCAGGTGTTTTCTTATTAGAATATTACATGAATAGTAAGACTATATTTTATATAATGGGAATAGGTAATTACCAATTTAAACGGGAGGCATTTGGATTGCAGAACATTAAAGCCATTGTATTTGATGCATACGGTACCTTGTTTGATGTACATACAGTAGTTGAAAAATGTGAACAATATTTCCCCACCCAAGGGAAGGTGATCAGTCAAATCTGGAGGCAAAAACAACTAGAGTATACATGGTTAAGATCACTTATGGGACGATATGAAGACTTTTGGCATGTAACTAGTGATGCTTTAACCTTTACTTTGAAAGAATTAGGATTAGAGACAAATGATGATATTTGTACGGATATTCTTAAAGAATATCTCTATTTAAAACCATATCCTGAAGTCCCTTATGCATTAAATGAACTAAAAAACCATACTTTAGCTATCCTTTCCAATGGTTCGCTCGAAATGTTAAATGATATGGTTCAGAACGCAGGGCTAAGAGAAGTATTTTCTAATGTAATTAGCGTCGATGAACTGAAAATTTTTAAGCCTTTCATGGGAGTTTATCAATTAGCCCCCGCAAAACTTGGAATTCGCAAAGAAGAAACATTATTTATCTCGTCAAATTCATGGGATGCTACAGGAGCAAAAGTATTTGGTTTCCAAGTTTGTTGGATCAACCGCTTTAATAAAACCTTCGATGAATTAAATACTCGTCCTGATCTCATTATCAAGAGTTTAGATGAATTAGTTACCTATATAAGATAAGAGTGTCTATCAGGAGGTGGTATCCCTTGTATTTTGAAGAATTTGAGGTTGGTCAAAAATTCCAACTTAAAACCATTACTTTAACGGAAAAAGAAATTTATGAATTTGCAGAGAAGTTTGATCCTCAACCGATACATATTGATGAGGAGTTTTCAAAAAGGAGCATCTTTAACGGCATCATTGCTTCAGGTTTCCATACCATGAGTGCGGTTTGGGGGCAATGGATTCGCGCCAATAAGTTCGGCACTGAAATTATCGGGGGAATCGGATTAGACTATATGACATGGAAGTCCCCCGTGAGACCAAATGAACAATTACAAACTATTGTAGAAGTGGTAGAGAAAATACCTTCTTCTAAAGGAGGAAGGGGGATTCTGGTTTTGAAATTCACTGTTATGAATCCAATCGAACAAGTAGTATTGGATACACAAGCCAGAGTGATAATAAAAAGTAAAATATAATGAAATAAGCCCTTCTTATTACAAAGGGCATATTTTTTAAATTCTATTCTTCCGTTATAACCCAAGAATGATCAAATTGGATACATCCTTTCAATGTTTGAGCAACAGGACAACCACGTTCAAATACGGATAAAGCGCGTTCTGCTGCTTCACGCGAACCTTTTGGGACAATGATTTCATAATGACAACTTATTTTAGTGATTTTTAAAACTCCTTCGGGAGCTTCAATTGTACCCTGAATTTCAGCACGCAGCCTGTTGGGGGATGTGGGGATTTTACGCGCTTCCAGCGCGCCGGCTAGAGTTCCTACGAGTCAGCCACCAGCGGCAGCTACGATATGATCTAAGGTGGATGGATATTCTACCTCTGGTTGTACTCCGTAGAATTGTTTTACTCCTCCGTGAACACCGTAATATACAGGTTGTTCAAAATCGCCAATATAAGCACGTCTGATCTTATTGGCTGTATCTTCTTGTATAATGGTGATTTTCGTTAATTCAATCGGTTGACTCAAATGACTCACCTTCCTTGCTATTGGATAGTGTTTCAATAATGAAAGGATACAATTAAATCCGATATCATGCAACTGAATGAATGGAATCAGGGGTATATAACTACCACCGTATCTCCCATTCACTCGCATTTTGTATTCTGCCCTCGTTATCGAAGAAAATTATTAGTTGAACAGGTGGAAACTCGATTCAAGGAACTGTGGGCTGAAATATGCCAAAAGAATGCATGCAGCGTATACAGCTATAACGTATACAGATCTTATGAAATACTGGTTCTTCCGCTATACCTGTGAGTATGGGGAATTCGGCCGTTAACTGTAGTGACCCCTTCAAACAAATGGCAATGTCCACCCGTTGGCAGCGGTATGTCCGGTCCTGTTCGTCCCTGAATGGTATGCGTGTGTCCATCGTTGAATGAGGTTACTGTGTAATATCCGTGAGTATGAGGGACGCCGATGGGGGCGGGTTCCGTGGTACCCGCGTACTGATGGGAATGTCCTATATCAAAAGATGTAGTACCGGCAAAATTGTGTACGTGCAGTACACGACCGTCCCACGTGATCAAATACATATCGTGAGAATGTTCATCACTCAAATTTTGATTGTCAGTATGCAACAAAATCCCTCGAATTACATGCTCTTCTTTCTTCTTCTCCTCCATTTTCCCCGTATCCTCTCCTTGTTTAAGAAGTAATAGACCGTCAATCGCCCGCCGCTGCCAGACCAACTGACATTAATTTTATTTCTACAGCGTATGGAACTTTAAAAAGCGGATGAACGGTATTTGCCTTAACTCTCGCATCTTTTTTCTGATTCCAGGTAATCTTCATCTATGTCTTGCCGCAAATACTTACGGGAAATCACACACGAATTAAATTCTTTGTCTCGTACGCAACAGCCGCTTCTCTTGATTTAACCGTTACATACCTTACAGAAGATTGGAAAATGAGGAGGTGTTACGGAATGGCATTTGGCGCATACACCCGTTGGGCTGTAGTGTTTCTCATCATTTTCGTTTTGTTTATCCTGATTGTTCCGGATGGAGCTGGCTATTAATCAATTAAGAGGGAGGACGGAAGGGTGTACGGACAATTCGGTTATTACACTCGTTGGGCGGTAGTGTTTCTGATCATTTTTGTCTTGTTCTTCTTGCTGGTTCCCGGTTATACCACGGTTTGCAAGACAGTACCCACTTACTAAACAGAATCTTCCCCGCCAGACAGCCGGCAAATTGTTGAAAAGCACCGTTTTTGCGACGGTGCTTTTTCCTGATAATTTTCATTCCTATCGGTTTACGACGGACCTTCTTTTAGTTGCCGCGCGGATGTACGGTAATGAGCCAGGGCGATAAGCGGCCAAATTTTTGGGTATACATGATATCGAATATGCAACGCACCTGGGAAAGCCGAACCCGTTGGCATATCCTCTGTCCATATGACGCCGTGTGGCTCTGCATCGTGGTTCGCGTGATGCAATAACCAGTCTGCAGCCTTGCCACAAGCCTCCCATAACCGTTCTCGCTCCGATTGATCCGGTTCGATTTCATGCAGGTGCAAAAGCGCATCCAATCCCCAAGCCGTCTGGGTAGGAACGCCGTCAGTCAGCGGCACAAACCGCCCTTGCAAATCACTCTGACAAGACTCACCGAAACTCCCGTCTTGATGTTGAATATTCAAAAGCCACTCCTTTGCCTTTGAGACGCTTCGATGGTCACTTGACAGTTTTGCTGCCGCAAGCGCTTTTATCGCACACCATGTTCCATAAATGTATGTCGTACCCCATCTGCCAAACCAGCAACCCTCCGGTTCCTGATGACGGAGCAACCATCTTAAGGCACGACGTACCTTGCTGTCATGTAAGGGCAATACTTGTTTGCGAAGCAAAAACTCCAGAACTCTCCCCGTGATATCAGGTGTAGACGGATCATACATGGTTCGCCGCATGTCATTCGCCGGAATCCATTCGAGCCAACGTTTGTTGGAATTCTTCTCGAACGCTGACCACCCACCGTTCCGGTTCTGCATACTCAGCAACCAGTTTACGCCTTTCCGCCAGGCTTCTTCATATTTCATTCGAAATGGGTACAAGGCTTCCAGGCACGCGACCGTATCATCCGTATCCGGATGCCTGGTGTTGTTGCTTGAAAATCCCCAACCGCCTGCTTGAAGAGGGGCATGGTGCTGCTTGGACAGCAAATATTGGACCGCTCGCTGGATGGTGGGCGAATCAATGTCCGGGTCGGCTGTCAACAACGCGTTTGTCACCAAGGCCGTATTCCATACATGGGCATTGCAAGTCTGTTGGTGAACGTACGCTGTAAGAGGGTCTTGATACGCATTCCTCCGAATGGCCTGTAACGGCACCTGGATTTCCGGGTGGGTTATATTATATCCCAAGGAACGCAACGCAAAGATAAGCAAAAAAGTGGACGAATGATAGCTCCCTGCCGTTCCATCTTCTTCCCGCTCATCCAACATCCAATCCAGGCATCGGATCAACCTCTGCAGCATAAATGGCGAGAAATTCAATCTCCGGATGACCGGGACGGCGTCCTGCGTGTGGTAGTTTTCTTCTGTTGAAGTTAGCAGTTCACTCAAAACAGGCTCATGAACGCCTTTTTCGACAAACTGTACGGACGATAACAGCAGTATGGGAGCAATGTGCAGACGTGTAAACGTCACAATATCCGAAATGGCAACTGGAAACCAACGTGAAAACAACAGGGAATAAAGACCTGGGGAAGGCAACCATGTCCAAGGAATTTCGCCGCCGATGGCCAAAATCACCTTGGTGAGATTGCGGCATTTTCGTAGTCCGCCGTGCTGTAAGATAAATTGCTTTGCCAGCTCCTGGCGCTCTCTGTGGTCAAACCAGCAATGATAGAGGTCCAATGCATAATAACATTCTACTGTCGTCGACAGATCTCCTTCATCACCCGGATAGACCCCCCAGGAGCCGTCGACCCGCTGCGCCGCCAGAATCCGGTTGAGGAGCGGCTCTATCCACTCTGGGTCTGATACGTCAAGTAAAAATAAACAGATCGCTGTATGGGCATCTGCCATCACGCCGGTGTCAAAGCAATCTGTCCAGCAACCCTCCGAACTCTGGCTGTCCTTTAATCGCTGTACTGCAAGTTTAATTGTCGCATCCAACCGTGTTTCTGCATCGGCCATGTCCAATTTGAAATCGTCCTCCATCCCCCTCAACTCCTTTTCCCAAGCCGAAATGGAAGACACACTTCAGGGTATTCCTGGACAAGGTACAAAGTGTCGGCAGTTGGCCCGTGGAGGTTCACCAATTTGTACTTGCAGGAAGGGTAGAGGAGGCAGTTACAAATAAGTTAAAATCGTGGGTGCCTCTAACGCAACGTAATCCCTTACGGTAGGTTCAGGAGGTGATCACGGTGGCCTATACAGTAAAGGAAGTTTCAAATCTGTCCGGTGTGAGCATCAGGACGCTTCATTACGACGAAATCGGTTTGTTAAACCCCGCTTTTTACGGGGAGAACGGG
The DNA here is from genome assembly GCF_015097055.1 of Effusibacillus dendaii. NCBI lineage: Bacteria > Bacillati > Bacillota > Bacilli > Caryophanales > Alicyclobacillaceae > Effusibacillus > Effusibacillus dendaii. The sequence continues at coordinate 19,884 of NZ_AP023366.1, forward strand.
TACCGTTATTACGAACAGGAGCAGTTGTTGCAGCTTCAGCAGATTTTGTTTTTTAGGGAATTGGAACTCCCGTTGGAAGATATTCAAACCATTTTGGAAAGCAACGCGTTTGAACGAGTGGAAGCGTTGCAATCCCATAAGCGTATTTTGCAAAAAAGGCGGAGCGTCTGCATGAATTGATGCGAACGATTGGTAAAACGATCCATTTGGCAGACTATGAATTTCTGGATAAACAGACGAAAAGCTACAAAATTACAGAACTGAAAGGGCCCTATGAAGGTTATCATGATGGAAACAGAAAAGGAAATTACCAGGTGGTGGTTTCTTGCGATTGTACGTATTCGAAACTCTATGAAGGTCAGGGAAGAACGAGCGGACCTAATTTGTATGTTGTCTATCTGGATCATAATGCCAGGGGCTGGTCGGTTGTAAGTGTCGGCAGCGGTCCATAACCGGGAGGTTCATTTTGCTGCAAAGTTGGCGAAACTAAAATCAGGATATGGAATCAGGTGTATCACGCATTTACTCCGTTGACAGCCGGTTCCGGCAATCCGCTTTTATTGGGGACCCACCAGGGGGAAGGCTATCCGATTTGAAAAGTTACCTGTACCTGAAACCGCTTCTGTTGTGGAAAGACCCGTTTTATTGGTTTCCGATTTTTCATATCGATTCCGATTGGTTAAAGTCGATCTTTCCGGCGCTGGTCAAAGCGGGAATAATCGGATTGCTGGTCGCTATGGCGGGGTTATCCAAACATCGCAAAGACAGTTTGTTGATCACGTGTGTGCTGGTGTATTTCACACTTTTGTACAGCATGTATTTTGTCATGGATCGGTACAACGAACCGTTGATGCCTTTAATCTTCCTGGGAATGGCGTTGGGAGCACGGGTTGTCTTGAGATGGTGATTTCTCACATAGCACCATCCATTCATCGACTTGCAGGGATTGAATCTGTCCCTCGTGCATGATCACTGAAAAATACTGCTGCAGTTTCTGGCTGCCCTCTTTCATAAACTGTTTGACGCATTCCGCCTGTTCCGAATCGTTAGCCATGCGTGTCGCCCAGACCGGAAAGTCGTATGTCTTTTTTCGCGTACGTGAATTTGCTTCCCGTAAACCGACTGATTGGAACAACTCTCGCCACTCTTTGATCGACAGACAACGGACATGGCTTTCATCCCGCAGTTTTTCAAACGTATTCATAAAATCGGCCAATTCAGGATCAGACGGGGCCACGTTATCAATCAGCAGAAATTTCCCTTTTGGCTTTAACACTCGCTCCGCTTCGCGAACAAATTGATCGGGGTTCGGAAAATGATGCGGCGCGAGGCGGCAGGTGACAACATCAAATGTGCTGTCCAAAAAGGGGAGCGATTCGGCGTCCGCCACCATGTACCAGATGTTGTGGAAATGTGGCTTGAGGTGTGCTGCCGTATTTTCCAACATTTGACGGGTGAGATCTGTGGAAAAAACAGACTGAACATGCGGAGCCAACGTTTTGGCGACATGTCCGCCGCCCGTTGCAATGTCCAGCACGACCCAATCCGGTTGCGGATTCAGCCATTCGAGCAGCAGGGTGAGGTCATCCGCTTTGGCGTGCGATTCGCTTGTCACGTATTTTTCAGCGTTTTTGGCAAACTGTTGTTTGACTGTATCCTTAATCGTTTTGTCGTTTTCCAATGGTTCCCCTCCTCATGGGACAGGTTTGTCTGATTGGATAGCGGCCTATCGTTTGAACGCGGCGGCACCATCGTCAACACAATAAATATGTCCATTCAGAAAAGAGGCGTCTTCACTTGCCAGGAAGGCGACTACTTTCGCCACTTCCTCCGGTTTGCCCGCCTTGCCGCGCATTTGCGCCCGCTGGATTTTGTTCCAAAGGGCTTCGTCCCCTTTCCACCTGGTGACGATTCCGGTGTCAATCAGCCCTGGTGCGATCCCGACTACCCGGATGTTGAATTTGGCCAGATCGAGAGCGGCCGCTTTCGTCATGGAAACAACCGCCCCTTTGCTGGCATGGTAAGGGATCTTGCCGCGGTCGGCAATATAGGCATAAATCGATGCGGTATTGATGATTACGCCGCCCCGTTCTTTCATCGCATTGCCAGCCGCCTTGATTCCATAAAACACGCCATGCTGGTTAATGCTCACAACCTTCAGATACTCATCTACCGGCATATCCAGCACATTGTGCAGAGGACTGCCAACGCCCGCGTTGTTAAACATAATGTCCAACCGGCCATACTGTCCCACCGCCTGGTCAACCAGTGATTGCACACTTTCATAGGACGAAGTGTCCGTCTCGATAAAAATTGCTTCACCGCCTTCTGTTTTGACGGCAGCGACTGTCTGCTCGCCGCCTTCCCGATTCACGTCAGCCGCCACCACTCTTGCTCCGCCGCGCGCAAACTCCAGTACGGAAGCGCGTCCGATGCCGCTCGCCGCTCCGGTTACGATTGCCACTTTGTCTTGAAATCTCATTTTTCGCTCCCCCTTTAGGACTGTCATCCGTTAATTCTTGACAGAATTCTGCAAGCCAATAAAAAATCCTCTTTTAATTCACGCGATTCCATCCATGCTATGTAGGATTTTCCCTATATAGAATAGAAGTAGAACGATACAATTCTGATTTTGGAAAGGATGAATCGCAATGGGATCTGTTGATCAGTCAGAAGCTCTGGAAACGGTCTATGTCAACACGTTTACAAACGGAATTTTGGATCCGTCGCAACCGATGCTGGGACCGGTCAAAGATGGCGGGCATATCGTTGCCAACACGACGCCCGGTTGTTGGGGGCCGATGATTACTCCGAGTCTCAGGGGCGGGCATGAGGTGACTCAGCCGGTGTTTGTGGAAGGGGCGGCAGTGGGGGATGCGATTGCCATCCGCATCAAATCGATCCGCGTTACATCGATAGCTACCGCCTCGGGGAACGATCAGACGATAGAGGGCCGTTTCTTGGGCGACCCGTTTGTGGCGGCCAAATGTCAAAACTGTGGAACGATGTACCCGAAAACGAAAATTGAGGGGATCGGGCCGCAAGCGATCCGCTGTGTGGTTTGCGGGGCGGATGCGACTCCGTTCGTTTTTACAAATGCGTATACGATCGCATTTGACGCCAACCGGCAGATCGGGGTGACCTTAAACAAAGAAGCGGCTGAACAGATCGCCCGTGACGGACGGGCTTATATGGCGACTCCGGCCAACTCCTGTCAGAACCCGATTGTCACCTTTGCGCCGCATGATATTGTCGGGGCGGTGGCGAGAGTCCAGCCATTTTTGGGACAGTTGGGGACCACGCCGAGTCGGCCGATTCCGGATTCGCACAACGCGGGTGATTTCGGATCGTTCCTGATTGGAGCGCCGCATGAGTATGCATTGACGAAAGAGCAGTTGGAAGACCGGACGGACGGACACATGGACATCAATCGAGTGCGGGAAGGGGCGATTTTGCTCTGTCCGGTGAAAGTGCCGGGGGGAGGCGTCTACTTGGGCGATATGCACGCCATGCAGGGAGACGGGGAGATTGCCGGTCATACGACTGATGTGGCGGGTATTGTAACGTTGCAGGTGCATGTGATCAAGGGTTTGAAGTTGGAAGGACCGATACTGTTGCCTGTTTATGAGGATTTGCCCTATCTGGCCCGGCCGTTGACTTCCCAGGAAAAAGAAAAAGCGTTGCAGGTAGCCCGCAGCTGGGGTGTTGAAAAGCTAGAAGAAACAGCACCCGTCTCTTTTGTCGGCACCGGTGCAAACCTGAATGAGGCAACGACAAACGGCATGCAGCGGGCCGCTGATTTACTTGGCATGACGGTGCCGGAAGTGATGAATCGCGCCACGATCACCGGGGCGATTCAAATCGGACGGCATCCGGGCGTTGTGACCGTTACGTTTTTGGCTCCGGTTGACCGGTTGGAACGATTGGGGATTGTGCCGTTAGTGCAAGATCAGTACGCGTTGTAACAACGAAAATCAAAGTCTTGCAGTCTTAGCGCTATGCCTGCTACAGGTGTGGCGTTTCATTTGTGACAGTGGTTGCAAATTGTAACAGAATTGTTGAAAATGGAAATGTGATTCAATCGGTTTAGACAACTTAGGAAAGAAGCGAATTTAATGATCTTATTGACGATGTTTGTATTGGGGCTATTACTGGGATTTGGCGGCGGTGGCGGCGCCGGTTTTGTGCTGGCGTTGCTGGTGACGGTGTTTCACATTCCCGTCCACACCGCATTGGGAACATCGATAACGGCGATGATTTTTACGGTGTTGTCCGGTGCGATCAGCCATTATCGGGAAGGAAACGCGGTTTTAAAATTTGGGGCATCGACCGGCTTGTTCGGAGCGATTGGGGCGTATCTGGCGACTTTTGCCGCACGAATCATGCCGGAACATGTGATTCTCTGGATTGCGGCGAGTATGCTGTTTCTCTGTTCGTTTTTGATCTGGCTGCGGACACAGCCGAAAATGGCCGAATTAACCAATAAGTTTACGGTAGATGTAACGAAAAAAAGCCATTTCTGGTTGGCCAGCGCGGGAGTGGGTCTGATCACCGGCGGTTTGTCCGGTCTCTGCGGAATTGGGGCAGCGCCGATGATTCAGTTCGGACTGTTGGCTGTCCTGGGCTTGCCTCTGCGGCAAGCGGTCGGAACTACATCCGTAGTGATTCTGCCAATTGCAGTATTCGGAGCGATCGGTTATCTGCAAGCCGGTTTTCTCGACTGGCTGCTGTTGCTGCAGATTCTGGTCGGCACGATGACAGGGTCCTTTATCGGAGCCAAATTTACGAAGCGGGCACCCGTTCTAATTTTGCGCTCTGTGGTAATCGGTATGCCGCTTGTGGCAGGTTTCCTGATGCTGGTGTAAACACGGCCCGAACTTGTATTTGATTCTTACGGTATGCGAAGCCCTTTTGGATAATGGTTTTTCAGTTGTCCGCCGCTCGCTTTGCCCCATCCTAACGGGAAGCGGTCGACGGTTACCAGCACCCAACCAGGATCCCCCTCATAGGGAAGCGTATCACCGTGCAGATAAGTTTCGATAAAGGCGCGATCATCCGGCTGGCGGCTGTCAAGATCGTATGTACGGCGGACTTCTTCTGCCCGCAGCGACAGGGCAAGGGCGTGTGACGGTTCAAACCGGTCTTTTTTGACGGTCCCTAAATGCCAGCCGGGCCGGATCACTTTTACCTTTTCCAAATTGGGCACCGATTCGGGCAGCAAATACAACTGGTCACCAAACAGAAACAGCCGCTCGAAACCTGCAGGCGGCATTTCGATGCGCAAATGTTCAGCGGAAAACTGTTGAAACAGGCGCCAAGCGACAGTTGTATCAGGACGGGCTTTCGGCTGTTTGTTTTTCTTCTGAGTTCTGGTTCCGCTTGAAAGGGGCGACTCACCGATCACCGTCTTTCGTCGCAACAATGCCAGGAAGTGGCCTTCTCCCCGCAAGCGGTGCGGCCACAAGCGGCAGCAGAAATGCAGGGGGAAATCGGCCTTGTTCGTCCCTGCAGCCCACTCCGTCCGTCCGGGCATAAAATAGGCTGCCTGCGGCACCGGAATCAGTTCGTAATCGGAATGCTCCCACAAGAAACGCAGGATTGTCTGCTCATTCTCTTCCGGTGAAAACGTGCAGGTGGAATATACCATCGTTCCTCCAGGTTTGAGCATGCCAGCCGCATAGCGAAGGATTTCATCCTGTCGGAGCGCGCATCGTTCCACGTTTTCCTGCGACCACTCTTCGACCGCCGTATCGTCTTTGCGAAACATTCCTTCTCCGGAACAGGGGGCATCCACAATCATTTTGTCAAAAAAAGCGGGAAATCGCTGGGCCAGCCGATCAGGCGGCTCGTTGGTCACAATCGCATTGCGAATTCCCATTCTCTCGATATTTTCCGATAAAATTTTGGCCCGTGCGGGGTGAATTTCGTTAGCGACAAGCAAACCTTGTCCCTGCAAGGCTTGTCCTGCTTGCGTCGCTTTGCCGCCCGGGGCTGCCGCCAAGTCCAGCACCCTGTCGCCCGGTTCGATCTGCAGCACTTCTGCAACCGCCATGGCGCTCGGTTCCTGTATGTAATAGACGCCTGCCGCATGGTACGGGTGTTTGCCGGGGCGAGACGATTCATCATAATAAAAACCGCTTTCACACCAAGCTACGGGTTCGACGGAAAAAGGGGAGCGGGCGGCAAATTGGTTGGCAGACAGTTTCAGCGTGTTCACGCGCAACCCGTGCAGGCGGGCCTGCTGATAGCTGGTGAGAAACGCATCTGCTTCTTCACCCAATAAATGGGACATTTTTTGTATAAACGATGCAGGTAATTGATTGGTCATAAGAACCCCCGTGTGCGTTCAATCTAGGGAAAACAGGTGCAGTCGTCCTCCAAACATGGCCTGTCCAGGATGTTATTATACCGGATTTTTCAAAAAGAAGCCGCCTCCTGTGTGGGGGCGGCTTTCGTACATTCCTGTTACTTCACCAGTTGTTTCGCCTTTTCCGCGAATGTGGTATTGACCAGTTTATCGTAAGGGGCAGCAGCTTTCAGTTCGCCTGCCTGCTGGATAATCGTCTGCAGATTATCCCATTCTTCTTTGTCGATGATCGGGTCTTTTGCCCAGGCATCCGCTTTTTTGTAGCGGTCTGCCACCATGGTCAAAATGTCCTTTCTGACATCAGGGAAATAGGCGGCGATCATGTCTGCAATTTCAGCGCCGCTTGCGCTTTGAATCCAGTTTTGTGCTTTCTGGACGGCGTTTGTAAACTTCTGGATCGTTTCCGCATTTTTTTGCATATAGGTTTGTTTTGCCATAAACACGGTATAGGGAAGCTTGCCGCTGTCTTCGCCAAAATAGGCCACTACATATCCCTGCCCCTGTTTCTCCAGGATCGAGGCGGCCGGTTCGAACGCTTGATAAAAATCGCCCGTGCCGGAAGCAAAAGCACTGGTTTGCGTGTCAAACGAGATGTTTTGAATGATCTGGTTATCTGTTTTAGGGTTGATCTGATGTTTACGCTGCACGAATTCACTTACCATTTCCGGCATCGAACCGGAACGTGAGCCAATCAGGGATTTGCCTTTTAGCAGCGACCAGTCAAATTTGTCGATTTTCTGGCGGGCTACCAGGAAGGAGCCGTCTCGTTGCGTGACTTGCGCAAAATTGACGACCGGATCGGGCGACCCCTGCTGGTTGACAAAGATGGTGGTCTCCGCACCGACCAACCCGATGTCTGTCTGATCGGACAACAGGGCGGTCATCACTTTGTCACCGCCCCACGCGGTGGTCAGTTCAACATCCAGTCCCTGTTCCTTAAAAAACCCTTTCTGCAATGCCACATACTGCGGTGCGTAAAAAACGGAACGGATCACTTCGCTCACTCGAACTTTTGTCGAATTGGCTGCAGGGTTACTGTCCGATGGTGTATTTGACGTCTGTTTGGTGCCGCCGCAGCCGACCGAGAACAACAGGATACCGGCCAAAACCAGTCCGGCAAAGGACTTCCATTTCATTTCTCCTTGACCTCCTTTACGGCTCATGATTTACATCCTATGCGTCCGCCCGGTTTTGGTGAAAATTGTTCATAAAGTCTTAAAAACAGCCTTTTCAGAACAAGTTTCGAATTTTGATGAATTAGTGGTATAATAATTCGGAATGAGAACGGAGGTGTCAACATGGTGATCCTCGCAATCGGATTAAACTACCGTACGGCTCCTGTCGAGGTCCGTGAACGGTTTAGCGTGTCTGACCAGGTTTTGAACGGCGCGCTGCACCAGTTGGCCATGTCTGACAGTTTGGCGGAGACAGTGCTTGTTTCTACCTGTAACCGGACGGAAGTCTATGTGGTAACAGATCAGGTGGAGGCGGCCAAGGCAACCATATTTAATTTTCTGGCAGACGCCTCAGGGATAGACCGCGAGGTCTTTTTGCCATACCTTTATATATACAGCATGGATGATGCGGTTCGTCATCTGTTCCGTGTGGCGTGTGGGCTGGATTCGATGGTGCTTGGCGAAACGCAGATTTTGGGCCAGGTGCGGGACGCCTTTCTGCGGGCGCAGGAATCAGGTGTAACAGGGCCGATTTTTAACAATTTGTTTAAGCGTACGGTAACGCTGGCCAAACAGGCCCATTCAGAGACGGAAATCGGCCGTCATGCGGTGTCGGTGTCCTATGCGGCTGTGGAACTGGCGAAAAAAATATTCGAAGAGCTCAACAATAAAACGGTGCTGATTGTCGGAGCCGGAGAAATGAGCGAATTAACGGCAAAGCATCTGTATGCATCGGGTGCGCGCCGGGTGCTGGTCGTCAACCGCACGTTCGAGCGGGCGAAAGAGCTGGCTGACAAATTTGAAGGCCATGCGCTGGAACTGAAATCGATCGACCTGGCGCTGAAAGAAGCGGATATTGTCATTTCGTCGACAGGCGCGGAAGGATATGTCATCAGCAAACTGCAGGTGTCCAATGCCATGAAGCAGCGCCGCTACCGCCCTTTGTTTCTGATCGATATTGCGGTGCCGCGCGATTTGGACCCGTCCATTAATAAATTGGAAAATGTGTTTTTGTATGACATAGATGATTTGCAAGGCGTTATCGCCGCGAATTTTGCCGAACGGAAAAAAGAAGCCGCCAAAATTGAAGGGTTTCTGGAACTGGAACTGGTGGCTTTTAAACAATGGCAGACGGAACGGGCGGCGATTCCGCTGATTTCCGCTTTGCAGAAGAAAGCGGGCGGCATTCGGCAGGAGATTATGGAGAGTTTGCAAAACAAGCTGCCGAACCTGTCTGAACGGGAATTGAAGCAGTTGGAAAAACACACGTCAAGCATTGTGAATCAAATGCTGCGGGAACCGATCCAACAGTTGAAAGAAATGGCAAAAGAGCCACAGGCGGAACAGTATCTGTCTCTTTTCTCCCGGATATTTGGCATCCCTTCCGTGACAGACTCGGCACGCAGGGTGGAAGCGGCGGGGCGGACAGGGGAACCGGCAAGCGACCGGACAAGGGAATCGGCAAATGAACCGGTAAGCGAATCGGCAGACAAAACAGGCCGCTCGCAACCGGTCGTTCGGCATTCTGCCGCTGTCCCGCATACAGCCGTATTTGATGATGGCGGCCGATCGGATCATGCGGACGGCCAGAAAGTTACGGTAGAAGCCCAATGGTTGGGTGGATTGACGCGGTGAAGGGGGGCTTCAGGTGAACGGAAGTGTCCTTTTGTATGATCTGATGACGTTTATTTATGCAATTTCGGTATTTTTGTATTTCATTGATTTTATTCAGCCAAACCGGAAAGTGAACCGTACAGCCCTTGTGCTGCTGCTCGGCGTGTGGGTAATTCAGACGGTCTTCTTTGTGCTTCGCATGATGGAGCTTAATTACGTGCCGGTGTTGACCACGTTTGAAACGATGATTTACTTCTCGTGGGTGTTGATCCTATTCTCGCTGGTGATTAACTTTTTTTATAAAATCGATCTGTTTACATTCTTCACAAATGTAATCGGGTTTGCCGTTGTAGCGTTTGTCACGTTCAGCGATAAAGGGGCAGCGCAACTGTCAGCCTCCTTGCAGGGAGATTTGCTGATTCTGCATGTTACAATGGCATTGTTAAGCTATGCCTGCTTCCTGCTGGCGACCATTTTTTCGATTATGTATTTGATTCAGGAAAAGTTGCTGAAAGAAAAAAGATGGAACGACCTGTTTCGCCGTTTGCCGGCACTTGATCAACTCGAGCAGTTTTCCTATCGGCTGATCGTATTTGGCTTTCCGTTGCTTTTGATCGCTGTGATCCTGGGGGCGATCTGGTATAACGCCCGTTTTAACTCGGTGTTGATTCTCGATCCGAAACCGGTTGTATCGCTTGCTCTGTTGATCCTGTACGGGATTTACCTGTATTTGCGCGTTTCGGCCGGGTGGTTGGGCAGAAAACTGGCGTGGATCAACATTTCGGCGTTTGTGGGTGTGATCGTGAATTATCTGGTAGTCGGTCAGTTTTTCTCGCATTTCCATAATTGGTAAGAAAAAGCGGTGACAGAATGGGAAAAAATTGGTTTGGTGCCTTCCTCGATATGTCCGGGCAGCTTTGTGTAGTGATAGGCGGCGGTCAAGTGGCGGAACGGCGCGTGCAATCTGTCCTCGTCCGCAACGCGAAGGTGAGGGTAGTTTCTCCCAATTTGACGGAAAAATTAACCGTGTTGGCAGAACGAGGGCAGATTGAACATATCCACCGTTCCTTTCAACCGGGGGATACACGGGGTGCGTTTCTGACAATTGCAGCCACCAATTCGTCCTCTGTGAATCGACAAGCGATCACAGAGGCGAGATCGGAGGGACGGTTGGCAAATGGGGTTCATGCGGCGGACGAGGGAAATCTCCTGTTTCCGGCCGTTCTGGAAAGAGGTCCGCTGCAGGTGGCGATTACCACCTCCGGGTTGGGGCCGGCGCTGGCTCGCCTGATTCGGGAGGAGTTGGAATCCTATTTTGGCGATGAATATGGAACGTATTTGGATAAATTGGCTTCTGTTCGGGAGAGGTTGCTGCAAACGATTGACGAGGAACCAATCCGAACGGAGATACTGCGGCAAATTGTCCGGTCTGATGTACGGGAATTGTTGCGCGAGAGGAATGCGGCGGAAGCGGACCGCATCATTCAATTGATCATCGAGGGGCGGGAAAAGCAATGAGGCATTTGATCGTGGGTACAAGACAAAGTTCCCTGGCACTGACACAGACAAATTGGGTATGTTCGCAGTTGGCCGAATTCGATCCGGATGTAAAAATCGAGACCGAACATATCGTGACTCGAGGCGACCGGATTTTGAACGTGACATTGTCAAAAGTAGGCGGCAAGGGGCTTTTCGTAAAAGAGATCGAACAGGCCCTGTTTGACAAAAAAATCGATTTTGCCGTCCACAGCATGAAGGACATGCCCGCAGTCATCCCGCCGGGATTGGTGATTGCAGCGGTGCCGGAGCGGGAAGATCCACGTGACGTGCTGGTTAGCCGCGACGGCCGGAATTTTACGGAACTGCCGAAGGGAGCCAAAATCGGCACCAGTTCGCTGCGGCGGTCTGCGCAGCTGCAGGCAGCCAGACCTGATCTCGAAATCGTACCCCTGCGGGGAAACATCGATACCCGTCTGCGAAAGTTGGAGGAAGATGGGCTGGATGCGATTGTGCTGGCAGCCGCTGGACTATCCCGGATGGGATGGCTGAACCGGGCGACGGAACGGCTTTCGGTCGACATTTGCATTCCGGCGGTTGGCCAGGGAGCGTTGGCGATCCAATGCCGGGAAGATGATCAGGAAGTGATCGACTTTTTGGCACAGATGGACCACCCTGTGACCCGCCTGGAAGTGACGGCGGAACGAGCATTTCTGGACCGGATGAACGGGGGCTGTCAGGTGCCGATCGGAGGTTACGCGGAACAAATGGACGATTGGTTGTCTTTGCGGGGCTTTGTTGGTTTGCCGGACGGTTCCGTCCTGTTAAAAGAGTTTGCGGAAGGCAAACAGCCGCGTGAATTGGGCATCCAGGTGGCAGAAAAATTGATCGAAAAAGGGGCTCGCGAGATTCTGGATATGTTTGGCGAGGAGCAAAATTCGTAATGGCTGGCGGCAAGGTCTATCTGGTCGGCGCCGGGCCCGGCGACCCGAATCTGATTACCGTTAAAGGATTGCAGGCGATTCAGGCGGCCGATGTGATCGTTTATGATCGGCTGGTATCACCCCGCTTGCTGGCAATGGCTCCTGCCGAAGCGGAACGGATTGATGTGGGAAAGTCGCCTGCTGCCGCAAAAATTCCGCAGGAACAGATCAACCTGCTTTTGGCGGAAAAGGCGAAGCAGGGTAAGACAGTGGTCCGCTTAAAAGGGGGCGACCCGGCCGTTTTCGGGCGTGTTGGCGAGGAAATGGCGACACTGGCGGAACACGGTGTAGAATATGAGGTAATCCCCGGTATCTCTTCCGCGATCGGCGTGCCGATCCATGCGGGAATTCCGGTTACATATCGTGGCATAGCCGCTTCTTTTGCTGTAGTAACGGCGCATGACGCTGCGGACGATGATCACTCCGGGATTCATTGGGAGCAGTTGGCAATGGCAGCCGATACGTTGATTTTTCTGATGGGGGTCGGTCGGCTGTCAGCTATTGCCGAACGATTGATGCGGTATGGCCGATCTCCGGAAACGCCGGCAGCCCTGATCCGTTGGGGTACATGGGCGGAACAGGAAACCATTGCGGGAACACTGGCTGACATTGCGGAGCGAGCCGCACAGGCGAATTTTCAAAATCCGGCCATTATCGTGGTAGGGAACGTGGTCCGTTTGCGTGACAAACTGGCCTGGATGGAAAAAAAACCGCTGTTCGGCAAGCGTGTTTTGGTTACCCGAGCACGCTCTCAGGCTGGCGAATTGGCTTCCAAAATCGAGCAATTGGGCGGCGAGGTGTATGAGTTTCCAGTTATTCGTTTGGCGCCGCCAACCGATTGGCAGCCGGTTGATCAGGCGTTAAGCCGTCTGGAATCGTTTGATTGGCTGATCTTTACGTCTGTCAACGGTGTTGAGTTTTTCTTCGGCAGAATGCGGGAAACCGCTATCGATATCCGCCGACTGCGGGGCAAAATAGCGGCGGTGGGATCGGTTACCGAGCAGGCGCTGCGGCAGCGGGGAATAATCCCCGATCTGATGCCCGATCAGTTTATTGCGGATGAGTTGTTGACCGTAATGCAAAACAAACTGCGGCCGGGAGACCGAATTCTGCTGCCGACGGCCGACATCGCAAGGAAAACGCTGCCTGACGGTTTGCGGCAACTGGGGGGCGAAGTGACCGAGATTGACGTATATCAGAACCAGGCTGTGGCGGACGATGCAGAAGCAGTGGCAGAGATGCTGGCAAATGGGCGCATTGATGTCCTGACATTCACCAGCTCTTCCACGGTTAAGAATTTTGTGAAAGCGATGCAGGGGCAGGATTTGCCCAAATTGCTGGCTCGCGTTCAGGTAGCTTCGATTGGTCCTGTGACAACCGAAACGGCTGCCAAATTGGGTGTTCGTGTAGATGTACAGGCAGAGCCGCACACGATCGACGGTTTGGTTGAGGCGATTGTGAATGGTTTTCGCTGGGCTTAGGAGACACGGTTACCGTCTGCACGCAGTAGATAAACAAATACGATAAGGAGTGACCCTTATGCAACTGCCAACCGGTTTTCAACGGCTCCGCCGTCTGAGAAGAACGGCGGGAATCCGCTCGATGGTACGGGAACATGTATTGAACACCAAAGATTTTATCTATCCGTTGTTTGCGGCACATGGCACCGGTGTCAAGGAAGAGATTGCTTCCATGCCGGGGGTGTACCATCTTTCGATTGAGTTGTTAAAGCGTGAAGTGGAGGAAATCTCAGAATTGGGCATTGAGTCGGTCCTCCTGTTCGGGGTTCCCGCCCATAAGGATGAACACAGTTCGGAAGCGTATGCAGAGCAGGGCATTGTTCAGCAGGCGGTGCGAGCGGTCAAGGACGTCAATCCCGACATGACGGTGATAACAGACGTTTGTCTGTGTGCATACAACCCGGATGGACATTGCGGAATTGTCCGGGACGGGCAAATTGTGAATGACGACTCTCTCGTTTTGTTAGCCAAAACGGCTGTTTCACACGCGCATGCGGGTGCCGACATTGTAGCGCCGTCCGACATGATGGACGGTCGGATTGCCGCATTGCGCGCCGCGCTTGATCAGGCAGGTTTTCTCGATATTCCGATCATGTCCTACTCGGTGAAATATGCATCCGCGTTTTACGGACCGTTCCGGGATGCGGCTCACTCGGCTCCTTCATTTGGCGATCGCAAAACATATCAGATGGACCCGGCCAATTCGCGTGAGGCGATGCGGGAGTCGATGGCTGACGTGGAGGAAGGGGCCGATTTTCTGATGGTGAAACCGGCCATGGCGTATATGGATATTATTCGCCAGGTACGGGACAATTTCGATCTGCCGTTAGTGGCCTATAACGTATCGGGTGAGTATTCGATGCTGAAAGCGGCTGCCCAAAATGGCTGGATAGACGAACGGCAGGTTGTGCTCGAATTGTTGACCGGTTTTAAGCGTGCTGGCGCGGATCTGATTATTACCTACCACGCGAAAGAGGCGGCACAGTGGCTGCGGGGATAAAACCGATCGAAGGCGAAAGCAGAGGGGATCTCGATGCATAAAGGGTATGAAAAATCGCATGCTGCTTTTGAAGAAGCGAAAAAACTGATTCCAGGCGGCGTCAATTCACCTGTCCGCGCGTTTCGGGCGGTTGGCGGCGACCCCATTTTTATCGACCGGGGCGAAGCAAGCCGCGTATACGATATTGACGGCAATGCGTATATCGACTACGTGTTGTCCTGGGGGCCGCTGATTTTGGGGCACGCTCATCCGGAAGTCACGGAAGCGATCATCGATTTTACCAAAAAAGGGACTTCCTTCGGCGCACCTACCCTGTTGGAAACGGAAATAGCGCGTTTGGTGACGGAGATCGTTCCCTCCGTGGAAGTGGTGCGGATGGTCAATTCCGGAACGGAAGCGACAATGAGCGCCCTTCGGCTGGCACGCAGCTACACGAAACGCAACAAAATCGTCAAGTTTGAAGGATGTTATCACGGTCATGCGGATAGTCTGCTGATCAAAGCGGGATCAGGTGTTGCCACTCTGGGACTGCCCGATTCGCCCGGCGTACCGGAGTCGGTGGCGGCGCAAACGTTGACGGTTCCTTATAACGACATCGAGTCTTTGCAACTCGCCTTTGAAAAATTCGGCGAACAGATTGCCGGTGTCATCATTGAACCGATCGCTGGCAATATGGGGTGTATTTTGCCAAAACCAGGTTATTTGCAAGCTGTTCGGGAGATTACGGCACAATACGGGGCTCTGCTGATTTTTGATGAAGTGATGACCGGGTTTCGGGCGGCTTATGGCGGTGCACAGTCGCTCTATGGAATCACACCCGATTTGACGACTTTGGGAAAAGTGATAGGCGGCGGTTTGCCAGTGGGCGCTTACGGCGGAAAACGGGAAATTATGGAAATGGTGGCCCCGGCAGGACCGATGTACCAAGCAGGCACGTTGTCGGGAAATCCGCTTGCGATGATCGCGGGTTATACAACCTTGAAACTGTTGGGCCGGCCTGGCGTGTACGAGGAATTGGCAGCCAAGTCAAAACGCCTTACCGACGGATTGGCCGAAGTTACACGCGAACGGGGAATCCCGTCATATGCCGTTTATGCGGGAGGCATGTGGGGCTGCTTCTTTAATCAGCAGGCAGTTGTGGATTACGAGACGGCGAAGCGTTCTGATTTAGAGCGGTATGCCGCTTTTTTCCGGGGAATGTTGCAGCGCGGTGTGTATCTTGCCCCATCGCAACTGGAGGCCGGGTTTATGTCTCTGGCCCACTCCTATGCGGATATCGATCATACGGTGGAAATGGCGAGACAAGTATTGGCCGATATGTAAGTGTCACAACCCTCGAATGTGTCGGGGGTTTCTTTACTACACGGGGATGTTCTGTCGACCCGCAAATGAGAGGGGGATTGTCCGATGGAGGAACTTGTCACTGTCACCGTTTATAGGCCGCTGCCGGGAGCTGTGGTACCGATCGAACAGGTCCCTGACAAAGTGTTTGCTGACAAATTGTTAGGAGATGGCGTGGCCGTTCAGGCAGAGGACGGGTGTGTCCACTCCCCGGTCGAAGGGGAAGTCGTTCTGCTTTTTCCGACACTGCATGCGCTTGCGATCCGAACCGAACACGATCTGGAAATTATGATTCATATCGGCTTGGACACCGTGCATCTGCAGGGAGAAGGATTTACGGCACTTGTCAAAGTCGGTGATCGTGTGCAGATCGGACAGCCTTTGATCCGTTTCGATTTGCAGCAGGTGGCAAAAACCCACTCCCTGCTGACCCCGGTTCTGGTGGCCAATATGGAAAGAGTAGAGCGGATTGAGCAAGGAACGGGAGACGTATTGTTCCATGTCTTTGTAAAGCGGGAGCGAACTTTGCAGGGACTGCCGATTTCGGAAGGAATTGCGATGGGAACCGCCTTTGTAATTCGTCCCTCACACAATGTGAAACGCTATCTGGTTGACGATCCGGCTGCAGAAACAGAACGTTTTCGCAACGCGGTGCTAATGGCTAAGGAAGAAATGGGAAAACTGATCCAAACCGCCACTACGCGCCTGTCCGCACAAGAGATTGAGATCCTGTCTGCGCAGGAACTTTTGTTGGAAGATCCATTGCTGATGGATGAAGTGCTGCAGGGAATCTGTGAGCGGGGAACGAACGCCGAATGGTTGGTTTGGGATGTGATGCAGCATTGGATTCAGGAGTTTTTCGCCATGGAAGACCCCTATATGCGGGGGCGTGCCATCGATTTGATTGATGTGCGTGACCGTCTGTTGAAAGCGTTGGAAGGGCGAGCGCATACGATCGAGGATTTGATCGATGCGCCAGGTGTATTGGTGCTTGATGAAATACCTCCGAGCATTGCAGGGGAGCCCTATATTTCCTATATTCTCGGGATTGTCACTGTGCGCGGAAATGAGACAAGCCACGGCGCCATTATCGCCCGGTCACTAGGGATTCCGGTGGTGTCCGGATTGGGTGACGAGGTGCTGCAGATTGAACACGGCGATTTTTTGATTGTGGATGGTGTCAGCGGACAGGTGGTTCAACATCCGACGCAGGATTCACTTGATCATTTTCAGCAGAAACTGATCGATCAAATGGCGGCGGAAAAGGAACTGCTGATTTGGAAAGATCGGAAAGCGTTGACGAAAGACCAATTTCCTGTATCGATGGGTGCCAATATTGGCGGGTTGGAAGACACCAAACGGGTTCGTAAATACGGAGCGGATGAAATTGGATTGTTCCGTACGGAAATTCTGTTTATGAGTTATCAGCATTGGCCGACGGAAGATGAGCAGTTTACGGCGTATCAGCGGATTTTGCAGGAAATGGAAGGGCGGCCGGTTATCTTTCGGGTGCTGGATATTGGAGGCGACAAACCGCTTCCCTATTTTTCGATTGAGGAACAAAATCCGTTTCTTGGTTACCGGGGGATTCGCGTTCTGTTCGATCAAAAGGAGAAGTTTCGCAGCCAACTGCGCGCCCTGTATCGTGCCTCCCGCTTTGGTCCCGTCAAAATCATGTTTCCGATGATTCATTCGATCGAAGAATGGCAAGAGATCCAGTCCATCTGTGAGGAGGTTCGGAAAGAAACGGGTGTGGAGAGCGTACCGCTGGGATTGATGGTGGAAACGCCGGCGGCCGCCTTGTTGATCGACTTTTTTGTCGAATATGTGGATTTCGTCAGCATTGGAACAAACGATTTGACCCAATACACGTTGGCTGTGGATCGCCAAAATGATCGGGTGAAAGAGTTGTACGATCCATTTCACCCGGCCGTTTTACGACTCATCCAGTATGTGGTCCGGGCGGCAAAGGCAAAAGACAGATGGGTCGGCGTCTGCGGGGAACTGGCTGGTGATGAACGGATGCTGCCGTTTTGGATCGGGCTTGGTGTAAATGAACTGTCGGTCAACCCCAGCCGAATTCTTTGGTTGAAAAAAAGGATATCCGAGCTGACGGCAGAGCAGGCGAAACTGTTGGTTGACCGTCTGCAGACCGCCCGCACGAGAGATGAAGTGATCCGTGTACTGCAGGAACATGAACATTTGTTGTCATAGGTGCCTGCCCCAAAACATAGAGTGAACTGATGCAGGAGAACGTGGAGGAGGGAGTATGCGTGGCTCTTGGGAATCAGCATCCGTTCATTCAGGTCCAAGTAGACCAACAGTTGTCGATTGCATCCGGCGTTAGGGGCAGAGTGGCGGATGATGCGACTGTTGCGACTGAAATCACGTATTTTGACAGATTGGGAGACACCTATGTATTGGAAGGGGTAATTGACTTTTCGGGAGCGGTTGAAACAGAGTCGGATACTGCCGACTCGTTTGAAAAAAGGGTTGCTCCATTAACCTGTCGGCTCCCTTTTGCGTTAAGGGTTCCAATCAGCGCCCAGCCCAATTTTTTGGAAGTGAATACGCGGATTGGCCAATGGACTGTCATCCCGATTGACGCGGAAACGGTCCAGTTGCGAACAGACTTGTCTATTATGGGCCTCAACGGCAAAAAAGGTTATTCATTTTATTGCGGTGAACAGGAAGTTGTGGTCACGGCGGAGGAAGCGGCAGCTAGTGGCGTCGGCATGCAGCAGGAATCGGCTGAACAACCGGAGATGCCTGCAGCCGAGCCGGTTCGTTCCGAACCGGAAGACAGCACGTTCGACGAAAAGGAATGGATGATCGAATCGAACCCGTCCGCCGACGAACAGGATACGATTGTGTATAAACCGGATTCGCAGTGGCTGGAACAGTTGAATGAAGCGTTGACGCACAGCACGGCATCCGATTTTAACGGCCACGACACGTTCAGTGAGAGCGCTTTGCAAATTGACGGTATGCAAAACGCAGACACCGATACTGTGTCGGAAGCCCGCACATCTGAACCGGAAACAACGACTGTAGAAGAGGCAACCAGCGATCAGGCAAACATAAGCGCACCGGAAGCGATAGCAGAACCCGAGGCAGCTGTTGAGCCGGAAGCCGTTACAGTACGGGGGGAAACTGTCGAACCGGAAGCCGTTGTAGGACAGGAAACCGCTATCGAATCGAATGTTGTTGCAGAACCGGAAGCGGTCGTTGAGCCGGATGCCGTTGCCGTACGGGCAGAAACTGTAGAATCGGAAGCGCTAGCGGAACCCGAGGCAGTCGCCGAACTGGAAACCGTTGCGGAATTTGAAGCATCTGTTGAACGGGAAGCTGTTGCGGAATCTGAAGCATCTGTTGAACCGGAAGCTGTTGCCGAACCGGAAACGAGTGTCGGACAAGAGACAGCGGAAGCGGAACAACCGCGCGGTGAGCAGACGGAACAGTCACAGGAAGAAGAAACTTTTCAATTTGAGGCGATTGCTGGAGAAACGGCACCCGATACAGCAGTACCAGTTGCTTCTGCAGCCGATTTGGCACATAAGGTGATCGCCGAACTAAAAAAAGAGGCTGATGTTGAGATAAAAGCGGAAGTTCCCGAACTGAAAATCGGCGGTTACGAAGTGAAGAAAGAAACGGTCACTGTCGAACAGGAAACGGTCGGAGAACCGGATGAGGACAGCAATGACGCGATTGTCGCCGCGACAGACTCAGCATCGGTTCCAGTTGCGGAAGCGGACGGTGCGGATAAAGAGGCGGCAGGAAAATTGAAATTTTCGCTCGGGGTGAAGCAGGAAGATCTTACACCGGTCAAACTGTCCGGCTTGCTGTACGGTTCGGTGACGAAGGACGCGGTTCCCGAATCGGTTGAGCCCGAAATCCGAAACGAAGAGACGCAGATAGAAGATGTTTCAGTACCGAATTATCTCCAATCCGAGCCGATTGTTACAGAATCTGGCGGTACGGAAAGCGACCAGGTGGCGCAGGCGGAGACTGGAAACGAAGAATCCGTGCAGGAGGAAAGTGGTGAAACGGCTCGTCCGTCGATTTGGGGCAGATGGTTAGAGAAACAAATGGAAAGCAAATATACAATCAAATTCCGGATTGTGCAGGAAAGCGATTCGTTGGATCAGTTGGCAGCCAAATATGAAACCCCAATTGAAAATCTGATGCGGGCTAACGGTTTGACAAACGAACAGATTGATCCGGGCCAGGTAATCCGAATTCCCTTAAAGCGGCGATAAGCTGCTTTTTTTGCTATGGGGTGGCAATCATCAGCATAACCATCACAAAGGACAGCATCATGAGAATCAGAATGTCAAACGCATTCGGAAACAGGATAGCCCGTAAAAATAAGAGCGTAATAGCAATCGCCAATACCAGCTTGACAAACTTGGCAAGTGCAACTAAAAAAGCCATGGCAACCCCCTCTTGATCGTTGACCGCTTCATGAGAAGCTTTTTATCAACGTATGAGAAGGGGGGCGCAGACGTTACGACTGCTTGTAAAACCCTTGCGAGGTCACCCGTAATGCCCGATTGAATTTGCTGGAAAAATTCTCCCAGGCGATCACCGCCGTGAGTTCCACCAACTGGTCGTCTGTATAATGTTTCCGTAATTCGGCAAACAATTCATCGTCTACATCCTGGTCGGTAAACGTAATCGCATCTGTGTACTGTAGAGCGAGTCTCTCTGCTTCAGTGAAAAGAGGACTGGTTTTATATTGCGACAATTGGCCGAGCTTCTCGCTTGAAATCCCCAGTTCACTGCCGACGGCAGCGTTGATGTCTTGTCAGAACGGGCACTCGTTGATACTCGCCACCCGAATGTTGATCAGTGTTTGCAGAGGGGCGTCGATCAGGCCTGATTTGTCCAGCGCTCCCCACATGCCGCGCACCGCTTTAAAAATCGACGGGCGCCTGGCGTACAGTTTGTGGTTTTCCAGCACCTCTCCAAATTGTGCAAGCTGCTTTTCAAATACTTCGCGTACAAAACCTTCCGCCTGTTCCGGTGTAACGCCTGGTATGCGCGTCATGTCTCAATCCCCCCGCCATGCCGTTTTTTACATCTGTCTCCCAATAAGCAGAGTCTAAAAATTGTTCACAGTTTTGTCAATAGATACCACGCCACATGCAGGGTAATCGATCCACCGGACGGAAAAAATGAAAACAGTTGCAACCTGTTGAACGATATCACTGCAAACGAAAGCGGGTGAAACGATGTTTACGGCACCTGAAATCCTGTTTCAATTTTTGTGGTTGGCAGCAGGCATCGTACTTACCGTAATTCTCTACGTAAGTTGGCCGAGAAGCGAGTCAGAGGATACAAACACAACCAAAACCGCCCGGCCGGCAGTTTTTTTGCAAAGCCGCCTAGTCTGGAACAATCTGTGGCGGAAACCGTTTCGTTCCACGCTTTTGATCCTGTCTTCGGCTATAACAGCCGCTATGCTGTTCCTTAGCTATTTTTTCATCAACAGCATGGACCGCAGTCTGTCTGCCGCAGCTAACCGATTTGGTGCGGATGTGATGGTTGTGCCAAAAGGCTATGCGTCCGTTGCTCAGCAGATGCTGTTGACCGGCACCGCCAGCTCGTTTTACATGCCTGAATCGGTAGTTGAAAAAATCCGCTCGATTCCGGAAGTTCAATCCTTATCACCGCAATTGTATCTGGAGACCTTTTCCGGTTCCTGCTGTCAGGTGGAAGGCAACTTTCCTGTTGTGGCGTTCGATCCGAAAACGGATTTTACATTGAAGCCCTGGTTGTCCGATGTGGGGCATCGCTTTATGCCCAACTCGGTGATTCTTGGCAGCGAAGCGGGCGGCAAAAACGCGATCGGTCACCTGGATAATTCGGCTTACCGCGAACAGATTCACCTGTTCCATCATCCGTTTGTCGTATCGCAGGTATTGTATCCAACCGGTTCGGCGGCGGACCACACGATTTATATGGATATTAACAAAATCCGCGAGCTGCGCAGTTCATTGCACAGTCCGCTCCAATTTCCGGAACATTCCGTTTCGGTCGTACTGGTGAAAACGCGGCCGGGCGATGAGGAGTTTGTCAAACACAAAATCGAACGGATGCTGCCGGATGTATCTGCCGTTACCGGGGTCAGCTTGCGGGAGACGGTTAACCAGCAACTGCTGCCGCTGCGGATTTTTTCGTATCTGATGATCGGGATTGTGATTTTGATGACCGGATTGCAGGTGATGACCCTGTTTTCGGCGGTTGTCTCAGAGCGAAAACGGGAAATCGGCATGTTTCGCGCTTTGGGGGCTTCCACCCGAACCGTTTACCGTTTCTTGCTGCAGGAGGCAGGATTAGCCGGATTGCTGGGGGGAGCGGCAGGAACGATTGTGACATTCGTGCTGCTTTATGATAACCGTCTGTTGATTCGCAAGCTGATTCATTTGCCCCTTTTGTTCCCATCCTGGGGATTGGCGGTTCTCATCGCAACGGCGACTATCGGGGTGACATCCGTACTCAGCATTTTAGCCGCAACGGTTCCGGTCCATCCAATTGTCAAACAGGAGCCGTATGCGGCGATCCGGGAGGGAGAATAATTGATTCAACTGCAGCAGGTGTCGAAAACGTTTAAAACCGGGCAGGGAAAAGTTGCCGCTCTAGAGAATATTAATCTTGCAATCAAGCAAGGAGAGTTTGTCGTGATGACAGGCCCATCCGGATCAGGCAAATCGACGCTTCTTTCGCTCATCGGTTTGCTCGTGGCGCCGAGTGAAGGTACGCTGCGGATCGGGCCGCATGAGACGAGCCGTTTAAATGAACGGGACAAAACAGAACTGCGCAACCAAAAAATTGGCTTCGTTTTTCAGTTTCCCGGTTTGGTCAACACCTTAACGGCGCGTGAAAATGTGCTGCTGCCAAAATTGTTTAACGGGAAACTGACGGCAGAAGACGGCAGACGGGCCGATGAACTTCTGGCGGAAGTGGGGCTGTCCGATAAGAGCGACCGTCGTCCGCATGAATTGTCGGGCGGCGAACAGAGGCGGGTGACGCTGGCCCGGGCGCTGATTAACGACCCGGATCTGATTTTGGCGGATGAACCGACAGGTGCTCTTGACAAGGGAAACAGCTACCGGATTATGGAGCTGTTCCTCCGCTTCCACCGGGCAGGGAAAACGATTTTTATGGTTACGCACGATCCGGAGCTGATTGCGTATGGAAATCGGCGACTGGAGTTGCAAAACGGGAGGATACGTTATGACAACCGGGCAGAATCAACAAATGGGACAATCGCCCCAACGATTTGAATGGAAACTTTTTTGGCTGACAGGTTTGATCCTTGGAGTACTGGGGGGAGTGTTCAGTTTATTTGGAAAAAACTGGTTCAATTTTAGCGTGCCGGGTGGTATGATGATAGCAAGTTGGGTGGCGGTAAACCGTTCCAAAGGAAAGCGTTTTTGGGCGGGGGTTGCCGCTTCCGCATTAGCCGGAATTGTGGGGTGGCTCCTGTTCCTCGCGCTGCATACCCAATTGCTTTCACAAGAAGAGACCACGTTTGGGCAGATTGCGTTGTTTTCCTTGTCGTTTCTCGCTCCCATGTTTCTAATCGTTTGTGTGTTCGGATCCTGGGTGTTTGCCAATACGCGGGAACGGCAGCTGCACCGGTTAGAACAGCGGAGACAGGCGCAGAAAACGAATCAAAAAGAACGTCCGGTCAACCGACCCAAACGAAAGTATAAAAAGAAGAAAAAGTAACGGTCAAGAGAGGGATCCTATGCGTTGGAAACTGATCGGTCTCATTTTGTTTGCGGTGCTGGTTGCCGCTTTTACATTGTCCAATTCGCGGCTGGTGGAAGTCAACTTCCTGTTTGTTAGCGTGCAGATGAACCTGGTGCTGTTGATGTTGATTACACTTTTGCTGGGAATGTGTTTAATGGCGATTCTATGGTCGATTCGGGCTTGGAAATGGCGCGGCGAAATGAACCGGCTGCGTCAACAGGTAGCGGAGTTGACCGAGCAGGCAAATGTGAAGCGGGACGAACATGTGGACGAGGCAAAATCCCCTATGTCAGATCCTATGTAAATTCACGCAATCATAAGAGTTTCATCATATTATAAATAAAAATAAATTCTAACAACCACCTTTCTTGAATTCTTACATATTATTCCAAATAACACCGGGATTTTAACCAGGGACGGTTGTCTTATTTTAATCAAATAGCGTGAAGAGGAGTGGGGAACATGTGGCGAAAAACAAAAATCGCGGAGATTCTGGGTATTTCCTATCCGATTATTCAGGCGGGGATGGCAGGAGGACCGACGACGCCACAACTGGTAGCCGCCGTATCGGAGGCAGGCGGGTTGGGGACATTGGGCGCCGGTTATATGACACCGGAACAGATCCGATCAGCCGTCCGGGAAATTCGGAAGTTGACCGATCGGCCGTTTGCCGTCAATCTGTTCGTGGATGAGCCACCGGTTGTCTTAGAAGAACAATTGGCAAAAGCGAACCAGCAATTGGACCGCTTCCGGAAAGAACTTGGCATCGAACTGGGAACTCGGCCAAGCAAGTATGCCGAATCGTATCCGGATCAACTGGCCGCAGTGATAGAGGAGAAAGTGCCCGTTTTTAGTTTTACGTTTGGCATTCCTTCGCAGGAACAGATGAAACGGCTTCAGGAGAACGGCATCGTGACGGTTGGAACGGCGACCACCGTACGAGAAGCCGTACAGTTGGAACAGGTGGGAGTCGATCTGATTGTCGGCCAGGGGAGTGAAGCAGGTGGTCATCGGGGAACGTTTTTGGCTCCGGTTGAGCACTCGCTCGTGGGGACATTGGCCTTGGTGCCGCAGATCGTGGACGCCGTGCAGATACCTGTCATTGCAGCTGGCGGCATCATGGACGGACGCGGTGTGGCTGCGGCACTGGCGTTAGGGGCAGAGGGCGCGCAGTTGGGCACTGCCTTTCTGGCGTGTCCGGAAAGTGGCGCTCACCCTGCGCAAAAGGCAGCGTTGCTGAACAGCACGGACGAATCGACTGTGTTGACAACCGCTTTTTCAGGAAGAACGGCTCGCGGCATCCGCAATAGGATGATCACCGAAATGGAGTCGCATCGCGACACAATTGCTCCCTATCCGGTGCAAAATGCATTGACGCGGGACATCCGGCAGGCGGCCGCCAGACAGAATAAAACGGATTATATGTCGTTGTGGGCAGGGCAAGCGTCCCGTTTGACAACAACAAAACCGGCAGCCGATTTGTTTGCCGACCTGGTGCGGGAGACGGAAGAAGTGCTGCGAAAGATTTCGCAGTAAGGGAAGCCGCCAAAGTAAGGCAGGCCGCTAAAAAGCAGACTTCGAATCAGCGGCAGATTCTTACGCCAGATGGACTGCGACGCGAATTTTGACAAACAGCGGGTTTTGCGTATACTAGGTAAAGAACAGTCAATTGGACTAAAAACGAAGACGGGAAAGAGTAGGGTGGATACATCCACAGAGAGGAAAACCGGCGATTGATTGGATAGCCGACAGCATTTGGCATGTTACAAAGAGCAATCAATCGCGGCTGCGAGGTTTTCCGGAATTGGTTCATCTGAACGTCATCCCTGAGTTGTTTGGCTGAACGGAACGTATGATCGATTCGCGAATGCAGGTTGTTGCAGTCGCTTCCGCTAGGTCAATTCCGGTGAAATCCGTTATCTTCCCAAGTGTGCGTCTGACTTGTGAGCATGTCTGGCCGTGTAACTGTTTTTGTGCGGCGGGTAAGACGCGAAAAAAGGTGGTAGCGCGGAAGCAATCCTTTCGTCCTTTAGAGGGCGGAAGGTTTTTTAATGTAGAGTCCAGAGGGGGATTTTGAAATGTCTGAAGACACAACCAATCAAAATCAGATTCCGACTGTCTATGATCCGCAGTCGACAGAACAGAGGCTGTATGATTGGTGGATTGAGAGCCAATTTTTTAAAGCGACGGGCGATCCGGATAAACAGCCGTACAGTATTGTCATTCCGCCGCCGAACGTTACCGGCGTATTGCACATGGGGCACGCGCTTGACTGTACGCTGCAGGATGTGCTGATCCGTTACAAACGGATGCGAGGGTTTGACACGCTGTGGCTGCCAGGGATGGACCATGCGGGCATTGCGACACAGGCAAGGGTGGAAGCCACGTTGCGGGAACAGGGGATTTCCCGTTACGACATGGGACGTGAGAAATTTCTTGAAAAAGTGTGGGAGTGGAAAGAAAATTACGCGTCCGTGATTCGTTCACAGTGGCGGAGAATGGGATTTTCGCTCGACTATTCGCGTGAGCGGTTTACGATGGATGAAGGGCTTTCACGTGCCGTGCGCACCGTATTTGTCGAGTTGTATAAAAGAGGCTTAATCTACCGCGGCAACCGGATTATCAACTGGGATCCGGCAGCCAGAACGGCTCTGTCAGACATCGAAGTGGAGTATAAAGATGTCAAAGGGGCGCTTTACCATATGCGTTACCCGTTAAAAGACGGCAGCGGTCATATTACGGTTGCCACCACGCGGCCGGAAACGATGCTTGGCGATACAGGCGTGGCCGTGCACCCGGATGACGAGCGGTACCGGCATTTGATCGGCCAAACCGTTATTTTGCCGATTATTGGCCGGGAAATACCGATCGTGGCAGATGAGTATGTCGATCGCGAATTCGGTTCCGGTGCGGTGAAAATGACGCCTGCCCATGACCCGAACGATTTTGAAATCGGCGTTCGCCATAATCTTGAGATGATCAGCGTGATGGATGAGACGGCAACCATGAACGAAAATGCGGGTCCTTACAAGGGGCTCGACCGGTTCGAATGCCGCAAGCGGATCGTGGCGGATCTGCAGGAACAAGGCGTATTGTTCAAAATCGAGGAACATGACCATGCGGTGGGCCATTCGGAGCGAAGCGGCGCAGTGGTTGAGCCGTTTTTGTCCACCCAGTGGTTTGTCAACATGAAACCATTGGCGGAGAATGCCATCACATTGCAAAAAAGCGGTACGCCTGTCCGCTTTGTGCCGGACCGGTTTGAAAAAATTTACCTGCACTGGATTGAGAACATTCGCGATTGGTGCATTTCTCGCCAACTGTGGTGGGGTCATCGGATTCCCGCTTGGTACTGCCAGGATTGCGGCGAGACGATAGTGGAATTGGAAGACCCGACCAGTTGTCCGTCATGCGGCAGCCACAACCTGCAGCAGGACGAAGATGTGCTCGACACATGGTTCTCATCCGGGCTATGGCCGTTTTCCACGATGGGGTGGCCAGACATGACGGATGATATGAAGCGCTATTATCCCACTGATGTGCTGGTAACCGGGTTTGACATCATTTATTTCTGGGTGGCCCGGATGATATTCAGCGGGTTGGAGTTTACGGGCGAACGCCCCTTTAAGGACGTGCTGATTCATGGCCTGGTGAGGGATGCGGAAGGGCGTAAAATGTCCAAGTCGCTTGGCAACGGCGTAGATCCGCTTGACGTTATCGAAAAATATGGTGCGGACGCTCTTCGCTTCATGTTGATGACAGGCAGCACGCCGGGCAATGACCTGCGGTTCCATTGGGACAAGGTGGAGTCGGCGAGAAACTTTGCCAATAAAATTTGGAACGCTTCGCGGTTCGTGATGATGAATTTGGGTGATTTCCGTTACGAAGACATCCGTTTCCGCCATGACACGGGCGAACTGTCTGACCGTTTGGGGACGGCTGACAAGTGGATTTTGCACCGTTTAAATGAGACGGCGGCGGTTGTCAACGCGGCGCTTGAGCGGTACGATTTTGGTGAAGCGGGACGGCAAATTTACGAGTTTATCTGGAACGAATACTGCGACTGGTATATCGAACTGGCCAAACTGTACCTGCAAGGCGATGACGAGGAAGCCAAGCAGACCACCAAGTCGGTGCTTGTGTACGTACTGGATCAGTCCCTGCGTTTGCTGCATCCGTTCATGCCGTTTATCACGGAGGAAATCTGGCAGCATATTCCGCATGACGGCAAGACGATTACACTTGCTGCCTATCCGGATTTTGACGACTCTTTGGTCAATGAATCCGCCGCGGACGAAATGGAAGTGTTGATGGACCTGATTCGGGCCGTCCGCAATGTACGGGCAGAAATGAATGTACCGCCCAGCCGGCCTGTGACGATGATTATAAAACCGGCAAATGAAACGGCAGAATCGTTGATTCACAGGGGACAACCCTATATCGTTCGATTCTGCAATCCGGAGCAGCTCATCATTGACCGAAACGCCGCCACCCCGGAAAAATCGGTCACAGCTGTTGTGTCGGGGGCCGAATTGTTTCTCCCGTTGGCCGGATTAATTGATATCGACGCGGAAATTGCCCGCTTGGAAAAAGAATTGAAACATCTGAATGCGGAAGTCGAACGGGTGGAGAAGAAATTGGCCAATCCGGGATTCACAGCGAAAGCACCGACAGAAGTTGTGGAAGCGGAACGGGCAAAAGGGCTTGATTACGCCGAAAAACGTGACAAGGTGAAGGCTCGCATTGCAGAGCTTCGCGGGTAATATCTGACCATGAACCCGAACGGCCGGTGGTACAAACCTTGCAGTGTCCATCTGCCGTTTGTTTGCGCGCGTAACGCACCGGTGGATGTGCAGCGGACTGTACAGAGGCCGTAACGCACCAGTGGGGGTGCTCGTACGAAAGTCAAGGGTGCCACCAATAGCGAGGTGGCACCTTGTAATTAGAATCAAATGAATCACTTTCGGAATACGATAAAGGACTGATGGCGATTGCTGCTCGAATGGATATCAAGTTTTCCCCGATTTGACGGAAGATGGGGCATCAAACTGGGGTTGGAACGAATGGAGGCGCTGCTTGAGCGGCTAGGCAATCCGCATCGGCAGATGCGTTTTCTCCATGTGGCGGGGACGAACGGCAAAGGTTCCACCTGCGCCTATTTGGCCTCGATTTATCAGCAAGCGGGTTACCGAGTGGGCCGTTACACATCTCCTTACATTATGCATTTTTATGACCGGATTTCGATTAACGGGCGAGATGCAGAAGAAGAAAAACTGGCTGTTTGCGCCGAAAAGCTGAAGCCGCATATCCGGGAAATTTCAGAAACGGAATTGGGGCAGCCTACCGAATTTGAAGTGATTACGTTATTGGCCATTCTTTATTTTCTCGAACAGAAGACAGATCTTGTCGTATGGGAAACAGGGCTTGGCGGCAGGTTGGATGCGACAAACGTCGTAACACCCCTGATTTCCATTATTACAAACGTCGGCTTGGATCATGTGTTGCTGTTGGGGCCTACGATCGAAGCGATTGCAGCCGAAAAGGCAGGTATTGTAAAAAATGGCATACCGGTGATTACGGCCGCTGTGTCGCCCGCTTTGGAGGTCATAGCGGAACGCGCCAAAGAGGCCCAGGCACCCCTGTTCGTATTAAGCCGCGATTTTACGTATAACCGTCTCCGGTATTCGCTTGCGGGGCAGGCATTCGATTTTCGGTCGGCGAATAGTGAATTTAAACAATTGGAAATTGCAATGCTTGGCGAACATCAATGCCAAAATGCCGCATTGGCAGTCCAAGCAGTGCTGCTTCTTGCAAAAAACGGTCAGCTGCCCGTGAGCGAACAGGCGCTCCGGGAAGGTTTGCAAAACACGCGCTGGCCCGGCCGTTTGGAAATTGCAGGTCAACAACCGCTTGTGCTGCTTGATGGCGCCCATAATCCGCATGGGGCAGACGCTTTGGCAAATGCGCTGGGTGAGCTGTTAGAAGGTCGGAAAGTACGATTGGTGATTGGGATTTTGCAGGATAAACTGCTGCCTGGTGTAGTGGATCCGATTTTGCCATTTGCTGAGTCCATTGTGGTTACTGCCCCGAATACGCCGCGGGCCGCTACTGTACAAGAGGTAGCCGCATTTTTGCGCGAACGGACGGATGTCCCGCTGCGACAGATTGCACGGGTGGCGGATGCGGTTAAGGATGCGGTGGATTCGGCAAAACCGGAGCATATCGTCCTGGTGACAGGCTCCCTGTATACGATTTCGGAAGCGAGACAATTTGTCTGCGGGAAAGGATGACATCGGGTGAATCAGCCACAACATGTTCATTTTGTCGGAATTGGCGGTTATGGAATGAGTGCGATTGCGCGTGTGATGTTGGATCTTGGATATCAGGTTTCAGGTTCCGATGTAACTCGGCAGGAGGCGGTCGACCGGCTGCAGTTGCTTGGTGCCACCATTTACATCGGACATGACCGGTCTAACATAACAGGCGCTGATTGCGTAGTGTATTCAACAGCTGTCAAACCAGATAATCCGGAACTCCTGGCGGCTGCAGAAGCGAGCATTCCGGTCCTGCACCGTTCTCAGATGTTGGCTAAATTAATGGGAGAACGTACCGGCATTGCTGTATCCGGCGCTCACGGCAAAACCACCACCACCTCAATGATCTCCTATATTTTGCAGGAAGCCAATTTACAGCCGACTTATATTATCGGCGGCGTATTGACGAACGTGGGAGATAACGCGCGGGCGGGCAGCGGACCTTTCCTGGTTGCAGAAGCGGATGAAAGCGACGGTTCCTTTATCCATTACCGCCCGCACTATGCGGTGGTCACCAACATTGAGGCAGACCATTTGGAGAATTATGACGGCGATTTTGAAAAATTGAAACAAGCCTACCGCCGCTTCTTTTCGAATTTGGATGTCGACGGTGCGATTGTAGCGTGCTGGGATGATCCGGTTGTGCGGGAACTGTTGACAGATGCAAAGAGGAATGTACTAACTTACGGCCTCTATGCCGAAACGGAGATGACAGCCGATCAAATCGCTTTGTTGCAGCGCGGTTCCCGCTTTACGGTGATTCGGAAAGGACAGCCGCTCGGTACTGTGGAACTGGTGATCCCGGGTATTCACAATGTGTACAATGCGCTCGCGGCGACGCTTGTTTGCTTGGAGGCGGGCGTTTCGTTTGCAGATATTGCGGCCGCCCTGAAAAAATTTACCGGTGCCAAACGCCGGTTCCAAGTCCACTGCGATACCCCTCAGCTGTTGGTAGTCGACGATTATGCCCACCATCCGACTGAAATCAGAGCTACGATCGCTGCCGCCAAAGCAAGCGGCAGACGGGTAGTTGCTGTTTTTCAACCGCAGCGGTACTCCCGCACCTTCTACTTTTTTGAGGAATTCAGCCGTGCATTCGCGGAAGCGGACGAAGTGGTGTTGACAGACATCTACTCCCCGGCTGGTGAGGCGCGTATTGAAGGCATTTCATCTGAAAAATTGGCTGCCCTGATCGCGCAAAACAGCAGGATACCGACCCGTTTTCTGGCAACAAAAGAGGAAGTGTTGGGCTATTTGCTGCACCATAAACAGGCGGGCGACCTGATTTTGACGATGGGGGCGGGCGACATCTACAAAGTGGCGGAACAGTTGGTACAGGCGCTGGCGGCCTCTTAAGGCGCCTTGTTTTCAGGCGACAGGAAATGGTGGATTTTATAGATAGTCGAAGATGTTCGCAGCAGATTCGGACAAGCGATTGGAAGTTCTTGTCTTTTTTTAACAGCTTAGAAAGTATAAAAATGTGATATTCCATCACCATTTTTATACTTTCGGCTGTCGAAAAAGGCTTCCTCTATTAGACGCTGCTTTTCCTTGAATATGCTTCGGTAGAAGCCTTTTTTAAGACTTTTAAAAATTTTGGACTTGTAACCAATATTTTCATCCGATATACTAATAATTAGGTCTATGGAAAATTTAACTAGTGGGGGAATGAAAAGCTAAGGAGTGATCGGGTGAGTAAATTCAGTCGAAGATCAATCTCATTATTGGCGGCAGCCCTGACCGTAACTGCAGCCGGAAGCGGTACGGCACTATCCCTGCATAAGACGGTCCAGTTGAACGTTGACGGTCAGAACAAGCGAGTTTCCGGTTTTTTTAGAGGCTCTATCGAACAGTTCTTGCATGAGCAAGGTATTGCTGCCGGTGGACAGGATATGGTGCAACCGCCCAAAAACTTCAAGGTGGCTGACGGGATGAGCATCATCGTACGACATGCCCGTGAAGTAACGATTCAGGACGGCGACAAGCAACCGCAAAAGCTGGTTACGACAGCCACATCGGTGGCAGATTTGCTTAAACAGGCAGGTATCCAACTCGGCAAAGAAGACCGGGTGAACGTGGAACTCTCCTCCGTTCCAACCGCCAATCAGACGATTTCTATTACAAGACGCGAAGTTCAAGTTGCAGTAACAGAAGAACCCATACCTTTTCAGACCGAACGCCAGCCTGACCAGAGTATAATCAGGGGGCAAGAAAAAACGCTGACGCCCGGTGTGGAAGGGTTAGCAAAAGTGACAACCCGCATTGTAATGGAAAATGGAATCGAACAAGAACGTCATGTCGATAAAGAAGTGATCAAAGAACCTGTCAACGCAGTAGTTGCATACGGAACAAAACCGATGGTGGTGGCGTCCCGTTCCGGCGAATCATTTGCGGCTGCGCGGCAAATGTATATGTCGGCCACCGGCTATGTCGGAGGCGGACGAACGGCGACCGGTCGGGTTGCCGAATATGGCATTGCAGCTGTCGATCCGAACGTAATACCGCTTGGCACCAAATTGTACATTGAAGGATATGGGTATGCATTGGCGGCGGATACGGGCGGAGATATTCGGGGAAATCGAATTGATCTCGTATTTAACTCGATGGGAGATGCACTGCAGTTCGGACGTCGTCAAGTCACCGTGTATATCGTCGAATAATCGAATCGAATAACCGCCTGCACGAAGCCATCCATCGATGGATGGCAAGCTTATTGCGATACGTATGAAAAATTGCTTGACCTGTACTCGCAATCCTCGATGCCGCAGATGCGGCAGGAGTATCTGGAGAAACTGAAAAAACGGCTCCCACGTGGGCGACAGCCATTGAAAATCGGGAAGGCATTCATGGCTAGGGTGAAATGCCGGGTGACCCGTTATACAATAGTTGCCCCCTTTGGGGGGTGACTCAAAGCGTTGCAGAGTAGACCGCTGAGTTGTCAGTTCAAGGGCGGTCTATTTCTTTTTCTTTCCCGACAGGAATAGAGCGACCAACACACCGAAAGAAATCATGAGGGAGATCGCCTCATAAACCGTCATGGCATCACCCCTTTCTTTCGGGGATCAGCCCCAACCGCCCTTGTTCCATGAGCATAAATTTGTGAATAT
Source organism: Effusibacillus dendaii (assembly GCF_015097055.1). Classification (NCBI taxonomy): domain Bacteria; kingdom Bacillati; phylum Bacillota; class Bacilli; order Caryophanales; family Alicyclobacillaceae; genus Effusibacillus; species Effusibacillus dendaii. The sequence goes on from NZ_AP023366.1 coordinate 52,563, forward strand.
CCTATAGCAGCTTCTTTTCTTCAATTCTCTATATTGTTTAGCCTGCCATTGCTATGAATTCTGCTGCGAGAATCATATGTTCGGGCTAAATGTCATACATTAGTTAAAAATGATAGAGCGCGGAAGGAGAAGCCGGAATGGACAAGTCCCGTATGACATTTACCTTTCGTCCCCCGCAAAGAAAAAAGATGGATATGAAACCGTTTCGCGATCGGCGACCGTTTGAATTTACCGGAACGCGGAATCGTAAGGAGTTGCCAATCGATCGGAACCCGTCTGATAAACGGCGGATGAAATCTTTCTGGAAGAACGGTGTTTGGCTGATGCCGATGGTCTTGGCCGCTTGTACTGGACTTATACTGGGGTTCGGGATTCTGTACGTTTTTAAAAACACACCTGCTCCCATGCAACAGCCTACTGTAACGACCGTGCGGCCCTTACCTTCCGCCACGTCAGCGTCTGCGACAGCGCAAAGCTTTCCTGGAATGGACCTGTATGTCTATCAACTGGGTGTTTACTCAAATTTGGACAGCGCGGCGAAAGGGATGGCCGAATTTGAAAAATTGGGTCTCAAACCGGTGGTCCATCGCGCGGATAAACTTCAACTTTGGGCGGGAGTAGCCGCCAGCAAAGCGGAGGCCCAGATTTTGGCGGATCGGTTGCAGCAGTTGGGTGTCCCCAATTACGGAAAGGACTATCAGATAACAGCCAAAAAAGGTGCCATACAAAACGTCGCCATGAAAGATGCGGCTACATTGTCGAGTGTGTTGACCCAGTATGTGCAGGTGATAAAGGATGGAATCACGTTGGCGAACCAATCCTCTCCCGCTAAACAGGAGGCGGATGCCTGGAACAAACGGATTCAGTCGGTTGCCGATCAGGCGGGGTTGGCGCGGGCCGTTTTTGAAAAAGCGAACCGTAAAGAAGAACTGAAACTTCTGGATGACATGAATCAGCAGTTGATCGATTCGGGACAAGCGCTAACCGCCGGGAAAGGTCTGCTCGACGTGCAAAAAAGTTTGACGCAATCCGTTGTCGATTATGAGCAACTGCTGGCCTACCTGCTCCCATAATACGGCGGTGTTTGCAGGAATACCGTAATTTTCAAACGGTCTCCTGGGCATGCTACCTACATCAAATCCGACGCTTGGCAGGGGGACATGTATATGGCAGCAGTGCGAACGGAGAAGGATCTGTTAGGAACAAGAGAGGTTCCGCTTGACGCCTATTATGGAATTCAGACGTTGCGGGCGGTTGAGAATTTTCCGATCACAGGAATTCCGCCTCATAAGGAATTGATTCGCGCCTTGGCGACAGTCAAGAAAGCGGCGGCCATGGCAAATCAGGAAATCGGAACACTCAAAAAAGAGATTGCGGACGCTGTTATTCAAGCAGCGGAAGAAGTGATATCGGGCAAGCTGCATGATTTTTTTATTGTGGATTCGATTCAGGGCGGGGCAGGAACCTCGATGAACATGAATACGAATGAAGTAATCGCAAATCGGGCGATTGAACTGCTTGGCGGCAAGAAAGGGGATTACCTGCTCTGCTCGCCCAATACGCATGTTAACATGGCGCAATCGACCAACGATGTGTTTCCGACCTCTATTCGGATCGCCTCCCTCCGGCTGGCGCAAGGTGTTCTGGAATCGTTGGCCGGGCTTCAGAACGCGTTTGCAAGGAAGGCAGAAGAGTTCGACTCGGTGATCAAAATGGGCCGTACTCATTTACAGGACGCAGTGCCGATCCGAATGGGGCAGGAATTTACCGCTTACTCTCGGGTCATTGCTCGTGACATCGAACGAATTGAACGATCGCTGGAAAATCTCCGTCAAATCAACATTGGGGCAACGGCTGTCGGTACCGGGTTAAACGCCATGCCCGAATACAGCGCAAAAGTGGTGAAACACCTGCGGCAAATTACCGGATTGGACTTGACGCACGCCGAAAATTTGGTCGATGCCACACAAAATACGGACGCCTATACAGAAGTATCTGGCGCCTTGAAAATCTGTGCGGTCAATCTAACCAAAATCTGCAACGATATTCGGTTGATGGCGTCCGGTCCGCGCACCGGATTTGCCGAGTTGAAACTGCCGCCGCGGCAGCCGGGCTCCTCGATTATGCCCGGCAAAGTAAATCCGGTGATGGCAGAAGTCGTCAATCAAGTGGCTTTCCAGATTCAGGGCAACGATCAAACGATTTGTCTGGCGTCGTCGGCCGGGCAGTTAGAATTAAACGTGATGGAACCTGTGCTGGTATTTAATTTGCTGCAGTCACTCTCGATTTTGCAGAATGCGGTAAGAGTGTTTACCCTCCATCTGGTGGAAGGGCTGCAGGCCAACGTGGAACGCTGCAAAGAACTTGTGGAAAGAAGCGTTGGGATTGTAACGGCGATTAACCCGCACGTCGGGTACGAAACCGCCACTTCGGTCGCCAAAGAGGCACTGGAAACAGGGCGTTCCGTGCGGGAAGTTTGTTTGGAACGCGGTATACTGACGAAAGAAGAGTTGGACGTCATTTTGAATCCGATGGAAATGACATCACCGGGCATTGCAGGGTCCCGTTTACAGTTGGCCCTGCAAAAATAAGGTAACACGGCGCAAACATAATGAAATGATGAGAGAGGGGCAGCCTTTTTTTCAAGCGAACCTCTCTTTCGCCACGACAGCAGCTTCCAATTCATTTAATCCCAGACAAAAAAGATGGTTCATGCTGCAGGCAGCGGGTGGGGCAAACGGTTCGAAAAAATCAAACACCTGCGCCTGCGTATCTGCAAACCAATCAGATTGTTCCAGCGCTTCAAATGGGCGGTCGTCCCAGGCAGATGCAAGTTCGGGGCTGTAAAAAAGCGCCGCGCCCGATTTTAAACGGCAATTCAGCAGCCGCTGTTCCTTATAATCCCCTGTATGTCGGCGCTCTTTTGAAAACAGATGCGGCCAAAAATCGGCCCTTGACCCGGTATGGGGCACCTGTTTGGCAAGCTGCAGCGCACCCCGATACACCTCTTGGATGCCAAACAGAATGCTGTATAAGCTTTTGCCAATTCCAATGCGCTCCTGCAATTCAGTGAACTGCTCGACGGTGACGCCTGCCAACTCGATTTCTTGCCGGGAATCCCGATAATAAGGGAAAACGATCTGCGTCAACTGCAGCAGCGCCTGTGCCTGAAATTCGAGCGTCTGGTACACATGTTTTGCAAAATGGGGATGCTTCACCACCCGCCGTTCAATATAATGCTGCTCGTTAATGATTAAGGCGACCGTCAGCAAGCGGGAGTCATGTGTCGCCAGGAAGTCCTCCCAGACAGGCATCATGAATCGCGAAACGCCAAACGCAGGCAGCAGATGGAAATAATTTTTCTGCTGTCGAACGCTTTCTGCATAAAGCAACAGTTGCGGATAGGCGTCATGAAAAATCAGGCTGTTGGCCCGTTCCAACGACTGGAAAAACGATTCGATTTCGTCTGCCGAAAGCAGGCGCGGAATCAATTCGCCGCGCAGGTCGGTCATGTGATAACCGCCGTTGCGTGATACCATATGCGCCAACAATGCCCAATGCAGTTCGGGATGCTGAAAATAAATCTGTCGGTAGGCTTCTGTTCGGGTCACGTTGTTGCGGTTTTTCTGCGAGGTGATTCGATCAATGCGGCTAACCAGCCGGTTTTCCTGTTCCGTCAACTGGCGGGGAAACGACCGGTAAACGTTTGAATCAGCCAATTGCAGAGCCCGTTTTTTAAGTTCATCGATTTGTTTGCCAGAAAATCGGATGGATCGCCAGTTTTCCCGGAGATGCATCTGTCTTCGATTGGTTATATGGATACCAAGCCCGCCTAACCAAGCCAAAAGATGTTGCAGCATGTTCCATACTCCTTCTTTCCCGTTCACTTCCAGTATGTCCAAACATTTCCGAATGTTGAACGAGCTTTTTTCTATTTCCTTAGCAGGACTTGCCGTCTGTTTTGTCGAAATGTTTTTGTCGAAATAACTCGCAACATATTCGGTTGCAAGTGGACATGCAGGTACAAAGGGGGTATGATTATGGCGAGATCATCCTCCAACATACGACGATTTGCGATCCTGCTTGCAGGTTTGCTGTTGGGTACTTTGGCGGGACAATTGTTGGGAAAAGCGTTTCATCTCGGGTGGTTGACCGATGCGTGGACACCGATTGACTGGCATCCGGCAGGAGATTTAGTATTTGTCAAATATGATCTCGATTTACAGGTCAAACTAAATTTGGCAAGCCTAATCGGATTGGTATTAGGCTGGTGGATCTCAAAAAATAGTAGGTGATGCGCATGCGGAACTTGGTGCTCGCTTCCGGTTCACCCCGCCGCCGCGAGCTGCTTTCCGGTGTAGGACTGTCCTTTCAGGTGATGGTCTCGGATGCAGATGAAAAGGTCGACAGCGGGTTATCCCCTGATGAAATTGTCCGTACCCTCGCATTTCGAAAAGCGTCAGCCATAGCGAATGAGCTTTCGGAAGGGATTGTAATCGGGGCTGATACGATTGTGGTCCTAGAGGATCTCGTGCTGGGTAAACCGAAAGATGAACAGCAAGCTCGTCAGATGCTGAAACAATTGCAAGGACGCGTACATACGGTCTATTCCGGTGTGGCGGTGATCGATGCCAAAACAGGGCAGCAAGCGGTCGGCCATCGGGCGACTCGGGTACATATGCGCCCGCTTTCCGATGCTGAAATTGAAGCGTATGTCAAAACAGGAGAACCGCTTGATAAAGCGGGTTCCTACGCTATTCAAGGAATTGGATCGACACTTGTGGAACGTATTGAAGGAGACTATTTCACTGTCGTTGGACTTCCTATGGAATTGCTTGCTTCGATGTTAACTTCCTTTGACATTCATGTGTTAAAGACGGCAGAGGAAATCAAGAGGTGAGTCAATTTGAAGAGGGAAGCATCCAACCGGGTGCTTGTTCGTGAACTGCCGACCGAGGAACGGCCGCGTGAGCGCATGCTGCGCGAAGGGGCCCAAAGCCTTAGCAATGCCGAACTGTTGGCGGTAATGCTGAGGACGGGTACAAACGGGAAATCCGTCATCCAGGTGGCGGAACAGTTGTTGTCGCACTTTGGAGGACTGCGTTCTTTAATGGAGGCGGACATCCGGGAAATGACCGAAATTGCCGGTATGGGACCGGCCAAAGCTCTGCAGGTGCAAGCGGCAGTGGAAATTGGAAAACGGATTGCCCGTTTGGTCAGGGAACCGGCAACCGTCATTCGCAATCCGCAGGATGTGGTGGATCTGTTTATGGACCGGCTTCGCTTTGAGAAGAAAGAACATTTCATTGCTGTACATTTGGACACCAAAAACCAGGTGATTGCAGAAGAAACCGTATCGATCGGATCGCTTGATTCTTCGATCGTTCATCCCCGAGAAATCTTCAAAACCGCTCTAAAGAAGAGCGCAGCTTCGATTATTTGCATCCACAATCATCCCAGCGGCGACCCGACTCCAAGCCGTGAAGACATTCTTGTCACCAAACGTCTGGCGGAGGCTGGCCGTATTCTTGGGATTGAAGTGTTGGACCATATCGTGATCGGTGAACAGCGTTTTGTCAGTTTAAAGGAACAAGGCTTGTTTTAATTCTATCTAAGACCATCACACCGGACTGTGCCTGAAGGGAGTATATGACATGTTAAACAATCGTGACATGGGAATTGATTTGGGAACGGCGAATACACTCGTTTTTTTGAAAGGGAAAGGAATTATCCTGCGCGAACCGTCAGTGGTTGCGATTCGCACCGACTCGGGAGGTATTGAAGCGGTTGGCGAACAGGCAAAAATGATGATCGGTCGAACGCCAGGCAACATTGTGGCGGTCAGACCGATGAAAGATGGCGTAATTGCCGATTTTGACACAACAGCTACCATGCTGCGCCATTTCATCCGGCAGGCGCTCAAGAAAAAATCGGTGTTTTCCGGTCGTCCGCGCGTTATGGTATGTGTTCCATCCGGCATCACGGAAGTGGAAAAGCGTGCGGTGGAAGACGCCACGTTGCAGGCGGGGGCACGCGAAGCCTACACGATCGAGGAACCGATGGCAGCCGCAATTGGCGCCGGGCTTCCGGTGGGAGAACCTACAGGCTCCATGGTGGTGGATATTGGTGGCGGAACTACCGAAGTGGCGATTATTTCGCTTGGCGGGATTGTGACCAGCCGCTCGATTCGGGTGGCGGGTGATGAAATGGACGAAGCGATCATTCAATATATCAAGAAAACGTATAATTTAATGATTGGCGAACGTACAGCGGAGGAGTTGAAAATTTCGATCGGTTCCGCCATGGCGTCTGGTCGTCAGGAAACACTGGATATCCGGGGGCGCGACCTTGTAACAGGCCTGCCAAAAACACTGACCATTTCCGGCGAAGAGATTGCAAAAGCTCTGGAAGATACGGTCAATTCGATTATTGAAGCGGTTAAAATCACGCTGGAAAAATCACCGCCCGAACTGGCTGCCGACATTATGGACCGTGGAATTGTCCTGACGGGAGGCGGCGCTCTGCTGCGGGATCTCGACCGTTTGTTGGCGAGAGAGACCGGCATGCCGGTGATTGTAGCGGAAAATCCGCTTGATTGTGTGGCCCTGGGAACCGGAAAAGCGCTCGATTTGATTCATTTGTTCAAAAATCGGACCGGATTCACTTCCAAAAAACGTTCTTCGCGTTAATAACGATATACGTAGACAGAGAAAAGGATGTGGGTGACGGGTGGCCCGATTCTTCAGTAACAAACGGTTGCTGGCGCTGCTTATCAGTTTAATATTGCTTACAGTTCTTGTATCGTTCACGGTGCGGGAACGGGCGAATGTTACTTGGCCGGAAAAAATTCTGATTGATGTCACTTCCTGGATGCAAGGCCTGGTCTATCGCCCTGTCAGCCACTTGTCCGGATTTATTGATGATGTGGAACAGATCTTTTCTCTGTATCAGGAAAATGCCGCTTTAAAGGAAAATCTGCGGGATTATGCAACCCTCAATGCACGGCTTAAAGAGGCGGAACAGCGCAATAAACAACTGCAGACGATGCTTAATTTCCGGGATGGGGACAAATCCCGTCCTTATAAAATGTATCCGGCGAACGTGACGGGACGCTCTCCGGACAAGTGGAATTCTTCCATCGTGATTGACAAAGGGGAGAAGGATGGGGTCAAAAAAGATATGGCGGTGATTGCGCCAGAAGGCGGCCTGGTCGGCAGGGTAATGGAAGTTGGCGAATTCAGCAGCAAAGTGCTGCTGATTACCGATACGAACCGGATGGGGATTTCCGCCATGGAACAGGAAACCAGAGCGGTCGGCATTGTGAACGGATCCAGCTCCAGCCCGGGAGCGGTTGAAATGGGACTGATTGATCGCGAAGCACGGCTTGCCGCAGGGCAAACGGTAGTCACATCCAATCTGTCAGATATTTTCCCGCCGGGGATTCCGATTGGCACGATTACATCCGTTGCGTTAGAAGATACCGGATTAACCAGAAAGGCGATTTTAAAACCGACTGCCAATCTCGATCGACTGGAGGTCGTGTTTTACCTGGAACGTGACTCGACTCCGGCAAAAGGGCAATAAGGAGGTCGGGATACGGGATGCGGCCGATATACGTTTTTCTTGTCCTGTTATTCGCAATGATTCTGCAAGCCACTCTGTTTGTGCAGAAACCGTTCAACTGGGTGCAGCCTTCCTTGACGGTAGTATTAACCGTGTTTATCGCCTATTTTCGCAATCAACGGTTGGCGATGGTATTGGGTCTGATGGTCGGCCTGGTACAGGACGTGGTATATGGTACGCTGATCGGCATGCATACGTTTTCGTTGGCGCTTGTTGGCTACTTTTCAGGCGCGCTGTTCCGGGTATTCCTGAATCGCAGCCTGATCATGCTGTTATTTATGGTGCTTGGCATGACGGTCGGGTATGAATTCCTGAATTACGGAATTGCCACCATCTTCGGCCGGCTGCGGATCGATTTGTTGGTTGTTTTAACACATGCGGTGCGTTTGATGATTTTTAACGGAATTTACGGGTTGCTTCTGTATCCGTTTGCGGAACGATGGCTGCCGGCAAACGAAGACTGGAGATTGGGGGAGGAACAACGCTGACCGAACAGGGAGGGTGTTCCTTTGCTACATCGATCGGGTATGCGGAAAACTCGCTGGTTTTTACTGAAAGTCGTGGTAGTTGCGGCGTTTGTTGCCCTGCTGCTTCGACTTTTTGCTATGCAGGTGACACACGGCACCATGTATCGGGCTAAAATCGAACGGGAACGGATTGACCACTTTCCGCTAACCGCTCCAAGAGGGCAGATTTTGGACAGAACAGGAACGTTGTTGGCGCGCAACGTGCGAGTGTTCAATCTCATTTACCTGCCGGTGGAAGGACGCAATCGGGCAGCCGAAACGGCTCGACTCCTGGCTCCGATTTTAGGGAAACAGCCGAATGAGGTGCTGCAAACGATGGATGTGGGGGAAGAGCCGAAGCTCCCCTTTACGCTTCCAAGACGCCTGGCATTTGATTTGAATCCGAAACAGACCAGTTGGCTGCTGGAAAACCAGGACAAACTGCCTGGCCTTCGAATTATTGTCGAATCGAAACGGGAATACCCGCAAAAGCGGGTGGCTGCCCACATATTGGGTTATCTGAATTCCATCCCGCCGGAAGAATGGGACGCATACCGGCAGAAAGGGTATTCGCTTGATGCCCAAGTGGGCGTTTATGGGTTGGAGAAACAGTATGAAAGCTTCCTGAAAGGCAGAGACGGGGCGCTTTTGATCGAGTCAAACGGCAATCCGGGCGGAGGCTTTTCTGTCAGGGAAACAGCTTCCATTCCCGGTCACAATTTAATTGTCAGCCTCGATCTCAAACTGCAAAGTGCCGTTGAAAAAGCCCTGCGTGAGCAAGTGCAACGGATTAACTCCGACCCGAAGAAGAAAAAAGTGTCTCATGCGGCCGCTGTTGCGATTCAACCGCAAACAGGCGATGTGCTGGCGATTGCGAGCTATCCTGGATTTGATCCGAACATCTGGGTGGGCGGCATTTCGCCGTCCGACTATCGCAACTTTCAGCCAGCCCAACAAAATTGGGCTTTGCAGGTGCCGATTCCGCCCGGTTCCACAGTCAAACCGCTGACCCTTTTGATGGCGTTGGAGAAAGGGATCGTTTCATCTTATCAGTCTTTGTTCGATCAGGGACGATTGCAGATCGGATGGGAAACAAACGGTGATCCGCACTACTTTTATTGCTGGGACCACTCGGGGCATGGAGATGTGGATGCACGCAAGGCGCTTGCTGTATCTTGCAATGTGTACATGTACCAGCTCAGTCTTTGGTTGGGCAATTATTCCCCGGGGAAAGATGCGACCCGCTGGCTGCAAAACGAATTGCCGATGGCCATTCAATATTTTCGTGATACGCACCGGAAATTCGGACTGGGCGTCCCGACAGGAGTGGATCTGGGCGAGGAAGTAAAGGGCCGTTTTCAGACTACAGGACAGTTGGCCGACCTGCCGTTTGCCGCAATTGGACAAAATCAGGCCTACACCGCCATGCAGCTCGCCCAGTATGTGGGTACGCTGGCCACAGGCGGTAAACGGATGGAGCCGCATGTGGTAAAAGAAATTCGGGCAGTTGATGGGAAACTGGTCAAACGAAACGATCCAAAGGTGCTAAACGAAGTGTCGATTCGGTCAGATTGGCTGCAAACGATTCGGGAAGGAATGCGCGATGCGGTAAACAAACCTTACGGCACGGCGTATTCCACATTCCTTGGAACTCCTTATACGGCGGCTGGCAAAACAGGGACGGCGGAAACCGGACGCGGGGAAGACAACGCGTTGTTCGTCGGCTATGCCCCTTTCGAAAATCCGCAGATCGCGATCGCGGTGATTGTGCCGGAGGGCGGTCATGGGTCCGATTCGAGCGTGCCGATTGCAAGAAAAATTTTTGACGCGTTTTTTTCGGAAGGAAAAAACCGCTAATTTGGCGAATAAGTACGATTGTACGTCGCGTTATTTGCTATCTAGACAGGAGGACCTGAAATGCAGGATCAACCCGGCTGCGAGATGCCTCGTACAGTCAAACAAGCGGTAACAATTAAAGGCATCCGTGATGGATTGGTTTTTCTTTTTGACGATCAGTGTTCGTTCGCAGAAATTCTTGAAGACTTGCAGGAAAAACTGCACGGCGCACAAAGTCAGCTGTTATCGGGTCCGATTATACGAGTCACGATTGAAACGGGAAGACGGGTTTTTGATGAAGTACAGAAAGAACAGATCCGTCAATTGTTGAGCATATATGGAAATCTGGTCATTCAAGGTTTTCATTCGGTGTTGGAAGAAGAATTCCCAAAGCCGCCTCATGTTTTTTTGCACAGAGGAACGGTCCGATCCGGTCAATCTATTGAATTCGACGGGGACATCACGATTATTGGCGACGTGAACCCCGGCGGACAGGTGTTGGCCACCGGAGATATTTATGTGATGGGCGCGCTGCGTGGAATTGCCCATGCCGGTTGCCGCGGAAACGAGCAGGCCGTGATCGGAGCGGTCTATTTTCAGCCGACTCAACTGCGTATCGGGTCGGTGATTTCGCGTTCGCCAGATACGTCGGATATACGTTCCGAAGCGGCAGAAATGGAGTTTGCTTATTTGCGAAACGGACAGATGGCCGTTGAGAAAATGTTCAACTTATACAGCATTCGGTTAAAGAAGTGAGAGGAGGTTCTGGCATGGGGGAAGCAATTGTTGTGACATCCGGCAAGGGTGGCGTGGGGAAAACCACGACTACCGCCAATATCGGTACAGCGCTCGCCCTGTCTGGGAAAAAAGTCTGCCTGGTCGATACAGACATCGGGCTTCGCAATTTGGATGTAGTGTTAGGGCTGGAGAATCGAATTGTGTTTGATATGATGGATGTGGTTACAGGCAACTGCCGTCTCGAACAGGCGCTTGTGAAGGACAAGCGGTTTGATCATTTAAGTTTGCTGCCTGCCTCGCAAACGAAAGACAAAACGGCACTCGATCCGGAAGCAGCCAGAAAAGTCGTGCAGGAATTGAAAGAAAGCTATGATTTCGTGATGATCGACTGTCCGGCTGGCATCGAACAAGGATTCCAGATCGCCATCGCGGGAGCGGATCAGGCGATCGTTGTCACCACCCCGGAGAACGCGGCGGTACGGGACGCAGATCGGGTCATCGGGCTGCTCGAAAAGGCAAAACTGCACGGCCCGAAACTGGTCATTAACCGGATCCGACCGCATTTGGTACGGCAGGGCGATATGCTCGACATTGACGAAATCGTGTCCGTTTTGGCGATTGATCTGTTGGGAATCGTGCCGGATGATGAACATGTCATCGCGGCGGCCAACCATGGGGAACCGACCGTGATGAATCCCTCCTCGAAAGCGTCACTCGCCTATCGCAATATGGCACGACGGATTTTGGGGGATTCGGTGCCCTTGATGAATTTGCAGGAGGAAACCGGATTTTTTGACAAACTGAAAAAAATGGTCGGATTCGGCAAGTAAACGGCCTCTCCACTGGGCATACTGGAAACAACGGAGGAATTTGGCTTTCAGCCAAATTCCTCCTTTTCGGTCGTGGGGTGAGATCGTGATTGAACGGGTAGCCAACAAACGGATAGTCGATATTGATTGGCTGATGGTTGCGATTGTGGCCGGATTGTCGGTCGGATCTGTTGTCATGGTAGCCAGTGCCTCGCACGTCAATCTGACCGGAGATCCTTCTTATTTCTACGCTCGCCAATCGGTTTGGTTCCTGATCGGATTTGGCGTGTTGTTTTACTCGCTGCGGATCGATTACGCCGAGTATACACAACATTGGAAGCAGCTTTATTTCGTGGGAATCGGTTTATTGGTGCTCGTCAGTTTGACAGGCGCGGTGACGAACGGTGCAAAAAGTTGGTTTCAAATCGGTCCGCTCCGTCTGGAACCGGCTGAACTGATGAAGATTATTCTCATTTTGACAATGGCAAGCCTTCTGGAAAATACGGAATCGGCGCTATCCAACAAGCAATTGCTGCAGGCGTTGTCGGTCGCCGGATTGCCCGTTTTTTTGGTTATTTTACAGCCCGACCTGGGAACGGCGCTGATGATGAGCGCGATCGCATTTGGAATCTTGTGGGCGCGCGGCATCGGGCGGAAGCAGGCGGCAGCGCTGCTGGCGGTCGGTAGTCTGGCGGCAGGCACGTTTGCCGCTCTTTTTGTCGTAAAGAAAGAGCTGTTTTTCAAACTGGTGCATCCGTACCAATGGGAGCGGCTGACATTGTTTCTGCATCCGCAAATCAGGGAAACGGGGATGGGAGCGGGCTACCAACTGCACCAATCGATGTTGGCGATTGGGGCTGGGCAAATCTGGGGGGAAGGCATATTTAAGGGGATCCAAACACAAGGGGCCTGGATTCCGGAACGACATACCGATTTTATTTTTTCCGTGGTAGCGGAAGAATTGGGATTCGCAGGCGCTTGTCTGCTGCTGGCGGCCTATTTTGCCCTGCTTTGGCGGATGATCAAAATCGGCCGGGAGGCGCGCGACTCGATGGGTGCTTTGATTGTAGCGGGCGTGTTGTCAATGTTTCTGGCCCAGGTATTTGAAAATGTAGGGATGACCATGTCCATCATGCCGATTACAGGGATCACCTTACCCCTTATGTCGTACGGAGGCAGTTCCATTCTTTCCAGTATGCTGGCTATCGGGCTTGTCTTGAATGTCGGTTATCATCGGAAGAAAATCAAATTTTAATGCGTCATATCCTTGTCCAGACTCGAATAAGATATACCACGCACGTTTGGACAAGGAGGGAAAACCGGTGAAAAAATCGCAATCATGGGATGAAGAGGAGGAAGCAAACTTCCCGCCTCCTTCACACCCGATATATCAGGGGCTGCGCGATCAGGAGGGAAGGGAGCTGCAGCGTCCGTTTCGTTTCGATAAAGGGATCGGATCGTATGGAAGAACGGCTCCTTCCCGCTGGGAAGGACCTTGGTATGATGCGCGCGGACAGAGAGATCGAGATCGTTATGATCGTGACGAGACGGATGAAAGGGAAAGCGGACGCATCATGATCCAGGTAATTTTGGCCGCCGTTCTGGTGTTGGTCGTATTCGTCGTGTTTCAATCGAATCATCCGATGGCGCTGCGGGCGCAGCAAATCGTTCGTACAGTGATGACCAACCAGACAAACTATACGGCGCTCACCGACTGGATTTCATCACATCTGGACAGCCGTCTGGCTGTTCCCGCAACATCTGGCAGTGCCACCAGCATCGAAGCGGTTTCGTATGTGACACCATTAAATGAATTCAAAGAGTTAAAATCGTTCGATGCTGTCAATTACCCGGCTATTCTTTTGCAGTCAGGGCCTGCGGCAGAAGTCAGAGCGGTTACCAAAGGGCAAGTGAAAACGTTTGATAAAAACGATAAATATGGTATTTATGTAGTGATCGACCATGGCGGCAGCATAGGCCAGACGCTTTATGGCAATCTGGAATCGGTCGCTGTCAAGCCGGGGGATTGGGTCTATACGGGTCAAACAATCGGGAAAACGGCAAAAACCGCAAGCTCGAATCTGTACTTTGCCTACTTTGTAAAAGACAAACCGATCGATCCGCAGGAAATTCTGCTGCGGGCAGGGCAAAAACAGTGAACATGGCAGCGTACAAGGGGATGCGGTGGAAAGTTCATCCCCTTTTTGTTGGACTGATGGCACTTTCCTACTGGACGCCGTATTTTCAGCAGATGGTTCTGCTGTTTGGCTGTGTGCTGCTGCATGAGTTGGCGCATGTGGCAGCGGCTGTTTCTTACGGGTACCGTGTAAAAACAATTGAGATTCTTCCGTTTGGCGGGGTGGCGCGACTGGAACACGGGTCACTCGGATGGCATCCGAAGCATGAAACTGTGATTGCAATTGTGGGTCCGTTGACGAATTTTCTGATCTTGTTTCTCGTAATTCTTCTCCAGCAATTGAACTGGATCCATGATGCGACCGCCTCCTATCTGGCGGAAATCAATCTCATGCTCGCTTTTTTTAATTTGTTGCCTGCTTTGCCGCTGGATGGAGGCAGAATTTTACGAGCGGCTTATTCCTGTACTCTCGGATTTCAAAAAGCGACTGTGGTGGCGATTACGATGGCGTTTGTTTTGTCCGCTTGTTTGATGAGCCTGGGGCTGCTAGCGCTGTGGGCAGGGTTTGTTCAGGTCGGGATGGTCACCTTGGGAGCGTTTTTGTTAACGGCAGCTTGGCAATTGCGTAAACAGATCCAGTATGACACGATCCGTTTCCTTGACGCAAAACGCAGACAGCGGTTTGCACGGCCGCTGCCTGTAAGATCGTTGGCCGCTACGGCGAACACTCCACTGTTAAAGGTTTTATCTCAATTTGCTCCTGATGCGTATCATGTTGTATACGTGAAAGACCAGGCCACGCAAAATATGCGCATCTTGATGGAGGAAGATCTGCTGGAAGCGGCTCGTCGACCGGGGGCCATCCGGATGCCGCTCGGACAAATTTTTGAAGGCGATTAATCTGGGCGGATTTTCGGGTGTGTGGGGGGAACAAGACAATCTCAGGCCTCTTGTCAGATTCCTTTAAAATATGGTACGGTAAACTGAAACAGATCTTTCCAGATGGCGAAGCACTGATCCGCAGGGTAAGTCTCTGCTTTGCCTGAACGTGCCAAGTCACTCTATGTAGCCGCCAAGTCACTCTATGTAGCCGCCGGGTCGCTATGGTGGCATAGCCATCGGGTCTCGCTAAGGAGGGAAGAGGATGTCCAGTTTGTGTGCGGTGTGTGAATTAAGTGATTATCAATTATTCGAGGGTGTTGAGCAACAAGAATTGGACCAGCTTGGCAAGGGGAGTCAACCGACGGTGGTCCAAAAACGGAATTATATTTTTACACCTGACGAACCAAGCAACGCGGTCTATTTGTTGAAGAAAGGCCGGGTACGAATTTCGCGTTTATCGGATACAGGAAAACAGTTTACCCTTGTCATATTGGAAGCGGGGTCGATTTTTGGGGAAAGCGCGGTGTTTGGAGACGAGCCGCGTAAATATTACGCAGAGGCGCTGGATGACGCCTATATTTGCGCCATCAACAAACATGAATTTGAAAAAATCGTTTCCAGCAATCCGACCGTCTCTTTGCGGTTGGCCCGAATTGTGGAGCAACGGCTGGAAGAAGCACAGGAACAGCTGGAAAATCTCGTCTTTTATGATGTGCAAACAAGACTTGCCCGCTTGCTGCTTAAGTTGGCTGACCTGCATGGTGAAATTGTTCCGGGCGGGGTGCAAATCGGCATCCGTCTGACGCATGAGGACATGGCCAGCCTGATCGGATCGACACGCGAAACCACCAGTAAAATTCTCAATGAGTTCAAGGCTGCGAACTACATTGATGTGGTAAAACGAAATATCATTCTGCTTGATCAAAAAGCATTGGCGGAAATGCAATAGTACCTGACAAATAGAGTGCGCAACCGGATTTTATTGTCCGGTTGCTGTTTTTTTGTCTTTTTGCGTTAATTGGTCCAACATCAGTTTTTTAGCAGGGTTTTGTGAGTGGAGATCGAATATTGTCAAAGGCAAGTACCCAAAGGGCATGATGTACAACTTGGCAACTAGTTGCCTTAGTTGTACAGATCCCCGCAAGGGGGCAAGTCACGCTTTGACATCAAAGATGCCAAGTCGTGCTATGTACCCAAAGGGCACAAGTCACGCTTAGGCATCAAAGATGCCAAGTCGTGCTATGTACCCAAAGGGCACAAGTCACGCTTAGGCATCAAAGATGCCAAGTCGTGCTATGTACCCAAAGGGCACAAGTCACGCTTAGGCATCAAAGATGCCAAGTCGTGCTATGTACCCAAAGGGCACAAGTCACGCTTAGGCATCAAAGATGCCAAGTCGTGCTATGTCGTGCTGAAGTGCGAGGTGCCTAAGTCACACTGTGGAGGAAGTATGCGTGCAGGAGGAACTCTTTTTTCAAAAATGGTTGCCGCAGGGTCCGATGGAAGGTGCGGTTCTGATCGTGCATGGAGCGGGTGAGCACAGCGGCCGATATCAGCATGTGATTGAATTTTTGCGAAATCGTCAGTTCGCTGTTTTTGCGGGGGATCTGCCCGGACTTGGCAGGTCGGGCGGCAGACGCGGCCATATTGATCAGTTTCAGCAGTATGTAGATTGTCTAAAGAACTGGCTGCTGGAAGTGAGTCGGGAAGTTGGCGATCGGCCGATTTTTCTGTTGGGTCATTCGATGGGAGGGCTTGTCACCATCCGGCTTTTGCAGCATCCGAATGCCGAGCAACTGCCGATTCGGGGTGCTGTTGTGACATCTCCTTGCCTGCGTTTGCGAATGCGGGTTCCGAAGTGGCAGCAGAAGTTGGCGAAACTGCTGTTGCGAATTGCACCAAAATTGCGAATACCAAACCGTATTCGAGCGAACGACGTGTGCCGCTCGGAGGCGGTTGCCAGCCAATACCGGCAGGACCCGAATATGGAGTTTCGCGTTTCCGTGCGTTGGTATCACGAACTACAGAAAGCGATGAAAGATGCACTGCTGCAGGCAGGATCTGTGAAACACCCCCTCTTGATTCTGCAGGCGGGGGCGGATCGGCTCGTGGATCCGGAAGCGGCCATCGTATTCGCGGAACGGCTTACGGTAGTGGACCGATCATTAAAACTGTATCCGGGACTCTATCACGAATTGCTAAACGAACCGGAGCAAGAGGTGGTATTGGGAGATCTCACAAATTGGATCAAATCCAGAAAATAGGCCGAAAGAACTAGGTTATTACGGCAAAAGTCTATTGAAGTTCGACAAAATAGCTGATAACTTAATAGAGTAAGAAAAAATTTGCCGAATCTGACAACTGTCAGTACGGGGGAACTATTTTTTGGGGTGAATCACACACGTGTAGGGGACCTCAACCCGAACCCGACAACTAACCTCGGAGGCAACAGGAGGAGTCGCGTTGAATAGGCATTTGGCATCTCTAGTTTTTGCGGGGGCTGTTTTTTCTGCATCCCTCGGCATCGCAAACGCGCAAACGGTGTCGTCCGACACAGCGGCGTCAGCATCGACTACAATGTCAACGGTGAAAGAACCATCACCTTCATCGACGCCATCCGCAGCATCTTCGTTACCGGATGTAACGAAACAGACGCTATCACAAACCACGTCGTCACAATCTTCAACCGCATCGCCTGATACAAAATCAGCTCCCGCTTCCACTCCAGAGCCATCGGAGAATATTCTGGCGTTTGGGTCACAAGGAGATAAAGTGACTGCGATTCAGCAGCAGTTACGGATTTTGGGATATTTCACATATCCTTCAAACACTGGTTATTATGGTGAATTGACTGAAGGTGCCGTGAAAGCATTCCAAAAGGACAACGGAATTGAAGTAACAGGCAAAGTGGGCCCGACAACCGCCAAAATATTGGCAGACGTGGCTGCTAAAAACGAGGCGAATTGGAAGCAGTCAAACGCTGCCAAATCTTCTCAGTTGATTGATACGGCTGAATCGTTGATCGGCACGCCTTATGCTTGGGGCGGTACCAGTCCAAGCGGGTTCGACTGTTCCGGTTTTGTGAATTATGTTTTTAAGAATACAAAAGGTATTCAACTGGGCCGCACCACTGGAGATATGTATTCGGAAGGCACACCGGTCACTGATCTGCAGCCCGGAGACCTTGTATTCTTTGCCACGTATTCCTCGGGACCGTCACATGTAGGCATCTATGTGGGTGACAACCAGTTCATTTCGTCGACCGATTCCTACGGAGTCAAAATCGACAGCCTGAGCAATTCGTATTGGGGCCCCCGATATTTGGGCGCAAAGCGCATCGGTTAAACTACAGAAAAATTAGCAAAGCCTGATTAAATCGTCATAACCCCGCCCAGTGGAGAAGAGTACAAATAGAAAGATTTAGGCAGCGACCGTTTCCCGGTATTTAACCGGGGAGCGGTCGCTAAGCTTTTTCTGAAAACGATTATGGTTTTGGAAGAAAATATAATCTTCTATGTACTTGATTCGCTTCAGATAGTATGCGAGGGTTTGATAAATAGATTTTTTCTGTCTTTAAGTGGGAAAAGAAGGACTCGATACAGGCATTATCCAGACAAATTTGTTCTGCGTGAATGGCTACCCGATAGGTCGAGCTTTTTGAGTTTCGATTGAATACCTTGGAAGTGTGTTGAAACCCTTATTTGGAATGGAGGAACCACCCCTACCCTTAATATCTATTATAAGAATGCGGCTTTTCCAGTTCGTGTCTCTAATAGTATAATAAGTAATTATTACTCGATCGTAAAAAGAAACTGCTGCCAGTGTCGACTCCAAGGAAACCAAATACTTTTATAGGTTCATCAAGGGAAGCTATCGACCTGGCAGATGCCGTACGTTCTCAGATTAGTCAGTATACTCAGGTTTCTCCCTGGTACGGCGGTACATTTCGCAGAAACGATCAAAATATTCTTATAATTGATATAATTCCATCTTACATAAAAAAACACCTGCAAAGCAGTGCATCACCACAAAGGGTTCGGCGACTGCCTGCAGGGTGCGTTCACGCCTGCTCCGTCCTCCACATAAATTGGCAGAAAAGAAACAGCCAGAGGAGACTGCCATTATGTGGACCTATCTGATGATTGCGGTGGCAAGCGGTTTAATTGAGTATTTTGCGCTGTCCACCTTTCGCATTTATCGAGATATTATAAACGATTTTTTGCCTGAGCTTGCCAGCCAAAGTGAACAACCCGTGCAAGCGGATCTGATTCAAATACTGCTGACAAACCGATTCTGGCGGCTGACAATGGTGCTGCCGGTGGCTTTTCTTTGCACCTTTATTTTGTTTCCTTATGATTTGTTAAAAGGCCTGTATTGGTTACAGGCCCAGATTGGCAAGTTGTTTTTTTAGGCTTGGCGGAGCCAAGTTTTTTTAACAGCTTAGAAAGTATAAAAATGTGATATTCCATCACCATTTTTATACTTTCGGCTGTCGAAAAAGGCTTCCTCTATTAGACGCTGTTTCTTCTTGAATATGCTTCGGTAGAAGCCTTTTTTAAGAAAGCCCGAATAACGAGCGGAACGGCCACCACCAGGGATGACGATCCGGTTGCGGGTTCTGATCAGGGGTTGTATTTTGCCGTTGTGCTCTTCTTTGTGATTCTTCAATCGCTTTTGATACGTTAATCAATCCGCTCCCGAAGTAAGGATCTTGTCCCGGCGCCCCCAGATCGCTGGCAGTGTGCTGAATGATATCTCGCACTTCATTGGCATGCAGATTCGGGTTGATGGAACGGATTAACCCGGCTAAACCGGCCACATGCGGAGACGCCATCGATGTGCCGGACATGGCGGCGTAACGGGAATCGGGGAATGTGCTTGCAATCGAAACGCCTGGCGCGGACACACCCGCGTGCCCCCCATAGTTTGAAAAAGTGGCTCGTTTGCCATCCTGATCTACTGCCGTCACGGCCAGTACGTTAGGATAAGCGGCCGGATAGCTGGGTTTGTCTGTGTCATCGTTTCCCATCGCGGCTACGACCAATACATCCTTGCTTGTTGCATATTGAATCGCCTGCTCCAAATAGCTGGAATTTTCATATTCCCCGAGCGACAGATTGATCACTTCCGCCCCGTGGTCTGCCGCCCATCGAATTCCATCCGCAATGTCATAGACAGTTCCGGAACCGTCTGTATCCAACGCTTTAACAGGCATCACTTTGGAATTCCAGTTCATGCCGGCAACACCTTCCACATTGTTGGTTCGCGCCACGATCACACCGGCGACATGCGTGCCATGCCCGTTGTCGTCTGCAGTGTTGTCGCTGTCATCAATCATGTTGTGACCCGCTACCAATTGCCCCTCAAACTCCGGATGATCTGCATCCACCCCGGTGTCCACCACAGCAATAATCGTATGCGAATTGCCGGTTGTGTATTTCCAGGCATGTTCAATCTGGATTTTCGGGAAATTCCATTGGTACCTTGGATAAAGGGGATCGTTTGGCACTTCGTTGTTCCGCATTTTTTTGTTCGGTTCCACCATTTTTACGTTCATTTTCTTGAAATAAGCGATCATCTGATCGGCTGACTGCGAGTGGGAGCGAAACACAAAAGATGGAATATGGTTTCGCTTGACCAGTTTTCCGTCGATGTCCGACAGAATTTTTTGCAGGGCTGCCGCATCCGGTTCCTGATGAAACTGAACAACCACCTCATTATGGATCCGCTTCGGCTGCCCATCCTGTGAAGCGGATTGTATCATGTGGGACGCGGTATTCCAACGTGTGCCGTCAACATCTTTCGAGGCTACCTTTGCGCCGCCTATGGCGGGCGGCTGCTCCGGGTGGAACAGAACTTGTTCTCCGTCCTTTGTATTCAGGTGAGTCTGCGTCCCCATCCGTCCATCCACATGGTCTGCTACATCCCGCAAGAATCCCATTTCCACTTCGGCAGCCAGAATACCGGTCGACCGGTATTGATGCATCATCGGAACTGCCATGGAAACAAACAGCTTGTTTTGTTTTGTCTTATCTTCATATAAATCGGTTGCGTAAAATTGGCCGGTCTTCTGCACGCCCTGTACGCTTTCCTGCAGCCGTTGCGACTGGCCGGAAACGCCTGTGGAAACGTTTTTTCCGTCAGGCAGGCGCAGGACGATTGACCGGAATTGGCGATGCTCCTGCAGCGCGTCTGTTATCAGTTTTTGCCGCAGAGCGGCGTCAGTTGTGTGATCTAAAAGATTGGCGAGATGCTGTAGCACCGTACGGCAGTCCCGTATGCATAAAGCGGTGGTTACCGCCATGTCTTGCGCGGCGATATCCGCCCTGGTTTGCGTGCCTGTAACATGTGCCCGCATATCGGTTCGATTCGCGGAGTTTAGCAAATGGGGACCATTTCCCCTGTGGAGTTCGGCAATTCGCGGCGGGTTTTGCAAAGACAAATGAAAGGGACGCGGCCCCAAAATGGCTGTCATGGCGACCAGCAGGGCGGCGGTCAGACTTCCCCAAACATATCGTTTCATGCGAATCCTCCTCGTCTTAGGTGCTGAGCGGGTGATGCACGTTCCGCCTGTTTTGCGAATAGTTTGCCACGCCTGGTCAAAAGAAACACTGCAAAATTTTTCATCTGTGACCGGGCATACTACCTGTAATCTGGTAGGCAGGAAAGGAAGATTACATGTTACTGCATCTTTTTGGGTCCTGGCTGCTGATCATGCTGATTTTGCTTTATACGCCTGCTTTGTTCAGCGGGGATGCAGATACAGCGCGTAACTACCTAAATACGATTGCGCAAATACTGGCTACGATTTTTACGCTTTCCATATCGATTGTAATGGTCGCTGTTCAAATGACGGCGAGTAAATACAGTCATCGGATTCTCGATTTTTATGTGCGGTTTCCCTATAATGTTTCTCTGTTTTCACTTTATTTGTTAACGATTTTCCATTCGATCTATATGCTCTCCCAGATTGAAGAATTGGGAACGGGGCTGGTCAGTGTCGAATTGGACCGGCGAATCAGTTCTGATTTGATTTTGTTGATTATCGGGTTTATTTGGCTGTTGGTATACCTGTATGCGGTGATGAAACTGATGAAACCGGAAACGATTATCAGCACCATCGAAAAGGAGTATCTGCAGGCGTATAACCGTGGCGACTACCGGGAGGCATTGGTCAAAATCGAGCAGATTGCCGATATTGGGAAACGGTCCGTGAATGATATGGACACCATGACCGCCATTCGCTGTGTCAAAAATATTGCCGACATGCTGCATAATACCCGTTTGCCTACAGCCGAGCAGGACAAAGTATTGTGGTACCATCAACGGATCGTTGAGCAGTTGCAGGGGCTTGCCAGCATTTCTGTAAATCAGCGGGAAACAGCCGTTTCGGGAGCCATTTTGCATGAAATGCTGGAAATGGGGATGAAGTACGTGGAAAGCGGCTCCTTAAAAGCGGCCGCCGTGATTGTCGAAGGATATCGCCAGATTGTGTTAAACAGCCTGGCTGGACAGCAGCAGCTTCACCTGGTTGGAATCGTGATCCAACACATTTATGAAATCAGCTGCGCGGTTGTCCGACAGGGGTCTGACAAAGAATCGGTGCATACGTTCGTCATCACTGCGTTTCGCCGACTGCGGCAAATCGGCAGGCAGGTGACAGCCAGTGAACTGCACGGCCATTCTTTTGTAGCCCAGCATATCGTGTCGAACGCATTTGGACGATTGTTGGCGACGATTATCGAGAAAGACGGCCCCGTTTTTCCGCACCCGTTGATCTATGAGTTGTTTAATGAATATGTCGGTCTCATTAAACTGTTGTTTACGCATGGGGATCTGAAGGATACGGTGACCGTCACCACCTGGATGCGGGAGGAGATCGAGACGCATCGCTCAGATCTGCAAACGGTGCGTCCGTACTTGTATCTTTTCTTGCTGTTGGCCTCGATTGCCTTATATCTGCGGCAGCAATCGATCGTGACGGTACTGGTGCGGGCGGTTGGCAAATATTTCGAACCGGATCCGGACCTGCTTGCGCAAATACTGGACAACCGGTTGCAAATCCGGAAGCTCTATGACTTTCAGGAACCGCAGCGTTATTTGCAGGAAGTGTTTCTGCTGTGGAAAGGGTATTACCTGTACGCGAAACAGTATCCGGAAGGACCCAAGGAGGTTGCCCCGGTCGTACTTGAACAGCCTTCCCGGTGGGTGGATCTGTTTGACGGGATGGAGCCAAACGAATTTTTGCGCAGTTAATGAGGCTGATTCAGCGCCTTTGCAGCATGTCCCTTCTCGCACGGACATACAATGTGTCGAGGGAGGATGCGGCTGTGCAGAAAAGAAAATGGATCCTGATGATGGTTGCCTCAATTTGTCTGATCGTCTTATTCCAAACGGGATTGGTTTGGTCCAATATGCAGCATGAAAAGCTTGCGGCTGGCCCGTTCAGTCGGGCGGCATCGCTTGACAGCGCCCTTTCGGTTGTGCCGCAACAACTTTCGGACGATGAATTCGTCTATTTGACAGACCATGCCATGGTGCGGATGAAACTGATAGAGGGCAGGCTGCAGCCGGTCCAAAAATGGTCGCTGCCCAGTCCGTCGCTTGCCGCCGCCAAGCAACTGAAGGTCGTAGGCGATGCCGTTTACTGGATCGCAGAGGATTCGTTGTTTCGCAGTCAGCGGGAGCATGAGGAGTGGGGTCCCGTCCACGATTTAGGGAAAGCATTTGCATTTGACGTGATCGTTGGGGCGGACGGAGCTCAGTATATTACGGTGAGTGATGATCGGCAGATCGGGATTGCGGTTTGGCAAAACAATCAAATCTATCGCTTGCGTCAAATTGCTCTGCAGGATGTAGTCTGGCTTCACACCAGGCTGGAAGAAAACGGACGATTGTCAATCGCATCGATTGCGGAATCCGGTTCTGTCGATCGTGCATTGTGGTGGACAACGTTCAATGCGGTCGCCGTTAAGTTGGAGGGGCAGACCAAGATCGGGTCGTTCCAACTGCCTCACGGGACCGATTTTCGATCGATTGATTTTCGTTTGACGGATACGGATGCGTACCTGTTTTATACGGCTGGTCCTGTTCATACAGCCGGTTCTGGTCATACAGCCGGTCCTGTTTATAGAGACGAAACGGCAACGCAAACGGGAGATCGACTGTTTTTACTGACGTTTTCTTTTAAACAACTACAGGCGGTTCATTGGAAAGAAATCAAAGTGCTGACCGAATCGGGCACTGTGTCGGGAGGAGATCATAGGAGCCAACCGTCGGCCGATTTTAGCGAATGGGTAGCGTTAAACGGAAACATATGGCGGGTTGATTTCAAACAAGGCGAGCCCGTTCGATCGGAAATTGCGGTGGGCCATCAACTGTCCGTCGGACATCCGCTTTTGTTGACAGAAC
Organism: Effusibacillus dendaii; assembly: GCF_015097055.1. NCBI lineage: Bacteria > Bacillati > Bacillota > Bacilli > Caryophanales > Alicyclobacillaceae > Effusibacillus > Effusibacillus dendaii. Next base: position 76,505 of record NZ_AP023366.1, read on the forward strand.
CGGATTCGAATCATAAAACGCTTGTCTGGTTGAGACGGTCAACGGCGAAAAAAGCGGAATTGCTCTTCTGTACCGACAATCCGGTCGAAAAACAGAGGATCGATCAATTGACGTCAAAAAATTGGCCGGCTGCTGTAAGCGCAGCGGGGAAACGGCTGGGAGGCGTGGTATTTGCCTTGGCGGCTGTGATCAAATGGGCGGCAGCGCCTCTTCTCTATCTGGGCTGTTTGTCCGTTTTTCGCCGCCGCTTGAAAAACGCGAGATGGGGCTTTCTGCTGTCCGTTTGCATCGCGTTGTACATGGCGAATAAACTGCTCTTTATCGGCCAATTTTACGGTCCGCAGTCGGTTTTGTTAATGCCCGAATGGGCCGCCACGCTGTGGGGAAAATATCTGTCCGCATTTGGCACGGCATTGGCCGGCAGTTGGGCAGCGTATAAAGCGGGCGGCACCGGGGCTGATTTTTCCTCTATTGTCCGTTATGCGGTTTTCTTTATGCTGTTTGACATGATTGTCAGCAGTGTCTGGTTTGGTTTTTTTATCAATTGAACGATTTGCCGACCATGACAGTCAATATAGCGGCGCAAATGACAAGCAGGACCGGCAGCCGAAAATAAGCGAGTACGGCGGCGATCCCTCCGCCAGCCAAGCCCAGTAAGGGATGCTTCGGATCTACCGATAAAACACCCGGAAAAATCAATGCGCCGAGCGCCGCATAAGGAGTGCCCTGTAACCAACGGTTCACCCACGCGGGAAAGTGGAGGCGATCCATCAACAAAGCGGGCAAAAGGCGAGGCAGCATGGTTACGACAGACATCCCCACCACGATCCATACGAATTCCATATCACACACTCCCATTCCTTAGAGAATCGAAGAAACGTCGATCAGCGTTTTGTGGGCAGAAAAACGCCGATAAAACTGGCGATCAGCGTGGCGAATACGATCCGCCAACCGGTGTCCATAAAAAAGCTGAACAGCCAACTGATCAGCATGCTGACGACAGCGAGTAAGAGAACCTTGTGTGACTCTCGAACAGCAGGCAGCAGCAGGCCGATAAACATGGCGTATAAGGCGATCGACATACCGGCGCTGACGGAAGGAGGAATCACGTTGGCCAGTCCAGCTCCAATCAGTGTACCGATGACCCATGAAGCGTAGGTGGTTCCGAACAGTCCGGCCAGGTACGGATAGGATGCCTGCGGCGATTCGGAAAGTGACTGGTTGTGCGACAGATTCATAGATGTGACAGCGAATGTTTCATCCGTAATAAAAAGCGACAAAGGTGATTTTTGGCGGACGGGAAGGTGGCGCAAGAAATTCATCAAGGTCATGCTCATAATCAGTTGACGGAAATTTAAAACGAATGTGGCCGCTACAATTTCAAACAGACCGGCGCCTGTCAGCCACATACTGACCGCCATGAATTGGCTGGCACCCGCATAAACCAATAACGACATCAAGACGGCCTGAAAAACGGATATGCCAGATTGTGTGGACAGGACGCCAAATGTAACCGCAATTGGCAAATAGCCTATCGCAATTGGAACGGAAGCGGCAGTTCCTTGCAAAAATCGATTGTTTTGTAGATTCATTGGATTCGCCTCAATCTGATTTGTTCAAAATGATGTAACAGTTTGATAAAAATAACCTCGCAGCCTGACAGGTTTGGCCTGATTGCCAGTCCGGAAATGGAGGCGAGGTTCTGTATTAGTGTCGGCCCTGAAATCAATCTGTATTATATATCAGAAATGTTCTGTTTGCTAGTAAATTCAATGTTTTTGTAGAAATGTATCAATGTTTGTGGTATGCTGTACTACAGGATGAAGTTGGAAGGCCGGAAAAAGTAACGGAGAGCATCAGGCAGCTCTTTTTGCCAAAACCCCCAGTTATGGTCACCCGGTTTTTCCAAATAAACGACAGGAACCTGCTGCTCAGTCAGTAAATCGCGAGTTTGACGATTCAGCTGCAGGAAGTTGTAATAACCGGTCGCTGTTTCAACAGCCGTTTCCTGTTCTCCCACCAGCATGTAAAGGCGAATGGGAGGGAACGGGCTGGTCTCTCGGATGCGGGTTTGTGTTTCCGGGAAAAAGGCGCCTGACAAACTGATCACACCTTGGAACCAATCCGGTTGATCGAGCGCGATGTCGAGTGAAACTGTACCGCCTAGGGAATCGCCGGCCAAAATACGCTGTAAGCCAAAAGCGGGCACTGGATAACGGGATTCTATGGCAGGGATCAGTTCGTCGAGAAAGAACCGACGGTAAGCGGCGTTTCTGGAACCGTTGGTACGGTATTCTTCCGTACGCTGGGAACGGTCCACATACACACCGACGATCAGGAAGGGACTGACTCCTTCTTCCAAAATCAACTGCTGCGCCAAAGTGGCAATCCGGCCGTACATGAAGAAGTCTTGTCCATCCTGTGTGTAAAGAATCGGGTAGCTGGCCAGCTCATTAAACCCTGGCGGCAGATAGATGCGCAGATCGATTGTCCGGTTCAGTTCCTGGCTTTCAATCGAATCGCTGATGACTTTTCGTTTGTAGATTGCTTCGTCGCTCATTTGGCGGCGCCCCTTTCGCAAGAAAATGACCGTATGCAAGAAAATTACCTTATGTCGAATAATTGGATATATGTACGGCAAGCTATTTGTAGCAATTTTGAACGATCAATCCGCATATATCCGATTTTCAATAATCCACTATAGAAAATCAAGAGGTGATGGTTTATGAATACCGGGATCGTTGAGGTATCCACATCGGAAAAATTCACCCCGCTACAGATTATCTCACCGGATGGAAAAGTCAATAGCAAACAGCTTATGCCGGACTTAAGCGATGATCAACTGCGTGAATTGATGCGCCGTATGGTGTTTACACGTATCTGGGACCAGCGGGCAATCAGTCTGAACCGCCAGGGACGGTTGGGTTTTTACGCGCCGGTTGCCGGACAGGAAGGAACGATGATTGGCAGTCAGTTTGCGCTGCAAAAAGACGACTTTATCCTGCCGGGTTACCGTGACATTCCGCAGATCGTTTGGCACGGATTGCCGCTTTATCAGGCATTTCTTTATTCGCGCGGCCATCAGCTTGGCAATCGGTACGCGGATGATTTGCCGATTTTAATGCCGCAAATCATTATCGGCGCACAGATCGTGCAGACCGCAGGCGTGGCGCTGGGTATCAAACTGCGCGGCAAGAAGCAGGTGGCGATCACCTATACGGGAGACGGAGGAACGTCACAGGGCGATTTTTATGAAGGGTTGAACTTTGCGGGTGCGTTCAACGTTCCGGCCATTTTTGTGGTGCAGAATAACGGGTATGCCATTTCCGTGCCGCGGGAAAAGCAGACGAAAGCGGCCACACTCGCGCAAAAAGGGGTGGCAGCGGGCATCACCAGCCTGCAGGTGGACGGCATGGACGTGTTGGCCGTTTACAAAGCGGTGCATGATGCAGCGGAACGGGCTCGCAACGGAGAAGGGCCGACATTGATTGAAGCGCTCACATACCGCTATGGTCCGCACACAATGGCAGGCGACGATCCAACCCGTTACCGCACGGCAGGAGAAGGCAGCGAATGGGAACAGAAGGACCCGCTGATTCGTTTCCGAAAATATTTGGAAACGAAGAAAATCTGGAGTCAGCAGGATGAAGAGGCTGTAATTGAAGAAGCGAAACAAGCAGTTGCCGATGCAATCAAAAAAGCGGACGAAATGCCCAAAATGGAAGTTGGCGATTTGATCGATTCCGTTTTTGAAAAGACACCGCCGCACATGGAAGAACAGAAGCAATGGTTTGCGGCCAAGGAGGGGAAATAATCCATGGCACAAATGACGATGATACAAGCCATAACGGACGCCATGCGGGTAGAATTGAAACGGGACGACAACGTGTTGGTGTTCGGGGAAGACGTCGGTAAAAACGGCGGGGTGTTCCGCGCCACCGACGGTTTGCAAAAGGAGTTTGGGGAAAACCGCGTGTTTGATACACCGCTTGCCGAATCGGGTATCGGCGGTTTGGCGGTAGGTCTGAGCCTGCAGGGGTTCCGGCCGGTTGCGGAAATCCAGTTTTTCGGATTTGTTTTTGAAGTGTTTGATGAGATTGCGGCTCAGGCAGCTCGTATGCGTTTCCGTTCCGGCGGGCATTACAACTGTCCGATCGTGATCCGTTCTCCGTTTGGAGGCGGCGTGAAAACGCCGGAACTGCATGCGGACAGCCTGGAAGGCCTGATGGCGCAAACACCCGGCGTGAAGGTGGTCATACCTTCCAATCCGTACGACGCAAAGGGCCTCTTGATCTCAGCGATTCGGGACAATGATCCGGTTATTTTCCTGGAACATATGAAGCTGTACCGTTCATTCCGTGGGGAAGTGCCGGAAGGGGAATATACCGTTCCGATCGGCAAAGCGAACGTGGTGCAGGACGGAACGGATCTGACCATTGTTACGTACGGCGCGATGGTTCAGACATCTCTCAAAGCGGCGGAAGAAGCGAAAAAAGCGCGCGGCGCAAACGTGGAAGTGATTGATTTACGCACCGTTTCGCCGATTGATATTGATACGATTTTGCAATCGATTCAAAAAACGAAGCGGGCGGTTGTCGTGCAGGAAGCGCCTCGCAACTCCGGCGTAGCATCGGAAGTGATGGCACAGATCATGGAGCGGGGTGTGCTGCACCTGGAAGCACCGGTATTGCGCGTCACATCGCCAGAAACTCCCTATCCGTTCGCAATGGCTGAAGATGAATGGCTGCCGGATCCGGCACGCGTTTTAAAAGCGATTAACGAAGTGCTCGATTTCTGATTCGGACGAAAAGGAGGGAACAAGCGTGAGACAATTTGAATTCAAACTGCCGGATATTGGAGAAGGTATTCACGAGGGAGAAATCGTCAAGTGGCATATTAAGCCGGGTGACATGGTAGAAGAAGACCAGGCGATTTTGGAAGTGCAAAACGACAAGGCGGTTGTTGAAATTCCCAGTCCGGTAAAAGGAAAAGTGCTGGAAGTCAAAGTGGCGGAAGGAACGGTGGCAACGGTCGGAACAACCCTGGTCACTTTTGAAATTGAAGGTGAGGCGCCTCCTCAGGCGGAACATGCACCTGCACAGGAAGCAGGCGCGGCGGACGCTGCCAACGAACATCCGGCCAACAGAGGACCGGAGTCTGCTGCGGCGGCAGCGCAACAACCACCTGCTGCCCAGACGACAGCCGCAGCGCCGTCTCAACCGGCAGCCGCCCCAGGCAACGCGCTGCCCCCAGCCAATCCGAATGTGTTGGCGATGCCAAGTGTCCGCAAGTTTGCCCGTGAACAGGGAATTGATATCAATACGGTAAGAGGCACGGGACCAAAAGGACGGATTACCCGGGAAGATGTATGGAATGCAAAATCGGGTGCAGCAGCGGCTCCTGATCATGCCGATATTGCGCAGGCTGAGCTTCAAAATGCGGGCAATCTGGAGACGCCTGCAGCGGCGGCTCAAGGGACCGACACAGCGGTGGCGCAGGGAGCGCCTGCGGCGGCAAAACGTCCGGTCTCACAGCTGGCAGAAGAACGTGTGCCTTTAAAAGGTGTTCGCAAGGTCATCGCATCGGCGATGGCGAAATCGGTTTATACAGCGCCGCATGTCACCATTATGGATGAGGCGAATGTCAGCAAGCTGGTGCAAATTCGCAGTCAACTGAAGCCGACGGCAGAACAGAAAGGCAGCAAACTTACCTATCTGCCGTTTGTCGTCAAAGCGGTTGTCAGCGCGCTGCGAAAGTTCCCGACGCTCAACGCATCGCTTGATGACGAAAAAAGCGAAATCGTGTATAAATATAACTATAACATCGGTATTGCCACCGATACGGACAACGGTTTGATGGTTCCTGTCGTGTTTGACGCCGACCGTAAAAGCATGTGGACGATTGCGGACGAAATCCGGGATCTGGCCGGACGTGCCAGAGAAGGCAAGCTGGCGCCAAACGAGATGAAAGGAAGCACATTCTCCATTACCAACATCGGCTCGGCAGGCGGTATGTTCTTTACGCCGGTGATTAATTATCCGGAAGTTGCGATTCTCGGCACCGGACGCATTTCTGAGAAGCCGGTCGTCATGGATGGCGCTGTTGCCATCGCACCCGTTATGGCATTGTCGCTGAGCTTTGACCATCGGTTGATTGACGGAGCAACCGCGCAAATGTTTATGAACCATCTGAAACAATTGCTGGAAGAACCGAACATGTTACTGATGGAGGTGTAACTATGGTTGTCGGAGAATTTACCACCGAGGTCGACGTTCTGGTTCTGGGAGCGGGGCCGGGAGGTTATGTGGCGGCGATCCGGGCTGCTCAACTGGGCAAAAAAGTGATGGTGGTTGAGAAGGCCGAAGTGGGCGGCGTGTGCCTGAATCGCGGCTGCATCCCGAGCAAAGCGTTAATTTCCGCCGCGCATCGGTATGAAGAAATGAACCATTCGGATGACATGGGGTTAACTGCGGATGGCGTAAAAGTCGATTTTTCAAAAGTTCAGGCCTGGAAACAGACCGTGGTTGGGAAGCTGACAGGCGGCGTCGGTTCGCTTCTGAAAGGAAACGGCGTTGAACTCGTGCAGGGGGAAGCGTTGTTTGTCACCCCAAACGAAGTTCGCGTATACCAGGGAAACGAGTTCAACCGCTACAAATTCAACCATTGTATTATTGCGACCGGTTCCCGTCCGATTGAATTGAGAGCATTTCCGTTTGGCAAGCGCATCATTTCCTCGACGGAGGCGCTGTCCCTGCCGGAAATACCGAAAAGTATGGTGGTCATCGGAGGCGGTTATATCGGGATCGAACTGGGACAGATGTATGCCAAATTCGGCTGTCAGGTAACGGTGATTGAGGGAACCGAGCAGATTTTGCCACTGTTTGAAAACGAGATTGTACGCTGGGTGCAGCGCAGGCTGAAAAAAGACGGTGTCACCGTACATACGAAAGCAAAAGCGGTGTCTGCCGAGCAAACCGACACGGGCGTAACGCTCAAATACGAGATCAACGGCGAACAGAAAGAGATTACAGCCGACTATTTGCTGGTGACGGTTGGGCGCGTGCCGAACACGGATGAACTGGGACTGGATCAGGTCGGCATTAAGAAAAATGAGCGCGGTTTGATCGAAGTGGACCACCAGTGCAAAACGAATGTGGAAAACGTCTATGCAATCGGCGATGTAACAGCCGGACCTGCATTGGCTCACAAGGCTTCTTATGAGGGGAAAGTGGCGGCAGAAGTAATTGCCGGGCACAACAGCGCGGTCGATTATAAATGCATTCCGTCGGTCGTGTTCTCAGATCCGGAAATTGCCAGCGTAGGACTCAGTGAAACGGAAGCGAAAGAACAGGGCCATACCGTGGCAACGGGCAAATTCAACTATGCGGCAAACGGCCGGGCGCTTTCTTTGAATGCGAACGAAGGGTTTGTCAAAGTGGTTGCCGACAAAGAAAGCGGCATTGTGCTTGGCTGCCAGATTGTCGGTCCGGGGGCACCCGATTTGATTGCAGAGATGGGGTTGGCAATCGAAATGGGAGCGTCACTGGAAGATATCGCATTGACCATCCATGCTCACCCGACGCTGGGCGAAATGGTGATGGAAGCGACTGAGAACGCGTTGGGACAGGGTGTGCACACACTGACGAAGTGATCAAACGAATAAATGTACGAACCGTCTGCTGTTAGCGGCAGGCGGTTTTTCGTATTCAAGTGGATTCACACGAATAGAATCTTCTCACATGATTCAGGGCTCATTTGGAGTGTGTTTTTTCTTTTCGTGGATATTTGTTTTGCAAAGGAGTGAATGGGAGCTGACAGGCTGGGCACCTTAAAGTGAAAACAGTAGATCGGAGGATGTAGAGATGAGCCCTGACAACAAAGTAAATCAGGCAAGTGACGCAAACGATCAGGCGTTGTTGAACACCGCCCAAGTGGTGGGGCAGGAAGTTTCAAAAGATGTGAACCGTCTTACGAAAGACGACGAAAATCCGGAAGGCGCTTTGCAAACGACCCACGTACAAGTGATGGATTCCTACCGGGAGGGTACGATTGACGCCACGATAGAAGATTCGGCCAATGAGGTGAACGAAATACCTCGAACTGGATATGAACAGTAGGGACGTTACCTGGGGAGAAGACACGCCTGCGAACAGTGGGGCGGAAGACTTGGAAAACAGACTGATACGCAGTGCAATACCGACCTGTCGTCTCGGCATGAGACGGCAGGTTTTTTGCTCTCTATTCGTGTGCCCAAAATCACATTCATTTGATGATTTCCGTCACGGCAGTCCCGCTACCCACATCGTACAGTTAAGACAGGATCCATTAACTGTCATTTGGAGGGATTTGACATGAGCCAATTTGCTGCAACCGTGGTGGCGCCTGAGTACTCACCGCACCTGAAGCACAAAGTGAATTTTGATACGTTTGACAATCTCCGCCCGGGCGGGCTTGTTTACCTGGGAGTATCTGGAACAGGGTCCGACCCGGTTTCAGATCAAAATCGGCCGGGTGTGACGGGGTGGCGATATGCCAGAGATAGCTGTCATTGATGAAAAAACCATTCGGATCAAGGTCCGCCTGGAAGACGCCATCCAAATGGTGAGCGAAGCGAGTCGGAACGTGGAATTGTATGCGAATGAAATCATTGCGATTTACGAAAAAATGCCCGGTTTTGAGTACACAAACTTTTGCTTTTATGCGTACGACACAGCCCGCCTGTTTGAAAAAATGCTGGGTGTCAATCCGCGGGACGGATGCCGACAGGTTCTCTGAAATGGGTGGAATAACAAGTTCAGTAGAATAATCAGTTTAACAAAAGTGGACGCCCCCCCTAACGGGGGCGTCCGTTTGGATTATAAGTCCGAATCGGCGAATTGGCAATACACACGGGTAAAATCCACCTATAGAGCAAATCGATGGACGGTGGACTGCAGTTCGCCTGCCATTTTGGCAAGAACAGTTGCGGCGGAAGCAATCTCCTGCATGGAAGCGTGTTGCTGCTCGGCAGCGGCCGCCACATTTTGCGTATTGGAAGCGGATTGTTCGGAGACTCGGCTGATGCCCTCCATCGTGTCCACCATCGTTTGGGTACCGGCGTTAATCTGTTGCACTGTACTGGAGATTTCGTGAATCTGGCCGGAAACGTTTGCAATCGCCTGTAATATTTCAGCAAAGGAAGATGACGTTTCGTTTGCCAGCAAAATCCCGTCTTTTACGGCAACCGTGCCATCCTGCATGGCGGCCACCGCGTTCTCGATCTCAGTTCGAATCTGACTGATAATCAACCGGATTTCACCTGCTGCCGATGCAGATTCTTCTGCCAGTTTCCGCACTTCATCGGCCACGACGGCAAATCCGCGTCCCTGCTCACCGGCTCTGGCCGCTTCAATCGCTGCATTAAGCGCCAGCAAATTGGTTTGTTCGGCAATCGAGGTAATCAATCCGACAATTTGCCCAATTTCAGCCGATTTTTGATGCAATTTCTGGATGACCTCGGAAGAGGCAAGTACTTTCTCGTCAATTTGATTCATCTGGCCGATCATTTTATTGATCGACTGGTTGCCGTTCTCAGCCGACTGGGAAGTTTGCACGGAAGCGGCGCTCACTGCTTCCACGCTTGCCGCAATTTGTTGAATGCCGCCTGATATTTCCGTTACGGCACGAGATGCCTGCTGCACGGCTGACAATTGTTCATCCGTACCTATCGCCACTTCCTGCATCGAGATGGTGATCTGTTCGTTCGCTTTACTGCTCTGGTCAGTGCTCTGGGTTAACTGTTGCGCCGTCTTGGTTACACGGTCGGCATTGGATGAAACCTGCCGAATCAGATCACGCAGATTGCCTGCCATTGTATTGATGTCTTCCGTCAGCCTGCCTATCTCATCCCGAGTGGAAACGGGCAGATCGGTGGCTGTCAAATTTCCGGACGCAATCTGTTTCGCTCGTTCTGTCACAGAAAGGATCGGCTTTACCATCCGACGGGACATAAAAAATCCGATTATACCAGCCAAAATCGGGAATATGCCGCCGAACTGCAGTGTCGAACGTAAATTTTCCCATGTACGGGAGGAGATGACAGAAGCGTCAAAATCGATGGCCATCATGGCAATGACTTCCTGACCAGGGTCGTGATTCTTATAAATCGGTGAATAACCGGTTTGCCTCGCAGCGCTCCCAAACTGATAAATATCCGAATACCCCGGGTGTTTCATCGTTTTCATCATGTCGATTGTCTGAGGGTCGACAGGGAACCGGTCCCCTGCTTTAAATCCTTCCTGTATCAAATGTTTGTCGGGGGCCAGCAATTTGCCGTCGAGTGTCATGATCGAAGCGTTTTTGAAAATTGGCTTGTGGTCAATAATCCAATCGATCTTGGACTGAATGGCAGGGGTGACAGGACCTCCCTGCAATAAGCTTTCCACTTCCGCCGGGCTGAACAACCCGCTCGTGATGCTGGCGCAACCGTAGAGTTCCTCGCCGGTCGCTTTTTTCATCTGACCGAAATTTACGTAGTACCCAACCGCTAAAATGGATAAGACGCTAAATAATACCAAAAAAATGGATAGAAGCGTAATTTTTGCCGATAATCCAATCGATCTCTTTGTACGATTCATGTACAAGACCTCCAATCGTTTGAACAATTTCTTTTTAAAATTTATTTTATAAATTAATTTAAAAATGCTATATCAGGGAATTCCCTGATGCTGAGGGAAATTTTCCCCTTATTTGTGTCCGGTTTATGGCTAAAATGTGAAAAGAGCCCTTGGAAGGGCTCTTTCAGCGTGTTCCTGAAAGAAGCGGACGTGCAGACACCGCATCTCGCGGACAGATGCGAAAGGCGGCTTTCCTGTCGGGAAGTCGCAACCGACTTATCGACGGAGTATCACATACGTCGTGTCTCTCCTGTCTCAAGGTGAAGTCGGTTTCTTCTTCCGGAAGCAAACGCATCTGAATCCGGGCAAGCGATACCCGCACGTCCGCTTCAGATCAGGGCAAGCAGACGCATCCGCCCTCACGATGCAACCCTGTCTCTAAGCGCGGTGCTTTTGTGAGGATGGCAGGTTTCCGTGGTTTACGACCCTGTGCTCTGATAATGGCGAATCCCCCAACGCCAAGCGAAGAATGCAATTATACAAAGAATCAAGGCGACCGCCGGGGAAGCGTATGCCAGCCAGGAGTAGCCGCCGAGCTTTTCCCATTTTCCCAAAAGCAAAAGGGACGGATAATAGTTCATAAAAGCAAACGGCAACACAAATGTAACAATCGCCCGAACGCCGCGGTTAAACATGTCGAGCGGATACTGCTGGACCAAACCAAAGCTGAACTGTGTGGCCGCGTTTACAATTGCCCGCGAGCGGCCTGTTTTAAATGAGATGGTAGACATAATCAAGATGATCGACACCTCGACCGTCGTTGAGGCCGGAACGATTAAAATAAACCAGGCCCACAAGGCCGGAGACCAGGAAAGCCCAAGGTAATGATAGGCAATCCCCAACATCGTGGAAGACAAAATCAGGTCGCCGATGCCAAGATAGTGGACTTCCCGCCCGATAAACTGAATGAACGGGGAGGCGGGCCTTGTCAGAAATCCATCAAATGTCCCCTGCACGATGTAGTCATCCAGCATGTTGATCTGCCGGAACAGAATCGCCCGGAACGAGTGACCGAGCAGCCACAAGTTGTAAAGAAACACAATTTCCCAAAACGTCCATCCGTGCAGGTTGTTAAACCGTTGCAGCAGCACCCATGTGGTTCCGAGTGAGGCGGCGTTGAGAACAAACACGCCGAGAATTCCCATCAAAAAATCGGCCCTGTACTGCAACCGGGACAGGATCGCGGCGCGCACCATTGTGACATATACTTGCAGCGAATGCATACTTACCCTCCTTGTACGACCAACTGGCGGTGGATACGGCGCCACAGCAGCCTGACAATTGCATACAGTACAACGACCCATACGGCTTGCTGCAAAACCGCATGCCAGATCGCATCGCCGCTAAACCGGTTAATGTAAATGGAGAGCGGTGTGTAGAAAATCAACTGGAACGGCAGCCAATTGATAAACGACTGCATCCAGTCCGGATACAGCCAAATCGGAATCAACATGCCCGACAAGAAACGCAGCATCGCCCAATAGGTAAAGAAGAATCCGGTCAGATCCAGCGTTTTGAAAGAAATAAAACCGAACAGGAAATTGCAGAAAAAGAGAATCAGCCAGGAAAAAACCAGACTGAGCAAAAACCAGCCGAACTGCGCGACACTCTTCGGTCCGGTCAAGTCAAACAGAAGATAGGCCACGATGGCAGGCGGCACTACGTAAAAGGCTGTGCGGGCCATGGTTTCACCTGAAAACCGCAGTATCATATGATGCGGAAAATCAATCGGGCGCAGCAGATCGTTCGTTACCATGCCGGATTTAATCTGCTCCGACAAATAGTGGTGCGGACCCGTATCGGTGGATAAAATTTTATCCAAAATCATGCCGATTACCGCATACGTCACCATGTCCCGCAAAGTAATCGAACCGAAAATATGCGGCGCTTGTGCGTACAGCACGTTCCAAAGAGTGGTAGCGACGAATATTTGGACGAACAGGGCGAACATCTCCGACCAAAAGTTCAATCGGTAGACAGATAGGTTGAGAAAGCTTTGTCTGCTAAATATCCAAAACAGCGGCATGCGTACCCTCCTTCTTACGCTCCAGACCGGATTGGTAGATTTGTCGGACGATCGATTCAATCTCCGGTTCTTCGACCGACAAATCACGAATTCGGTGCAAGTCGGCTAATTCGGTAATGAGACGGGATGCACTAATCTGTTCCTTGTCAAACGACAGCCAGATTCGGGTGCCTTCCTGCCGGATGAGACGGGCGAAAGGCAGATGAAGCTGCTGTGGGTTCAGCGTTTCCTCAAGTTCAATAACGAGGACGCGTTCGCCTCCAAAGTTGTTTTTCAGCGATTCGATCGTACCGTCATAAAGAATCGCGCCGTCATCGATAATCATCATTCGATTGCACAGTTTTTCAATGTCGGTCATGTCGTGGGTGGTCAACAGCACTGTGACTTTTCGGTCCTGGTTGATTTCCCGGATAAACGTGCGCAGCTTTTCTTTCGCCAGCACATCGACCCCGATAGTCGGCTCATCAAGAAACAGAATTTCTGGATCGTGCAGCAGGGCGGCCGCCAGATCCGCACGCATCCGCTGGCCGAGCGACAGTTGACGGACAGGTGTATTTTCAAATTCATGCAAGTCTAACAGTTCCCGAAACCGGTCCAGATTTTTTCGATAGACGGCGTCCGGAATTTTATAGATCGTTTTCAGAACACGGTAGCTTTCGATCGGCGGGATGTCCCACCAAAGTTGAGTCTTTTGGCCAAACACCACGCCGATATTGGCCGCATGCTCTTTCCGCTGCTGATGCGGCACCAGACCGGCCACCTCAATCAATCCGGACGTGGGGACGAGGATGCCGGTCAGCATTTTGATAGAAGTTGATTTGCCGGCTCCGTTTGGACCGATGTAACCCACCAATTCACCTTTGTCAATGTGGAAACTGATATTGTTAACGGCGGTGTGCACCGTGTAATCGTTATTCCATAAATTGCGGATCGATGCGAACGGTCCCTTTTTGGGAATCAGCCGCCGGAATTCTTTTCGCAATTCGTGCACCTGTATAATCTCCACTTCACCATCACCTTTTGTTGACTGTTATGAGTTTGATTCTATCATACGAATGGTTGTACGCGTAGACTAGAATCTTTTCCAGAATGAAAACAGGCCCGGCAGGGAAAAATCGGAATGACCCGCATGGGAATCCTTGCTGAAGGGGGCCGTACAATGGGAGACTTGTATGTGCACGTCGGAGGACCGGTCAACCAGGACGATTTACAGCGTGTGGAAAACGTGTTGCCCGAAATCGAGGGGGATGAGACGTTAACCGTTCTCACCCGCGCCGAAAACACGATTCAAACGGACACGTTGTTGGATCTTCTGGATCAGCGAGGGTTCAAGCATTATACAAAAAGCGGGCCGCACAATGAATTTAAGATTATCGCCCGCCGCAAACACTGACATGCGGGAGTCCGGCTCGATTCAAGAGCCGGGCTTTTTTGCAAAGATCGTCAATGGGTGGTGCGCAATTTTTCTATAACCGACTGATCCGGTGTTACATAAAGGGTTTGCTGCCCTTCGTAAAGCACCATGCCCGGTTTTGCTCCGTTTGGCTTCCAGACGTGTTTGATCAATGTGTAGTCGACCGGCACCAGGCTTGATTCGCGCGCTTTTGAATAGTAGGCGGCAAGCATCGCCGCTTCCAGCAGGGTAGAATCAGGCACCTGGTGGCTGCGGATGACAACATGCGAGCCGGGAATGTCTTTCGTATGCAGCCAGGTGTCTGAGTTGTGCGCCATTTTCATGGTCAGGTAGTCGTTTTGTCGGTTGTTTTTGCCGACGAAAATCTCTATGCCGTCACTGGACCAGAATCGTTCCGGCTGGGCGACCGACTGTTTTTTCTTGCGGCCGCCGTCTGGCCGTTTGGATGGTTTCAGAATCCCCTCTTGTTCAAGTTCCTCTCGAATTTCCTCCAAATCCTGCAGGTCAGCTGCCGACAAGAGGTGAAGAACGCTTTCCAGATAGGCAATTTCCTCCTTCGTCTGCAGGATTTGTTCCTCCAGGATCGGGACCGATTTTTTCACTTTGTTGTATTTTTTAAAATAGGCCTGCGCATTCTCCTGCGGGGAGAGCTGCGGATCAAGCGGAATCTCGATGATCGGCATTTTTTCTTCATAAAAATTGGTGACTTTGGCCACCGTATCCCCTTTTTGCAACTGGTAGAGAGAAGCGGTCAACAGTTCGCCCCATACGCGGAAACGGTCGGCTTCGGTCGATTCCTGAATCGCTTCCTGGAATTTGATCAGCTTGTTGCGGTCTTTTTCCAGTTCGGCGACCAGCACCCGTTCAATATCCCCCACCTTCTGCCGCAGGGTGTCACGCCACGATTTTTCTTCAAAAAATTGTTCCATGCACGCGGAGATGCTTTCCCATCGCTGCACCGTCCCGGCCAGATGGGACAACTCCACCGCAGAAAAAGCGCGCGGTTTGCCCTGTTCGTCTATGACAAGCGTCGGGTTGTACTGATGGCGGACAAGCGGCGCGCGGAATTCCTGAAAAATGTTCCATTCCATCTCGTACGTGTTTGTCGAGTCGGATTCGCCCGATTCAGCGCCAAAAGAGGGCAACCGAAGTGACAAGCGGTGCGCCAGTTCGCGACCGATCAATGGCGAGATGCCGCTGTACCGGTTGACCAAAAATTTGTCAAACGGACTTGCATCCTGTTGACGTTTCGCATAAAATTCGGCTTCCGTTTCCATAAACGGCGAGATTTTTTCCTGTTCCGGCGGCGCCACATAGGTACGCCCTGGCAGTACCTCACGATGTCTGCTGACGCCGTAATTGACATGCACAATTCCATCCAGAATCCGTTCTGTTTCCGGATCGGCCAAAATGATGTTCGAATGTCGGCCCATAATTTCGACAATCAGTTGTTTTTCGGCAAGATCGCCCAATTCGTCACGGTTTTCCACATTCATTCGGAAAATCCGCTCATTGCCGACCTGTTCGATCTTTGTAATCCGCCCGCCTTCAAAATATTTGCGGAGCAGCATGCAAAACATGGGAGGCTCCGGTGGGTTTTGTCCTTTGTATCGCTCGGTCAGATAGACACGCGGGAAAGTCGGGTTGGCGGACAGCAGCAGCCGATAATTGCGCCCCTGGTTGCGGATTGTCATAAGCAGGTCGCGGGGAAGCGGTTGGTATATTTTTTCCACACGTCCGCCGGTAATCGTTTCTTGTAATTCGTGGACAATGGATCGCAATACGATTCCGTCTAGCGCCATGATGCCACCTCCTTACCTATGAAGATCCCGTTCATTCATCAGGTCACTCCAAAGTATACGAAGCAAGCGGAAGTTCGTCAAACGAAACTGGCCCCGGAACGGTCTATCACGCAAAAACGGCACCCTTACACTCGTCACCCACGGAACAGGGAAGAGTTTCCATGTAACATAGAAGCGGATTATTCGTCTAATTCGATTGATTTTATTTACGCAATCAGGTAGCATGGAGTCAATATGATTTGGAAGGGTGACCTTTAGACCGATGAGCAACTAATCCTATTCCTAAGAAAACTTTCGTATAGGTACGAAGTATGTTTCTGGATAGGATTAGTACAGGCTTTTACATGGACAAGAAGATTCTTGGTTTGAACTTGAACCGGAGATTGTATGTCTTTTTGTCATTGAACTGCCTCCTATCCAGAAAACTGGGCAAGGAGGTTTTTTTAGTCGGTAGGAATTTATAAATTTTATCCTATCGACATAGAGGAAGGCCGACTAAAAGCGCGCGACCTCCTTGTCGGTCGACGAAAATGCAACGCCCATGTTACATCGTCGACACTAGACCGTCCATGGTCGTCGCAACGTCGGCATCAACGCATCCATGCGCAAGACAACTTAGGCTTCCGCCTGCGCCAAAGGCTTGGCGAATGCCAAGTTTTCTTTATGATGGCAGCCAGTTCGAAAAGGGAGAGATATGATGACGGTTGACTCGACTTCAAAAGTTTCGATAGGCGCGTTGTTCCGCAATCGGGTAATCCGTACCATCCTGCTGTCGGTGCTTTTTCTGCAGATCGGTATCTGGGTGCGCAATTACGCTATCCTGTTGTATGTCATGGAACGGACGAATGGGGACCCGGTGGCCGTTTCGCTGATTTCCGTGGCTGAATTCGCGCCGGTCTTTTTGTTTTCGTTTATCGGGGGCACGTTCGCCGACCGTTGGCGTCCGAAGCGAACGATGGTTTGGTGTGATTTGCTCAGTTCTGTTTCGATTTTCGTCGTGCTGTTGACCCTCGTGTTTGGCAGTTGGAAAGCGATCTTCTTTGCGACGCTTGTTTCATCCGTCCTGTCACAGTTTTCGCAGCCATCTGGCATGAAATTGTTCAAGCTGCATGTATCGGAACAACTCATCCAGCTAGGAATGTCGATGTATCAGACGATTTTTGCCACGTTTATGATCTTGGGGCCTATCATCGGGACGTTTATCTATCAGCGTTACGGTATCAACGCGGCTGTTGGCGTGATGGGTGTCGCGTTTTTGCTGTCAGCCGCCGTGCTTCTGCTGCTGCCGCCGGACCATGACATCGAGCAGCAGGAAGAGAAAACAACACTTTGGCAAGAAATGAAGGCAGGATTCCAGTATGTGCTGGGCAACCGATCCCTGACCTTGCTTGGAGGCAGTTTTGCCGCGGCGGGATTGGCGTTTGGACTTACGCAACCTCTGCTTGTGTTCCTGATCACCGAACGGCTTGGTTTGCCGAAGGAACTGCTGCAGTGGTTGATGGCGGCAAGTGGAATCGGGATGATCCTGGGCGGAGGGCTGGCGTTAGGGGTGGCTAAAAAGGCAGCTCCACAGAAGCTTCTCGTATTGGGGCTGACCGTCAGCGCCTGCGGTTTTCTGGTGATGGGGTTGTCCGCGCAGTTATGGGTAACGCTCATAGCTCAATTCATATGCGGGATTTTTATGCCGTGCATCCATATCGGGATCAGCACGATGATTTTGCAAAATACGGAGGCTGCATTTGTCGGCCGTGTCAACGGTATTTTAAACCCGATCTTTACGGGGGCGCTGGTCATAACCATGAGTATTGCCGGATGGTTAAAAGAATCGTTCTCACTTCTGGCGATTTTCGAAGCGGCTGCCATCCTGTTAGCGGCCGGGATTTTCGTTATACTGCCACTGCTGAAGCTGCCAGCGATCCAGCAGGAACAGAGGGAAGAAACGCAGGAGATGGTTTCCTAAAAAAGCAAAAAAGTCAATTCCAAAGTAGATAAATGACGGTTCCAAAGCAGATATTTTTAAAATAAACGCGGTATCTATCCATTTTAGTATTCCGGTGAAGGGGTCGATTCTGTGAGCATTACGGAAAACGATTGGCGTGAAGAACAGCAGCGCGTGGACATGGTTACCGAAAAAATCGGCAAACGTATCGAACGGCTTGAAGAGGAAGTCGGTACGGTCAAAGTGGACGTGGTGAATATCCGCAGACATTTTTGGGACGATGTCACCGTCAATTTGAGCAACCCGGATGAAGTCACGGAGACGTATTTCAGTATGAAGCAGCAGGTAGAGGTACGCTCCGAGCGGGAACGCCGACACCGCCAATCTGCTGCGGAACTCAACAAGCTCAGCCGATAAGTCCGGTCACCGTACTTCGGCCGAATCGATTTTGTGGAGGATGGGAAAGAATCCGAGTCGATCTACCTGGGCATTGGCTCTTACCTGGATGAAGACGGCGATACGTTTCTGGTATACGACTGGCGGGCCCCGGTGTCGAGTCTGTACTACGACTATTCACCGGGTCTGGCGGCGTATCAGACTCCGGACGGTGAAATAACGGGTACGATGTTGCTAAAACGGCAGTTTGTAATCCGGGACGGCGAAAGGTGTGGAATTTGACGCCGTCATCATCTATAACGGCTCGAAAAAACAATATCACCGTGAAAACGAGCGGGGGATCGTGCAAGAGGCGATTCCTGTAATGGCAACCACCATCACCATAGGGGCAGACACGATCCCAGCTTGAACCACAGCTTGACCTATGAATAGGGCGCCGACAATGCTGACGGCAGAGCCCACCTGTTTGGGAAGTCGAATCCCCGCTTCACGAAGCGCTTCAAAGGTGATCTCCATAAACAACGCCTCGTACGAGTGCCGGAAAGGGAACCTGTTCCCGTGAAGACGCCATACTGATCAGCAGCGCTTTGGGCACCATCTCCTGATGATAGGTGAGAACCGCTACATAGAGCGAAGGAAACAGAAGAGAGATCAAAAGGAATATATACCGTAACCAACGGATAGCGGTGCCAATCCAGAATCGTTGATAGTAATCTTCACTGGATTGAAGCAAAGAATAAAGCGTCGTCGGAGCAACCAAAACAAAAGGAGTGCCGTCTACCAGAATAACGACTCGCCGTTCCTCCAAACTTACTCAAATCTACACATAGGTAGCTTTGACGTTGAATTCCTGCTTCGTTGAGGCTGCCCCTGTGTTAGCAGGTCTTACGCTCTCTCCACAGGCTGTCGCCGTGGAACTCACGGCCAATTTCATCAGATTCCTTGCAGCATTCAAGTCTCGATCATGATGGATTCCGCACTCAGGGCATGTCCACTCGCGTATCGACAGTGGCATGTCCTCTTCCTTTGTGCCACAATCTGAGCATGCCTTGCTCGATGCAAACCACCTGTCTGCGACAATCACCCGTCCGCCTCGCATCGCCGTCTTATACTCCAACTGCCTGCGAAATTCATGAAAACCCATGTCGCCAACCGCTCGCGCCAAGCGATGATTCGTCATCATACCTTTGACGTTTAGGTCCTCGATCACGATCACGCCATATTGGCTCGCCAGGTTGGTCGTCAGCTTGTGCAACTCATCATGGCGAATGTTGGCGATCCGCACGTGGAGCTTCGCTAATTTCTGTTTCGCCTTCGCTCTGTTCTTTGAACCTTTTTGCTTACGCGATAGAGAGCGGGACAGACGGCGCAACCGTTTCAAAAGAGTCTTATGCGGCTTCGCGCCTGTCACCATCGTCCCGTCCGACAAGGTGGCAAGACGATTGATTCCCAAATCCACACCGACGATGGCTTGGCTTTCGCTCATCGGCGGTACGTCTTCGGTGTCTACCGTAATACTGACAAACCACTTGCCCGCCTTACGCGAAATGGTGGCGGACATGATTTTGCCGGAAAACCTCAACGCTTCCCGCATCCGTACCCAACCAAGATTCGGGATGCGGATTCGCTTGCCACTGACCGCAAACTGATCGTTGGTCAGTGTGAAACTGTCATGGACGCCTTTCTTTTTGAATGTGGGATACTTCGCGCGACCAGAAAAAAAGTTCCTGAACGCCTGCCCCAAATGGATGATTGCCATTTGCGGGGCGTTTTTCGTCACTTCGAGCATCCACGGAAACTGATCTCTTTTAATCGAGTTCAGTTGACGGCGAAGTGACG
Source organism: Effusibacillus dendaii (assembly GCF_015097055.1). Taxonomy (NCBI): domain Bacteria; kingdom Bacillati; phylum Bacillota; class Bacilli; order Caryophanales; family Alicyclobacillaceae; genus Effusibacillus; species Effusibacillus dendaii. Next base: position 96,576 of record NZ_AP023366.1, read on the forward strand.
CTTCTGTCGGCTTTTCACCTGCTTCATACTGTCGCTTCCATTCTGCCAAGCCCCAATTGAAGGCAAAGCGAGCCACACCACACGCTTTTGCAAAGTAGGTGGACTGCTTGTTATTCGGTTGAAGCGCAATCTTATGGCTTCTCAGCATCCTCAACCACCCGCTTCATCCCTTCTATGAGCTTCTGGTTCTTGCGTGAACGCGAACCGTAGAGCCGTGCAGAAAACACCGTGATAATCTCCAAAACATCCTTGGCAAGATCTTCTTCAAACGTAGTGTCTTCGCCCTGGTTGAGAATCACCACTTCCACCTCTTTCGCCTCACAAATGGCGAAGACCAGCTCCGCACCAAAACGAAGGAGGCGATCTTTGTGTGTGATGACCAGTCTGCCTACTTCGTCCTGCAAGATGGCGTGTAAGAGGCGTTTCAAACCTTTTTTGTGGTAGTTCATTCCCGATCCAAGGTCAGAAACCACTTCAAACGTCCACCCTTGCGAAGCGCAGTACATTTCAAGGACTTGTTTCTGTCGCTCCAAATCCTCTTTCTGATCGTGGCTTGATACTCTGGCATAGGCCACGGTTGTTCTGTCGCTGCGCTGAAGCCGGAACAATTCAGGCCGCAGTTTCACAAGATCGTATCGCCGATGGCCGCCGGGGGTAATTTCATCCGGTTGCAAACGGCCTTCTTTTTCCCATCGCCGGAGTGTTGTAATCGATACTCCCAACACCTTTGAAGCTTCGCCTATCGTTACTAATCTGTCCATATTGATAGTATACAGTCAGTTTTAGGCAGAATCAATGTTTACAGTTCAAACCCTTGCTTTTTCCCTGCAATGAGCATTACCGGGTTCCCGCTGGAGATCTGTTCCACACAATCGGCTAATGTTTTGATGTCTTTCCCTTTCGAAACGGATAGATTCGTTTTCAGCAACTCATTAAGGTATTGTATTTCCCTGCTGTCTCCTGCATAAGCGGTGAAAGCACACAGGAATCCATTTCCTCGCTGTTGGACAGACCTTCGATATAAATGAGAGTGGCATCTATTGTCGCTCCAATTAAAAAGGGACGAAAAACCACATCGGACCAATCTGCATAGATGGAACGGAGAACTGATATTTTGATTCAAATTAGAAACCCCGATATAACTTTACCTAAGAAAAGAGAAGTCCGAATCATCGACTTCTCCTTAAGAAAATGTTAAATATTTTTTTGATCTGTTGCAAATCTATTATTCTGCCACGTAGGAGCAACAGTAATCAAACACGCTGTGCACATTCAGTTTGAACTTCGAATTGGCCGGTACTTCAAACGAACCGGACCCGTCAAACGATCTCCACTCCGACTCTCCCGGCAACAAAATATCCACTTTTCCCGCCAATACTTCCATAATTTCTTTCTCGGCCGTACCGAACTCATATTCACCCGGCAGCATGATGCCGAGCGTTTTCTTGGTGCCATCCGCAAAAAGCACCGTCCGGCTGGTCACTTTTCCATCAAAATAAATGTTTGCCTGTTTGACTACCGACACGTTCGTAAATTGTGACATTTTCTCCGCTCCCTAAAACAGTTTCCATGATTCTTTCCCATGCTACTACAACACGGAAAAAATGTCCAAGCCTGCAAGGCTTACGGACAGGTTATTTTCACAATCGGTCAAGCATAGACATGACTAGGGACAAACGATAGAGAAGGGGTGGCACTCGGTGCAAAAGACCAACTGGCATTCACTTGGCACGGCGGAATGTTTGCAGTTGCTGGACACATCCGTGAATGGCCTGACTACAGAAGAAGCGGAGCAACGACGACTTCGGTATGGGGAAAACCGTTTGTCTGAGGGGGAAAAGGTATCCTTGCTGACCCTCTTTTTAAACCAGTTCCGGGATTTTATGGTACTGGTTTTGATGGCAGCAACACTGATTTCCGGATTGCTCGGTGAATATACGGACGCAATCACTATCATTGCGATTATCATCGTAAATGGAATTCTTGGTTTCTTTCAAGAAGTGCGGGCAGAAAAATCACTGGCCTCGCTGAAGCAGTTGGCAGCTCCCTCCGCCCATACCGTTCGGGACGGGAAAAAAGTGACATTGCCGGCAGTTGAGTTGGTGCCGGGCGACATTGTTTTTTTGGAAGGGGGAGACCGTGTTCCGGCTGACGTACGGCTGCTTCGCTGTCAGTCATTTGAGGTGGAAGAATCTTCTTTAACAGGCGAATCGGTTCCCACTGTCAAAACGATTGATCCGATCGATGATCCGCTCGCCGGATTAGGCGATCGCCGCAACATGTCGTACATGGGCACGATGGCGACGAGAGGCAAAGCAGTCGGGGTTGTAACCGCAACAGGCATGGATACGGAAATGGGCATGATCGCCGATCTGATCCATTCTGCCGAAGATACGGAGACACCACTGCAGCGTCGGCTGGAACAACTCGGCAAAGTGCTGGTCTACGTCGCGCTGTTGATTACAGCGGTCGTGGTGATAACAGGTATTCTGCACGGAAACGGCATCTATGAAATGTTTTTGGCGGGCGTTTCCCTGGCGGTTGCGGCGATTCCGGAAGGACTGCCGGCGATTGTCACCATTGCGCTCGCGCTTGGCGTGCAAAGGATGATCAAACGGAAGGCGATTGTCCGCAAATTGCCGTCTGTCGAAACGTTGGGGTGCGCCTCTGTCATTTGTTCCGATAAAACGGGCACCTTGACGCAAAACATGATGACCGTGCAGCAGGTCTGGGTGAGTGGGCAGTTTTATGATGTAACGGGAAACGGCTGGGATCCGACCGGGGGATTTCAGTTATCCGGCAAAAAAACCGACCCGCTCAAACGGCTTGACCTCCGTCGTTTCTTGGAAATCGCAGTCCTTTGCAACAATGCCGAACTGTCGCTGGAGAAACCGTCCGGCAAACAGGACAGCCGCTGGCAGGTGGCGGGAGATCCGACAGAAGGCGCATTGCTCGTAATGGCCGCGAAAGCAAATATTTCACCGGGTACGTTGGCGGAAACGGAAGTCCGGATCGATGAACTTCCGTTTGATTCGAACCGGAAGATGATGTCGATTTTGACGCAAAATCGGACAGGTGAATACCATCTGCTTGTGAAGGGGGCGCCGGATGTACTGCTTGACCGCTGCTCCCATATTTTGGTGGATAGCAAGGTGATTCCGTTAACCAGTTCGCTGAAAAAAGCGGTCACGCAGGCAAACCTGACGATGGCGGCAGGCGCTTTGCGCAATTTGGGAATTGCGTTTCGACAAGTAAACGATTTAACGGAAATGCAGTTGCCTGATCCGGAAAGACGGCTTGTGTTTGTTGGGCTTGCGGGAATGATTGACCCGCCGCGCCCGGAAGTGTATGAGGCGATAGCAACGTGTAAACGGGCTGGCATCAGAACGGTTATGATTACAGGCGATCATCAGGTTACGGCAGAGGCGATCGCCAGACAGATCGGAATTTTGCCGCCAAATGGGTTGGTGGTGAACGGCGCCCAACTGGAAGCGATGACAGATCGTGAATTATCAGAGAGAGTTCAGGACATTTACGTGTATGCGCGCGTTTCGCCGGAACATAAACTGCGAATTGTCAAAGCCCTGCAGAAAAACGGACACGTGGTGGCCATGACGGGGGACGGTGTGAACGATGCTCCCGCCATCAAGGCGGCCGATATCGGCATCTCCATGGGGCGCACCGGAACGGATGTGGCAAAAGAGGCGTCTGCGTTGATCTTGTCAGACGATAATTTTGCCACGATTGTGGCGGCCATTGAAGAAGGACGCAGCATATACGATAATATTCGCAAATTTATCCGCTACCTGTTGGCCTCCAATGTGGGCGAAATTTTGGTGATGTTTTTTGCGATGTTGGCAGGGCTGCCGCTGCCGCTGCTGCCGATCCAGATTTTGTGGGTGAATCTGGTGACAGACGGCTTGCCTGCCATTGCGCTCGGCATCGATCCGGCTGAGAAGAACATCATGGATAAGCGTCCGCGAAACATTAAGGAAAGCATATTTGCAAGCGGATTGGGTTGGAAAATTTTGACTCGCGGAACACTGATCGGGATCGTGACGTTGGCTGTTTTCTGGTTTACGTACGCCAGCCAGCCGGATCAGTTGGTGAGGGCGCAAACAATGGCGTTTGCCACGCTGGTGATGGCACAGCTCATTCAGGTGTTTGACTGCCGGAGCGTAGAGGGAGGCATTTTCTCCCGCAATATCATGGAAAATCCCTGGTTGATTGGAGCCGTGGGGCTATCTACAATGCTTTTGCTCGCGGTCATTTATATTGAACCGCTGCAGCCGATTTTTAAAACGGTTCCCTTACATGTAATAGATTGGATTATCGTACTCGTAGCGGCTGGTATTCCGACTTTCTCGCTGGCGGCCAGACGCACGGCCAACCGATTGACAAAACGGTCGAGGGTTTCATTCAATCGATAGACGCATGCACCCCCTGCAGATAGCTACAGGGGGCGTTTTTGCGTACATTCCACTTCTGGCGTTTATGTTTTTCTCACTTACGAGACAGGAGCCGTTTCATAGAGGGATTTGTCCCGCGTAACGTAAATCGTAACACTTCATGCACCTGACAAACAATGAACGAAAGGAGGTAAACTGTTTGGTCACGCCTGAGTATTGCAGGCAATTTATTAACCGGCCTGTTGCCATACGTCTTAAAGACGGCGCTATTCATAGTGGAATTTTACATTTCGTCACTTCCGATGGGATTTATTTGTCCCCAATGAACGGCGCACGATTAGCAAGCACCCCTAAACACAGATACAAGCCACTCTAATGTTGAGTTATTACGGCAACTGCCTCAATGCGAATTACATGCGCAAGAAGTATTTTGGTAGCCCTTTTGGTTTTTCCCGTTTTTTGCCCTTGCAACTTTATGGCCACTTGCATTCTGGTGGTAGAAACAATGAATCGAAGCAGGTGTTGTAATATAAAAATGGCTCAAAGGTTTCCCGGTAAAATCTAGCTGATTTTTGGTTCTAGTGCCAATAGGGGTGTGGATATGGCAGATATGGATGATGGTATGGATAGTGCATATAAGGGTGATACGGATAATGGTGAACATATGGATAGGGGGCGTACGGAAATGGTCGAGGAGCAACTCCTGCTGGCATAGGTAGAGCTCCCATCGGATAAACCTGTTGTCGGTCGCTCTTTTCACTGCCATCCGTCTTTCCGGTTAAACGTTCTTCTTCTGTCATTCGTGAATCACCCTTTCTGGATAATCACCTGATTAACAGGCACATTGCAAACTATGCTTACATCCGTAGGAGGGCGCTTGTCACCATAAAAATGTGCGTATGTACTGGTGTTGAACATTCCTATGGACATTATATAGAGCATACCGACTATGTTAAGAGAAAGGTGCCGCCTCTTCTCGCCAGTACGTTCCTGACCGCAAGGAGTAATAGTCGGATCGCGGCGGCGATCCCCGTGCCGAAGAAACGGGATACATACCAGATTGCATGCGATACGTCCAACGGGCCGTAAATAGCTCGAGGAAACAAGAATTGTGCGGCAGACCCTACAAGACTGTGTAGGAGCGGGGGGAAGAATGATGGACAGATTTTTTTGCATAAAAAACCACCGTCGGGTGGTTTAAGCGGCCTATCCCATTATCCCAGTGTGAATACGTTACCTATGCTGAACAAGCTCAATACAAATTTATGTACAGGGAGTTTTTGACAATGCTTCGTGCCGGGACCTTTTGTATGCCTCCACTTCTCCACAATTATACAAACTTTTCCACAGAAAATTGTGGAAACTTACAATTTTCGACAGAGTTCTACATTTGTTATCAGCGAACACTGGCCGTGGCTGCTTGGTCGCCCACGACATAATCTGTTAGCAAAAGAAACGTAAACGCCATTAAGATTTCCGGAATGATTTTCGCGTTTACCAATGTATCCAGCAGAAGGCGGAGACGCCGTTCCTGGTAAACAGACAGTCCATGAAGATAAAATTTTAGCATGTTTATCGGTACTAAGAGCTCCTGCGGCTGCTCATACTTACAAGGTGAGTTTTATCCATCACCTTGGGAAGGAGCCGGACGTTGTTATGATCGAGGAACGTTTTCTTTGGGATGTCGGCAAACAATGTCGTCCTGATCCTGGTACAGAGCTTTTTTATCGTTCATGCATCCCATTAAGACCACGGCTCATTCTGATAATGGTTCACGGAGCAGGTCAGCATTCCGGGCAGTTTTTTGACTCGGGGATGTATTGCTTACAGCATGGGATCGCTTTCTACGCACTCGACCTTCGAGGATTTGGTAAGTCTTCGGGAAAGCGCGGATATGTGCGTTCGTTTTTGGAATATCTAAATGATCTGGATCAGTTTATCGAACACATAAGAAGGAACCATCCTGCAGATCCGGTTTTTTTTGCTGGGGCACAGTCTTGGGGGGACAATCGTTATACGTTATGGCCAAGAACGCCAACACTGTATACAGGGAGCGATTTTGTCAGCACCGGCTTTAAAGTTGCGTTTACGTATTCCAAATTCACTCAATCATGCAGCTCATTTCCTGTCTTGGGTAACACCTTCGACTTATACAAGTGGAGTCCTATTGTTGCAACGATTCCCCGTTTTAAATCCATCTTTAACGGTAATCTATCCCCAAAACCGGATCCGTTATCCACACATGAATATTCCGTTTGCTGGTACACTGAACTGATTGTTAACGGTCATCAGAAGATAAAAAATATCTTCCGATTCCTGGTGTGAAGCATCAACTCCTGCAAGAAAACAATAAGGGGCTTGTTTATGAACAGATCTTGAATTGGTTAAACGAACGTATATAGATGGAAACCGCCAGTCCAAAGGGAATTGGCGGTTTGCAAAAAAAAGAGCCCACAACAGCTAGTGGATACTTTCAATTGAACGGCAAGAACCGATCCCGGCGACGGGGGTAATATCTCGTTGCTAATAAATTCAATAAAAAAGCCTGTAGGCCTGCTCCTTGCGGAACTTTGTCTACAGGCTGGAATCCTCTCTTTGAGAGGGTTCTTTTTATTTGAAAAAGAGATTGCCCCGTTTATTGAGATAATTCAAGAAAATTGGAGAAAAACTTGTCTAAAAGCATCGATTTGGAGTAAAATAGTAAGCACGGAAAGAAGGGGTATTCATTGATTAAAAGCATGACCGGCTATGGTCGCGGCGAATCGATACAGCAAGAGTATCGGATAACAGCTGAAATAAAAGCGGTCAACCACCGGTATGCAGAAATCAATATTCGCATGCCGAGAGATCTTTCTCTTTTTGAAGAATCGGTCAAAAAGTTAATTTCCGAACAAATCCGCCGCGGTCGGGTTGAGACGTACATAACGTTTGAACGATTGTCCGGGGGGGTGCCGGAGGTTTCGGTCAACTTGCCATTGGCACGGGAAATCAAGTCGGCTGCCGATAGATTGGCGGCGGAACTGTCGATTGAGTCGGATTTGTCGATTTCGCAGCTGCTTCAGTTTGACGGTGTAGTCGAAATGAAAGAACGCGAAGCCAACGAACAGCTTGCACAGCAGGTGTTGGTTGCCGCTGTGGCGGAAGCGGTTCGCAACCTGACCGCTATGAGGCAACGGGAGGGGGAGCAGCTGTCGGCCGATTTTTTGCAACGGCTTGACAAACTGGCTGAGCTGGTCAAGAGGTTGACGGAAAGAAGCCCGCTTGTCGTGGCGGATTATCGGGATCGCCTGGAGAAAAGACTGCAGGAATGGATTTCCGGACAGGTGGGGTTGGACGAATCGCGATTGGCTACAGAAGTGACCCTATTTGCAGAGCGTGTCAGCATTGAGGAAGAACTGGTCCGTCTAAAAAGTCACATTGGGCAGTTCCAGATGGCGCTTCAATCGGATGAACCGGTCGGACGCAAACTCGATTTTCTGGTTCAGGAAATGAACCGGGAGATCAATACGGTCGGTTCCAAAGCAAATGATCTGCAGATTTCTCAATATGTAGTGGAAGCCAAAAGCATTCTGGAACAGATTCGGGAACAGGTGCAAAATGTGGAATAAACCGTGAATTTACCATGTGGGAGGAGTTCCTTTGAGCATTAAGCTGATTAATATCGGATTTGGCAATATCGTGTCGGCAAATCGCATTATATCGATCGTTTCCCCAGAGTCGGCGCCTATCAAACGAATTATCCAGGAAGCGCGTGAACGAGGTATGCTGATTGACGCTACATACGGCAGACGGACGCGAGCCGTGATTATTACGGACAGCGATCATGTGATTTTGTCAGCTGTACAGCCGGAGACGGTAGCCCACCGGCTGGTGGCCAAAGACAGTCAGCAAGACGATGAAGAATAGAGGGAGCTCTATGATACAGAAAGGGCTGCTTGTTGTATTGTCCGGTCCGTCCGGGGCGGGGAAAGGGACGGTGTGCAAAGCGCTTTTGCCTACCATGTCAAGCCTTGGATATTCTGTTTCCTGCACGACCCGGCAACCGCGGGAGGGAGAGCAGGAGGGCGTCAATTATTTTTTTAAATCGAGAGAGCAATTTGAAGAGATGATTCAACAGGATGAACTCCTGGAGTGGGCTGAGGTTTACGGCAATTATTACGGAACTCCGCTTCGTTATGTGGAAGAACAGTTGGCGGCAGGTTATAACGTCCTGCTGGAAATTGATATTCAGGGTGCCTTGCAGGTCAAGAAAAAATATCCGAACGGGGTGTTTATTTTCCTGATCCCGCCATCATTGCAGGAACTGAAGCAACGCATTCTCGGACGGGGCACGGAAACGGAAGAATCGTTTAAAGTCCGCTTCGGATCGGCTGCGGACGAAATGAAACATATCAATGATTATGATTATGTGGTGGTAAACGACCAGGTCGACGACGCGGTGGACCGCGTACGATCGATTGTGATCGCGGAGTTATGTTCCGTAAAAAGGAACCGGGAATATTACAACAATTTGATTCAGGAGGGACAAACAGATGCTGTATCCTTCAATTGACGAACTGATGGACAAAGCGGACAGCAAGTATTTCTTGGTAGTGGCGGCAGCCAAACGGGCGCGCCGACTGCTGACTGGCGCTGAGCCCTTGGTGCATGTGCCGACAAATAAAGAAGTGACAATTGCCTTGAATGAAATTTACCAGGAAAAAGTCCGGTTTGTTCGTACGAAAGACGGGATGAAGTAACGGAAACAACCTGTATGGGTTGTTGTCTTCCTCAATGGACGATGCTTCTACCAGAGGTGCTTCGAATAGAAGCCTTTTTTATTTTAGGGTCTCGCCTTGGCGGTATAGCCGCCAGGTCTCGCTAAGCACCCAAAGGGCACAAGTCGTGCTTTGGCACCATAGGTGCCAAGTCACGCTAAGCACCCAAAGGGCACAAGTCGTGCTTTGGCACCATAGGTGCCAAGTCACGCTAAGGAGTGGAGATGGATGAAGGGGAAAACGATTCTAGTTGGAGTATCCGGCGGTATAGCCGCTTTTAAGGCGGCCAGTCTGTGTTCCGCTCTGGTCAAGGAGGGGGCGGATGTCCATGTGATCCTGACCGAATCGGCAACCAAATTCATTACGCCGCTGACCTTTCAGAGCCTTGTCAAAACACCGGTCATTACGGATATATTCACAGAACCCAATCCGGCCGAAATCAGCCATATTGCGCTGGCAGACAAGGCCGATCTGGTCGTTGTGGCACCTGCTACAGCGAACATTATCGGAAAAGCGGCGCATGGGTTGGCGGACGACATGCTGTCTACCACTCTTCTGGCAACTCGGGCACCCGTTTTGTTCGCTCCCGCGATGAATGTGAACATGTACAACAACCCGATCGTACAGGAAAATTTGACAAAACTGAGGGAGCGGGGCTACCTGTTGGCCGAACCGGGCGAGGGGCTGCTTGCTTGCGGCTATACCGGGAAAGGGCGGCTGCCGGAACCGGAGGAACTGGTAGAAATCATTCGCGCCTTCTGGCAGCAGCAGGATATGAAAGGAATCCGTATCCTTGTGACAGCCGGTGGGACAAGGGAACGAATCGACCCCGTTCGCTATTTGACCAACGATTCGAGCGGAAAAATGGGCTATCAGCTGGCGGCAGAGGCAGTCCGCCGAGGGGCGGAAGTGACGCTTGTGTCGGCGGCCGTCGGATTAACCCCGCCACCGAAAGTAAGGCTGATCCGGGTGGAGTCGGCAATCGATATGTATGAAGCGGTGCTTGCCGAGCTGCCGGGCATTGAGGTTGTGATTAAAGCAGCCGCTGTCGCCGATTACCGGCCTGTTGTACAAGCAGATGAAAAGATCAAGAAAACGGAAGATAAGATGCATATTGAACTGGTGCGCAATCCGGACATACTGGCGGAAATCGGCAGGCGAAAAACGGAGCGCCAGGTGATCGTCGGTTTTGCTGCGGAGACGAATCATACGGAAGCGAACGCTTTGGAAAAACTTCATAAAAAGAACGCCGATCTGATTGTGGCGAACGATGTGACGCAGGAAGGCGCCGGATTTTCGGTCGACACCAACATTGTGTCGCTGGTTCGCCGCGACCGTCCTGTCCGCCAACTTCCCATAATGAGCAAACAGAGCGTGGCCAACGCCGTTTTGGATGAAATTTTATCGATTCGGCGGGAACGTCTATGAATCCAAAGTTTGCGGAAGTGGTTGTCGATGTCCATGCGAGAGATGTTGACCGCCCGTTTGATTACCGGATTCCACCAGAGTTGGCAGCTCGGGTGGGGGTTGGTACCCGTTTGATCGTTCCATTTGGAAACCGCCGGGTGGAAGGATATGTGGTCGGATTGTCCGACGAAGCGGATGTGGAAGCGGAGAAACTGAAGGAGATCCTTGATGTGCTCGATGAACAGCCGCCTCTGACAGAAGAACTGGTGCAGTTGTCCGAGTGGATGTCTCACCAGTATCTTTCTGGCAAGGCGGCCGCAGTTCAAGCGCTTTTACCGGCAGGCATGCGGGCGAAAACAGCCGTTCGGCTGCGCCTGGCAGATAAGCGGGGGCCGGAGGCGGCACAGAGCGGAGGGAACGAGAAAAGTCGATTTTTCGAAAAGAAGCAGGAATTGCTGCGGCTGCTTTCGGGAAATTCGCCTGTATATAAGGAACAGCTTCTGAAAGAGCGGCCGGATCTAAAAACAGTTGTCCAACGCTTGATTCAGGATGGCAGAGTGATTGAATCACACGAAATCACACAAGCGGTGCAAACCCGTTATGTGACAGTGGCAGACTGTCCGCTGTCCGAAAACGATTTTGTACAGGCAATCGAACAAATTCCGGCCCGCGCATTCAAACAAAAGGAAGTATTGCAGTGGATCCGGCAGAATGGGCCCACCGCCGTCCGGGATGTGCTGCGGGCGACGCAAACCACTTATGCAGTGATTCGCGCTCTTTCGAACAAAGGATGGATCCGTCTGGAGCAGGTGGAAGAGCGGAGAGACCCGTATGCCGACCGTTTTTCCAGCGAACTGGAAAAACCGCTTGTTTTGACGGAGGAACAGACGAACGCATTCGATTCCATCGTCGAATCGATGCGATCGGGAAAGGCCTGCCAAATCCTGTTGCAGGGAGTTACAGGAAGCGGCAAGACTGAAATCTACCTACAGTCGATCGCCGCTTGCACCAAGCAGGGAAAGCAGGCCATTGTGCTGGTTCCTGAAATCGCTCTGACACCGCAGATGGTAGAACGGTTCAAACTTCGTTTTGGGGACGCGGTGGCGGTGCTGCACAGCGGTTTGTCGCAAGGGGAGCGGTATGATGAATGGAAACGGATTCGGCGCGGCGAAGTGTCGATTGCAGTAGGCGCCAGATCTGCCGTCTTTGCCCCGTTCGAACAAATCGGTTTGATTGTGATTGACGAAGAGCATGAATTGTCATACAAACAGGAGGACCAGCCGAAATACCACGCGCGTGAAGTGGCGTGGCAGCGGGCGCTCCATCACAGTGCCACGCTTTTGCTTGGTTCTGCCACACCGTCGCTGGAATCCCGCTATGCGGCTGATAGGGGAGAAGCACGCCATATCGTCCTTGCCAGCCGGTTTAACAAGAATGCGCTGCCGCAGGTGCAAATTATCGATATGCGCGAGGAATTGAAGGCGGCCAACCGCTCCATGTTTTCACGCGAGTTGCAGCGTTTGATTTATGACCGGTTGCAGAAGAAAGAACAAACCATTCTGTTTCTCAACCGGCGGGGGCATTCGACGTTTATCCTCTGCCGCAGTTGCGGCTATGTGGCCCGCTGTCCGAATTGCGACATATCGTTGACCTATCACGAATCGGGCCAGTTCGAAATGCTGCGTTGTCATTACTGCGGCCATTCCGAATCGAGCGTTACGTTGTGTCCCTCCTGTTCCAGTCCGCATATTCGAAACTTTGGCACCGGTACGCAACGAGTCGAACAGGAACTGAATAAGCTGTTTCCAAACGCGCGTGTGATTCGAATGGATGTGGATACCACAGGTAAAAAGGGCAGCCATGAGCAGCTTTTGCAAAAGTTTCGGGAGGGTCAGGCAGATATCCTGTTGGGCACGCAGATGATTGCGAAAGGACTCGATTTTCCGAGGGTTTCCCTGGTGGGGGCGGTGAGTGCGGACACCTCGCTGCATCTGCCCGATTTTCGCTCGGCGGAACGGACGTTTCAACTGCTCACGCAGGTGGCGGGGCGGGCCGGACGCCATGATACAGAAGGCAGAGTGCTGATTCAGACCTACCAGCCGGAACATTATGCGATTCAAAGTGCGGCGAAGCAAGATTACGAGGATTTCTACCGCCAGGAGATCAAAATCCGCCAGATGTTGGGAAATCCCCCGCTTTGCAAACAGATCGTGTTTACGGCGCAGCATGAGAAAAAAGAAACGGCGGAGCGATGGATCCGCAATCTGGAAAAGGAGCTTTGCGGTTCGCTGCGGTCGCCGCATGCGGATGTGTTGCCTGCCTGTCCGGCACCGTTATCCAAATTGCAAGGGAAATACCGATATCATTTGACGCTCAAATGCAGCGATTATTCAAAAGTGCAGCCGGTGCTTTCCGCCATCTATCCGGTTTATGCAAAACGGATGAAGGAGGAAGCCGGACTTCTTACGGTGGATGTAAACGCACAGATCATTTTATGACAGGTGCGAGAGATACTTTATATTTTTAAAAAAGCAGGGAGGGTATTGGAATGGCGATTCGCATAATCCGTCAGGAAGGCGATCCGGTTTTGCGCGAAGTGGCTAAGCCTGTGCGGGAGATTACAAAAAACATTTTAAAATTGCTTGATGATATGGCGGAGACGATGTACGATGCGGAAGGGGTCGGACTGGCTGCGCCGCAGGTCGGAATTTCCAAGCGGGTAATCGTAATGGACGTAGGCGAAGGACTGATTGAACTGATCAATCCGGTTATTGTACTGAAAGAGGGCGAACAGACAGGGCCGGAAGGGTGTCTCTCGATCCCCGGTTTGACTGCCGAAGTGACAAGAGCAAACCGGGTAGTAGCGAAAGGGTTGAACCGTCACGGGGAAGAAATCACGATCGAAGGGCAGGAGCTGTTAGCCCGCTGCATTCAGCATGAGATTGACCATTTGGACGGTATTCTATTCATTGATTATGTCAATCCGTTAAATCGTTTAAAAAGCAAAAAATGATCGGAGGGACGGACCCGATGCGCATATTGTTTATGGGAACACCCGATTTTGCCGTTGCCAGCCTGGAAGCGCTTGTGACAAACGGGTATCAGGTGGTCGGTGTGGTGACGCAGCCGGATCGTCCGAAAGGAAGAGGCAGGCAGTTGATGCCGCCGCCCGTTAAGGAGATTGCACAGAAATACGAATTACCCGTTTTCCAACCGGAAAAAGTCCGCCAGGAAGAGGCGCTGGCCCAATTGGAAGAACTGCAGCCTGATTTGTTGGTCACAGCCGCTTACGGCCAATTATTGCCACAGCGGCTGCTGGACATGCCAAAATTCGGCAGCATCAATGTACATGCCTCCCTGTTGCCGAAACATCGCGGCGGCGCTCCCATACATCGGGCGATTATAAATGGCGACAAACAGTCAGGTGTTACGATTATGCGAATGGTGCAGGCGCTTGACGCGGGGGCGATGTTATCGCAAGTCGCAATACCGATTGATGAACGGGACACGGTCGGCAGCCTGCATGACAAACTGGCATGCGCAGGCGCAAAGCTGCTGCTCGAAACAATTCCTAAAATCGCGGACGGTTCGATCACCGAAACGGAGCAGGATGAATCGCTTGTCACATATTCTCCCAACATTTCACGCGACGACGAACGGATCGATTGGACAAAATCGGCCCGTGCCATCTACAACCAGGTGCGCGGACTGAATCCATGGCCGGTTTCCTTTACGACATCCAACGGGAAAATCGTCAAAATCTGGTGGGTGGATCTGGTGGACGAAACGACCGTATCCGGCAAACAGCCGGGAACGGTGCTGCGGACATCGAAAGATTCGATCGAGGTGCAGACGGGCAAAGGAATTGTCGCTATTCGTGAATTGCAGCCGGAAGGAAAACGAAAAATGAAAGCAGAGGAATTGCTGCGAGGACAAACGATAGAGGCAGGTTATCAATTTGGCGACGCGAACGAATAACCGCAGGCAAAACAAAACAGCCAGAGATTTGGCGCTTGACGTTCTTCTTTCGGTGGAGGAGCAGGCGGCATACAGCAATCTGGCGCTGCAATCGGCACTGGCGAACCATCGTCTGGATCCGAAAGACGCCTCGCTGGTGACGGAAATCGTATATGGCACGATTCAGCGCTTAAATACGCTCGATTACCGACTGCATTTTTTTTTGAAGCAACCGTTGGCAAAATTGGACGGCTGGGTGCGCAACCTGTTGCGAATGAGCGTGTATCAGATCGACTACCTGGATCGGGTGCCCGATTTTGCCGTCATTCATGAGGCGGTCGAAATCGCCAAGCGACGCAATTCGCGGCTGGCCGGATTCGTGAATGCCGTACTGCGCAATCTTCTGCGGGCAGGCGCAGCAAAATTTCCTTCTGCCGAGAAAGAACCGACTCGTCACCTCTCCCTCTTGTACTCGCACCCTGAATGGCTGTTGGCCGAATGGGTGGAACAGTACGGCTTTGAGGAAACCACGCGGATTCTGGAAGCGAACAACGGCCGACCTCACTTGTCGCTGCGTGCCAACCGCATGCGCGGCGATCGGGAAGCGCTGCAAACCGCCCTGCAAAAGCGGGGGATTGAATCGGCGCTTTCGGAAGTGTCGCCCGATGGAATTGTGCTGAAAACAGGAGTGGACATCGCCCATCTGCCCGAGTTTCAAGCGGGGCTATGCACCGTGCAGGATGAAAGCTCGATGCTCGTCGCGCTTAGCGTCAATCCGCAGCCGGGTATGCGGATCCTGGACGCCTGTTCGGCGCCGGGCGGGAAAACCACCCACCTGGCAGAATGCATGAATGATGACGGAGAAGTGGTTGCGGTCGACATTCACGAGCATAAAACAAAGCTGGTCCAACATGCGGCGGAACGGCTCGGCTTGCGGTCGATCCGGACGGAAGTCGGCGATGCGGCAGAGTTGTCAGCCAAATGGGCGCAGCAGTTTGATGCGGTCCTGTTGGACGCCCCTTGTTCCGGCTTTGGCGTGATTCGGCGCAAGCCGGACATTAAATGGCGGAAAACCATGTCGGACGTAGATGCGATACATACCACGCAGTTGTCACTTCTGCGCCATGCGGCGGATGCGGTGAAACCGGGGGGCGTGTTGGTTTATTCAACATGTACGATTGAACGGAAGGAAAATCAGCAGATCGTACGAACTCTTTTAGAAGAACGATCCGATTTTTCAATTGAACCGCTCGATCGATATCTGCCGGAAGCGGTTGTACAAAAAGCCGGTCAGCCGGACGGGTGGTTGCAACTGCTGCCGCACCATTTCGGTACAGACGGATTTTTCATATGCAGAATGAGAAAAATGTAGGAAGCAAAGGGGGTGTCGATCATCGAATCACTCATTACGGTAACCGAAACAAAAACAGAACTGTATGGCATGACGTTGGACGAGATGGAGCAGTTTGTGGTCGAACTTTCGCAGCCGAAGTTTCGCGCCAAACAGATTTTTGATTGGTTGTACAAAAAAAGGGTCGCTTCGATTGACGAAATGAGCAATCTGCCGGCTGCATTCCGTGAACAGCTGAAACAACGGGCGGTGCTGGCGAGCGCGCATGAATTGATGAGGCAAACCTCAAAAGACGGAACGGTCAAAATTCTGCTTGAACTGCATGACGGAAGCACGGTGGAAACGGTATTGATGCGCCATGACTATGGCAACTCTGTCTGCGTGTCTACGCAGGTAGGGTGCCGCATGGGCTGCACATTCTGTGCCTCCACATTGGGCGGACTGGTACGCAATCTTTCGGCAGGGGAAATTGTGGAACAGCTGCTTTTTTATCAACGGATGCTGGATCAGGAGGGGGAGCGGGTTTCCTCCGTTGTCTTGATGGGCTCCGGCGAACCGATGGAAAATTACGATGCGGCAATGAAATTTATCGATATTATCACATCGCCCGAATCAGTCAATATTGGCAGCCGACACATCACCGTTTCCACAAGCGGACTGGTGCCCGCCATACGGCGTTTGGCGGATGAAAAACGGCAAATCACGCTGGCTATTTCCCTCCATTCCCCTTTTGACGAGCTGCGGACTTCGATGATGCCAGTCAACCGGGCCTGGAACCTGGAAAAATTAATGGAAGCGTGCCGATATTACTGGCAGCAGACAGGCAGACGGCTGTCTTTCGAATATGCATTGATCGGCGGCGTCAATGATGATTTGCGGCATGCCAAGGCTTTGGCCGAATTGCTGCAGGATTTGCCTTGCCATGTAAACTTGATTCCGGTCAACTATGTGCCGGAACGAAATTACCAGCGAACTTCGAAAGAGCAGATTCGGGCTTTTCAAGCCGAGTTGAAACGACTGGGTGTCAATGCGACGGTCAGACGTGAGATGGGTCATGACATTTCGGCTGCATGCGGCCAACTGCGGGCGGAGCAGGGGAGAACCTAGGGGTGAAGAAAGAGATGGAGTATGCGGCAAAAAGCCATATCGGATTGGTTCGACAGATAAACGAGGATGAATTCGCGCTGTTCACCGATCTTCGACCTTATCGGGTAGTTGTCATAGCAGACGGAATGGGGGGCCACTCAGCGGGTGAAGTGGCTTCCTCTATTGCGGTTGAGGTGGCAGGCAAACAGCTGGTGGCCTATTTGGACGGCAAATCGGAAGCAGAAGTCGAACCGGAATTGAACGATTATGTAGTGGAATCCATTCTGCGGGCAAATGAGGAAATTTACAAAAGAGGGAACAGCAGCAGCGGCTATACCGGAATGGGGACAACCATCGTGGCCGGTATCGTCAGTCCACGCTCGATTACACTGGGGAATATTGGAGACAGTCGCGGGTATTTGATCAGCGGCAAAGAAATCCGCCAACTGACAGATGATCATTCACTGGTCAATGAATTGAAAAAAAGCGGACAGCTGACAGATGAGGAAGCGGAAACCCACCCAAGGAAAAACATTTTGACGCGCGCATTGGGTACCGACCCGAACGTGCAAGTAGACCTGATCGTGACCGCTTGGCAGGCGGGAGATATTTTGCTGCTTTGTACAGACGGTTTGACCAACCATGTCAGCGATCAGGAAATAGCCCGTGTACTGAGTCAGAGGAAAAGCTTGCAGGCACGGATTGATCGGCTGATTGAGCGGGCTCTGGAGGAAGGCGGTAGTGATAATATTACCGTTGTGGCTCTGCAAAATACGGGAATCGCGGAAGGAGGTGAAACAAAATGATCGGGAAAAAATTGGCCAAACGGTATGAGATACTGGAACGGATTGGCGGAGGCGGAACGGCCATTGTGTATCGGGCCTTGGATACCATTCTGAACCGTTATGTATCGGTCAAAATTTTACGCTCGCAGTTTGTCTCAGATGAGGAATTTGTCAGACGGTTCCGCCGGGAGGCTCAATCGGCCGCCAGTTTGTCACATCCGAACGTCGTCAATATATACGATGTTGGGGTCGAAGAGGAAACCTATTTTATTGTAATGGAGTACATCAACGGGAAAACATTGAAAGAAATTATTCAGGAACGGGCGCCGCTGCCGATCGCAGAGGCGGTCGACATCGCCAAACAGATCTGTTCCGCCCTGCAGCATGCGCATGACCATCAAATTGTGCACAGGGACATCAAACCGCACAATATTATGATCGGCAAAGATGGACATGTGAAAGTTACAGATTTTGGAATTGCGCGGGCGATCACGTCCAACACAATTACGCATAACGGCTCTGTACTGGGATCGGTCCATTATTTTTCGCCAGAACAGGCGAGAGGCGCTATTATCGATCTAAAATCGGACATCTATTCGCTGGGTGTAGTTTTATATGAAATGGTTACGGGCGAACTGCCTTTTTCCGGCGAAACGCCCATATCGGTCGCGCTGAAACATCTGCAGGAACATTTTATTGAACCGCGGCAGCTCAATCCGAAAATTCCGCAAAGCGTTGAAAATATTATACTAAAAGCATTGGCCAAGGATCCGGATATCCGTTACCAATCCGCGAGAGAAATGTACCGCGATCTGGAGCAGTCGCTGCAACAACCGAACGTTGGAAAGTTTATTGTGCCGGACGTTACGGCTTACACGCAGCCCACCATCCAACTGCCGGCGGCTGCTTTACAGGAACGCTCGCCCAACAGCCCGCCTAACAAAGAGGACCTGTTTGCCAAGCAGGAGGAGGCAAAACCGGTCGGATGGCGAAAATGGCTGCGGGTCCTGGGAATCGCGATTGGAGTATTGGTGCTTGGCGGCGTTGCCACGACTGCCGGCTATATGCTGATGACGAAAGTGCTGGCAGGACAGGAAGTGACGATGCCGAAAGTGGTGGGCATGACCCGCGAACAGGCAATTGATGAATTGAAGAAGTTCGGCTTTAAGGAATCCAACATTCAATTTCAGGAGTTAAAAGATCCTGGTGATGTCAACCGGCCGCCTTTTGAAGCGGGTAAAGTGTTCGCACAAGATCCGGAATCGAACAAACAGGTAAAAAATACCAGAACGGTGACACTCAAAATCAGTACGGGTGCGGATACGATTTTGATGCCGAACGTTACGAACAGGAAAGTAGAAGAGGCTAAAAATGAACTTGCGGCTCTCCACTGGGATGTGAATTCGGTAAAGATTATTGAGGAAGCCCGCAAAGATGTGGACAAAGGAATCGTATTTGCCCAAAATCCGCCAGCGCAGGTAGTCCTGATTCCGGGCAAGACGCAGATCGAATTGCATGTATCAACGGGACCTGCCCAAAAACCGGTTCCCGATCTGACGAATCTGACATTGCCGGATGCGTTAAATAAGCTGCAAGAAGCCGGATTTTTATCGGGTGATGTACAGCAGGAATACAGCTTTACGGTGGCGAAAGACCGCATTACGAAACAGGGGCCCGCGAAGCCTGGCGACCAGCTGCAGGAAGGATCGAAAATCGATTTGTGGATTTCACGCGGACTTCCGCCCGAAACGCAGGTCCGTTCCTACGAGGTTACAGCCCGTCCGGATAACGGGCAGCCGGTTCAAATCACGATTAAACGGATTGACGCACGGGGAAATCAGACGATCGTCAACAACGAGCAAGTTACCGGGACCAAAAAGTACCAAGTGGAACTGTATGTGACACCGTCTGTTACAGGTGAGATCGACGTATACGAAAACGGCAATCTGAAGGATAAAAAAGTAATTCCGTACATGAATTGACGGGAGGATTGGCATGCCGGAAGGAATGATTGTCAAGGCGCTGTCCGGTTTTTACTATGTGCAGGTTGCGGATCAGCTTATTCAATGCAAGGCGCGGGGCATCTTTAAAAAAAGGGGAATCACGCCTTTGGTTGGCGACCGGGTAAAAATCTCGGTGACCGGTTCGGTCGAAGGTGTGGTGGAGGAGATTTTTCCTCGCTCCGTTTCCTTGATTCGACCGCCGATTGCCAATGTGGAACAGGCGGTGCTCGTCTTTTCGGCAAAAGAACCGGCGTTAAATCGGCGACTGCTTGACCGAATGCTGGTGCTGATCGAAAAGGCGCATATTGAGGCCTCCATCGTCATTACCAAAATCGACCTGCTGCAGGAGGGAGAGTCGTTGGACGAACAGATGCGCCTCTACAAGGGGATTGGCTATCCCGTTTACGCCGTATCTGTAAAATCGGCGATCGGTCTTGAGGAAGTCCGCCGCTTGTTCCACAATCGAATTTCCGTCTTGGCCGGACAGTCGGGGGTCGGCAAATCGTCTTTGCTTAACGGGCTGTATCCTTCACTCCAGCTTAAAATGGGGGAAGTCAGCCAGAAGTTGGGCCGCGGCCGCCATACGACGCGACATGTCGAACTGATTGCAGTCGATGCAAACTCCTATATTGCCGACACGCCAGGCTTTAGCCAGTTGGATTTTGGCGATATGGAACCGGAAGAATTGGACAACTATTTTAAAGAGATTGCCCGCTTGAGCGATAACTGTTACTATCGAGAGTGTTTGCATGAGACAGAACATGACTGTGCGGTGATCGAAACGCTCCGGCAAGGCAAGGTGAACGAAACCCGCTACGGGCATTACATTGAATTTTTAAAAGAGTTGCGCGAATTGAAAGAAACGAGGTATTCCTAAATGATCCGAATTGCGCCTTCTATCCTGTCGGCTGATTTTGCAAAACTGGCAGATGAAATCAAACGAATTGAAGACGGTGGAGCGGACTATGTGCATGTCGATGTGATGGACGGGCAGTTTGTTCCAAACATTACGATCGGTCCACTGATTGTCCAAGCCATCAGGCCACACACCAAACTGCCGCTCGATGTGCACCTGATGATCGAACAACCGGAACGGTACGTGCCGGATTTTGTGAAAGTGGGAGCAGATTTGGTATCGGTTCATGTGGAAGCAAGTCCGCATCTGCACCGGACCCTGCAGTTGATTCGCTCGCTGGGCGCCAAAACGTCAGTCGCTCTGAATCCCCACACCCCCCTGTCGGTCATCGAGCACGTTCTTGGGGATCTGGATATGGTGCTGCTGATGACGGTCAATCCGGGGTTTGGCGGCCAGAAATTTATCGAATCGGTGGTTCCCAAAATTCGCTCCCTGCGGAAGATGCTGAATGATCAGGGGCTGTCGCATGTGGATATCGAAGTGGACGGAGGGATCAATCCGGACACATCCCGCGTTGTGAGAGAAGCGGGTGCGAACGTGCTGGTGGCTGGGTCGGCTGTCTACGGAGCGCCGGATGCGGCTGTTGCGATACGCCAGATTCGGGGAGAGTAAAACGAATATTTCAATCAATGGGCTCATATCTTCTGAAAAGAAGGTGGGGCTCTTTTTGATTGCTCTGCACAATTTGCCCGAATGGGAATATATATAGTAGCGTCAATACCGCCCAGCAAGCGGCATGAATCAACCCGCCTAGGCGATTTGAGCGGGTGGGGTACGGATGGATACTGGGAGGAGGGGTACAATTGCGTTTTTATACCATTAAATTGCCTAGGTTTCTGGGTGGCCTTGTGAGAGCGATGTTAGGCGCGTTTCAGAAAAAAGAATAGGAGGAGAAAAGAAAAACGCGCGAACCGATTAGATCGCGCGTTTTACTTTACCTGCTTTCAAACAGCGGGTGCAAACTTGAATTCGTTTCACCGAGCCGTTCACTTCCGCCCGAACGCGTTGAATGTTTGGCATCCAGCGACGTTTCGTCAAAATATGAGAATGGGAAACTTGGTTGCCCGTTTTCGGATCTTTCCCGCAGATTTCACAACGTTTAGCCATCTTTCGCACCTCCCTGCATAAGGCTGACCTGCTTATCTTACCATAGATCCGAGAGACGTTGCAAGACAGCTTTTCCTTTGTCGGATTATGTAGTAAACTTAGGTTGCAATTGGCTGTGATTGGTTTGAATTGGTAGGAGGTCATTTTATGCCAAAAGTTATGCAAAATGAAATGGGGAAAATTACGGTGACAGAGGATGTCATCGCTACGATTGCCGGTTTTGCAGCTTTGGATTGTTACGGTTTGGTGGGAATGGCATCACAAAAAAGGGTGAAAGACAGCATTACCGAACTGTTGGGTCGTGAAAACCCCGGTCGCGGTGTGGAAGTCTACATCCATGACGACCGCGTAACGGTTGATCTGTTTATCATTGTCAGCTACGGCACGAAAATTTCAGTTGTGGCCAATAACGTGATGGACAAAGTTAAATATACACTGGAAAACGCGCTGGGTATCGAAGTTGATCAGATTAACGTGAACGTTCAGGGCGTCCGGGTGACTGACAAGTAAGGGGAGATAGAATGACACACAAGTTTTTGGATGGTCCGCTGTTTGTGCAAATGGTTCTGTCGGGACATCAAAATCTGGAAACCAACAAACAGAAAGTCAACGCATTAAACGTGTTTCCCGTCCCGGATGGAGATACCGGCACAAATATGAGCATGTCGTTAACTTCCGGCGTTGCGGAAATGCGGCGTGCGGCCAGCCGATCTTTAGATAAAGTGACAGAATCACTGGCCGCCGGACTGCTGATGGGAGCCCGCGGCAATTCGGGCGTCATTTTGTCACAATTGTTTCGCGGTTTCGCGAAAGCGGTTTCTCACCATCAGCAGGCGGATGCCAAGCTGTTTGCGGAATGTTTTCAGAATGGTGTAACAACCGCGTACAAAGCGGTCGTGAAACCGGTCGAAGGCACTATTTTGACAGTTGCCAAAGATGCTGCAAAAGCGGCTCTGCAGGCGGCAAAATCTGCCCAGGCATCAATTCGATCGGTGATGGAAGCAATACTCGCAGAAGCGGAAAGATCCTTGCAGAGGACGCCCGATTTATTGCCTGTGTTGAAACAGGCCAAGGTGGTGGATTCTGGTGGACAAGGTCTGGTCGCTATTTACCAGGGATTTTTGGCGGCTTTGACAGGGGAACGGGTTGCTGAGCCTGTCGATCTGCCCTACCAGGAATGGGTCGGTCCTATTCCGCATGGCATGCCGGCAGCCAAGTCGGATCAGAATCCTGCAGTAACGGAACAGGAATTTGGATATTGTACCGAATTTATCATCCGTTTGGACCGGCAATCGCAAGATGAGACCGAAATGGAAAATCGGGTGCGAAACGCCCTGATGAATCTGGGCGACTCGATGTTGGTAGTGGCGGCAGACCAGCTGGTCAAGGTTCATATCCATGCGCTGCATCCGGGGCTGGTGTTGGAAGAAGCCATTCAGTTCGGTTCTTTAACAAGAATCAAGATTGACAACATGACCGAACAGCATCACAATTTAAAAAATGATTACGAAGACACCGGGGAACCTGCTGCACCCGTTCGGTCCCAAATCCGTCCTCCTTATGCGATTGTGGCGGTAGCGGCCGGCGAAGGACTTGTCGACATTTTTGAAAGTATAGGTGTGAACAAGGTGATTGAGGGCGGTCAGACGATGAACCCCAGTACGGAAGATATCGTGAATGCGGTCAAAAGCGTCGATGCTGACCATGTATTTGTGCTTCCCAATAATTCCAACATTGTACTGGCGGCACAGCAGGCGAAGGAAATTATCGGCGACCGGATTGAAGTCATCCCGACCAAATCGATTCCGCAAGGAATTGCTGCTGTGCTGGCCTTGAAACCGGAACAGACAGTTGCCGAAAACGCGCGGCGCATGCAGGATGTGGCGCAGAAAATCAAAACCGGACAGGTTACGCGGGCAGTTCGCAATTCCCACTATCAGGATTTCGACATTAAGGAAGGCGATTATTTGGGCCTGTCGGACAGCCAGGTTATAGCAGTTGGCGCCGATTTGGACTCGACCGCCAAATCGCTGCTGGAGAAACTGGTGGATGCCGACTCGGAAATTGTTGCTGTATTTTACGGCGCTGATGTATCGGAGGAGCAGGCGGAACGATTTGTCGATTCGCTGATGGAACAGTTCTCGCATTGTGAGTTCGAACTGCATTACGGCGGTCAGCCGTTGTACGAGTATTTATTTTCTGTGGAATAGGTGTTTTGAACAGTGAATGAGCTGCAAAAACCGGTTAACCATATAGCGGGCATCGGTCCTTCCCGGGCGAGGGACCTTGCTTTGCTTGGCATTTACACGGTTTCTGATCTGATTAGCTATTATCCGTTCCGGTACGATGACCGGACGGTACAGTCGGGGCACATGCTTCAGCATGATTCCCGCCAGACGGTGGAGGCGGTTGTGGAGGCGCCGCCGACTGTGCGCCACAAAGGACGGCTTGTCATCGTGTCAGCAAGAGTTCGGACAACGGATGGCCTGCCTCTGACAGCCATTTGGTTCAATCAACTGTTCGTGCGTGAAAAATTGCTGCCAGGTACTCAGGTTACATTGACCGGCAAGTTTGACGCCAGACAAAGAAGTCTGGTGGTCTCTCAATATGAATTAGCGCATGCGGATCAGTCGGTGCACAGCAATCGGTTGGTGCCGATCTACGAAGTACGGGGCGAACTGACTCCCAAAATCCTGCGGTCTCTCCTCGCAAGGGCTCTCAAACAATACGGACCGTTATTGGACGATCCCCTTCCTTACAGCCTGATGACCAAATATAAACTGCTCTCCAGACAGGAAGCGACCCTCCAGATTCATTTTCCAAAAGATGCGGAATCGTTGCGGCAAGCTCGCAGACGGCTGATTTTTGAGGAATTCTTCCTGTTCCAGTTAAAACTTCAGTCGTTCCGCCACCTGCATAAAACGAACCAGCCGGGTGTCGCGCATCCGGTTGATGACCGCTTGTGGTCCGATTATGAGAAACGGCTGCCGTTTGCCTTGACAGAGGGGCAAACACAGGTGATGCAGGAAATTTTGCAGGATATGAGACAGCCGCATCCGATGAACCGGTTGCTGCAAGGGGACGTGGGTTCCGGTAAGACGGTGGTCGCTTTTTGTGCGATGTATGCGGCGGTCCGGGCCGGTTTTCAGGCGGCGATGATGGTGCCGACGGAAATTTTGGCGGAACAGCATTACGAATCGGCTGTTCGCTTGTTTGCCGGTTCGGAAGTAAAGGTGGGGCTTTTGACAGGAAGCACCCGCGATAAAGAACGGAAAGAACTTTTGGACAAGCTGGCGGCAGGTGACATTGATTTGGTGATCGGAACCCATGCGATTTTGGAAGAGGGTGTTCAGTTTGCCAACTTGAGTCTGGTGGTGACCGATGAACAGCACCGGTTTGGCGTCGAGCAGCGGTCGATTTTCAGGCAAAAGGGGCATCATCCGGACGTGCTGTTTATGTCAGCCACACCGATTCCCCGCACGCTTGCGATGACATTGTTCGGCGATTTGGACGTATCGGTGCTGGAGCAGATGCCGGAAGGGAGGCAGCCGATTCAAACGTACTGGGTGGCGGCGCGGCAGGAGGAGCAGGTGATTCGCTTCCTGCGGCAAGAGTTGGCGAAGGGGCGCCAGGCGTATATCGTCGCTCCATTGGTTGAGGAATCGGAGAAGATACAAGGCGTGGAAAATGCGGTTGAACTGTACAAGCGTCTGCTCGACCCATTGGCCGGTTTTCAGGTTGGACTGATGCATGGGCGGTTGTCCGGCAGGGAGAAAGATGAGGTAATGCGGCGGTTCAAAGCAAACGAACTGCAGGTGCTTGTTTCCACGACAGTGATTGAAGTGGGGGTAAATGTGCCGAACGCCACCGTGATGGTGATTTATAACGCGGACCGGTTTGGGCTGGCGCAGCTCCATCAACTGCGGGGACGCGTCGGTCGGGGGGAACATGCTTCCCGCTGTATTCTGGTTGCGGATCCGTTGACCGATGCGGGCAAACAGCGCATGCAGGCGATGGTGGAGACGCAGAACGGATTCATATTGGCGGAGAAGGATTTGGAACTGCGGGGACCGGGCGAATTTTTCGGGATTCGGCAGAGCGGCATGCCGGAATTCAAGCTGGGCGATCTGGTGAATGACGCGAACATCATGAAGGTGGCGCGCGAAGAGGCGCAGCGGTTGACCGAACAGTCCGATTTCTGGATACTGCCTGAATATCAAGGGCTGGTCGATTATCTAAAGCAGGAGCGTGTGCTGCAGGCGCCGATTCCGGATTGAAGAGGCAGATAAAAACCTTCTACATCGTCATGTCTCTAATGGCTGGGGTCACTCTCGTTGTAGAGTTGATAAAGCTTGCTAATGGTCGTTAAATAGAGTCGCTTAAAGACTCTCTGAGTTTCCTTTAGGTCGTTCGGTCAATTTGAGAAACGGGTGTTTGCAAATAAACGGCTAACGTAAGTTTCGGGACCCTGCAGTCTGACAGCAGGGTCCCGGTATTTACTTCGAATCTTTTTTCCGGTCGTCCCGGCGATTCGTGGGCATGGTGATCGCCACAAAAAAGTTGAACAGAATAACCACCATAAACAGCAAAGATGCGATGATTGACATATTGGCAAACGTCCATTTCATCTCTGCATCACCCCGTTTTTAGCATGGCAGGACTGCCTGGGTGATATGCTGGAATCATTATCCCCACTGTCGCATAGGCTTGTACGGAGACAGGGGGGAGCGGGAGTGCAACGTCGATCAGTTTATTTCTTAGTTCTGGTGGCGATTCTGGCTGCTGTGCTAATGGGGAACTATGTACCGCTTTTTTCAAAAAATACGGTACCTGCTGTCGGATCGCTGATACCGAACACAAACAGTCCGCAGCCGCAATCGAATCCGGACACAGGGAATCCAAACAATCCGCAGTTGCAAGAGAGTCCTGACGTATCGACGGCAAGCGGCACATCGCCGTTGGCGAATGGGGCCAAACGTCAGCCGTACGTTCTGAGTGACAAGGAAAAGCAGGTGATGCAGCAAGTGGGGCAAGTCCCTTATATAACCGATGTATTGTTTGATGAGGCATCCGACGGCAAAATGATTGTCGCAGCGACGGCTGAAGTGGGACCCAGCGGCGATCCGGACAAAAAGAAGGTGGCCAAAGAGGTGGCCTACCAGTTCACATTGGCTGTCTACCGTTCAGGTGTACCGATCGCACAAGCAACGATTCACATTACGGCGGACAACGCGCTGTTAATGGGTACATCGCTTGGCAGTGAGGATCAGCAGAAACTGGCGCAGCAGGTGTCGACCGGGTCGGGCAGCACCGAATTTTTTAAGTTTCTGAAGGATCACGAGCGGGATACGGAGATACCGGAAAAAAACACGTGGATGTACGAACAGCCGTGATCGATTTTTGAATGGAAAACAAAAACCCGCGTCCGGGTATACGCGGGTTTTTGTCTCTGTTTCCAGATACTGGGAGAGGAGAAACCGGAGGAAGAGCTTATGGGGAAACCTAAGTCTTCTCCGCGGTTGCCTGCAACAGCTCTCGCCGTTGCTAGTTCTAATATGACCCGTTGGTTGGGGAAAATATACTAACCGCAGGAATTTTTTTTTTTTGCAATTTGTGGTAAAGTAGGTACGAGGAGTTGAAGTCTTGATGCGAGTTATCGCAGGCGATCTGAAGGGCAGACGTCTGGCCGCTGTACCCGGCCGCAGCACACGCCCTACCACCGACAAGGTAAAAGAATCAGTGTTCAACATTATCGGACCTTATTTTGACGGGGGAAGCGTACTCGATCTGTTTGCCGGTACGGGAGGCTTAGGGATTGAAGCGTTGTCGCGCGGGATGGAACAGGCTGTTTTTATTGACCAGGACCCCAAAGCATTGCAGGTGGTCAGGCGGAACATAGAGGCATGCCAGTTGTCGGATCGGGTGGAAATCCACCGTTCGGACGCTAGGCGTTCGCTGTCCTGGCTGTCGCAGAAAGGCTGTTCGTTTGACCTCGTTTTCCTCGACCCTCCTTATCATCTGACGATCATTCCGGAGTTGGTAAGAGGATTGGCGGAACGCCGATTATTGAAGGAGGGAGCGCTGTTGGTAGCGGAACACAGCGCGAGCAGCGAACTCCCCGAAGAAATTGATGCGATGCATCGGTGGAAGTTTGTTACATATGGTGATACGTCTATCAGTTTTTATCAGAAAGGAACGGGTTTTCCATGACGATTGCTGTTTATCCAGGAAGTTTCGATCCAGTTACGTTGGGCCACATTGACATTGCGGAGCGAGCGGCGAAAATTTTTGACAAAGTGATTATTGCCGTAATGGTGAATCCGCACAAAAATGCGCTGTTCACCGTTGAGCAGCGGAAGGATTTAATTTCAGAAGCGGTTAAGCATATTCCCAATATTGAAGTCGACAGTTTCCCTGGTTTGTTGGTCCACTACGTACAGAACAAAGGTGCCAAAGTGATTGTCAAGGGGCTGCGCGCGGTGTCCGATTTTGAATCGGAACTGTCAATGGCCTCGATTAACTGGGCGATGTATTCGGGCGCCGAAACGTTTTTTATTCCGACAAATTCAAAATATTCCTATATCAGTTCCAGTCTGGTGAAAGAAATTGCCCGCCACAACGGGCCGATCGAAGATTTTGTAACTCCTTATGTCTGTCAGGCGCTGCGCCAAGTAAATCAACACTAACAGACAGGAGGCGACCGCTTCATGACGATGCCAAAAATCGGCCTGGCGCTCGGTGCTGGAGGCGCTCGCGGATTTGCTCATGTGGGCGTGTTGCAGGTGTTTGAAGAAAACGGAATTCCCGTGGATGCGTTAGCCGGCAGCTCGATGGGCAGTCTGGTGGCCGCTTTTTACGCAAGCGGAATGGAAACCAAATATATGGAAATGCTAGCGGTAAACTTGAAACGAAAGCACTGGATTGATTTCACGATCCCCAAAATCGGATTTGTGTCGGGCAACAAGATTACGGAAATGCTGAAACTATTGACAAAAGGGATGCATATTGAAAACGCCAGGATCCCTTTGGCGATCGTGGCTACCGACATTGAAAAGGGGGAACGGGTGATTTTTCACGAAGGTCCGATGTACCAGGCGGTTCGCGCCAGCATCTCCATACCGGGCGTGTTCGTTCCTTATCCCTACAGGGATCGTTTGCTGGTGGACGGTGGCGTCATTGATCGGGTACCGATTACGCCTTGCCGCGAACTGGGCGTTGATTTGGTGATAGCGGTGGATGTGGGGCTGTATGACCAGGAGCTTCAGGTGAAAAGCATTTTTGACGTGTTTTTCCAATCGATCGAAATTATGGAACGGGAGATCCTGAAAACCCGCATTTTGGATGCCAGTCATGTGATTCGGCCAGATGTCGGGCATATATCGTCAACCGCTTTTACGCAGATTGAGGAATGTATTGAACGGGGCCGCCAGGCCGCGTTAGAGGCAGTGGAACCGATCCGTCAGTTGATTGAAAAATGGAAAGGAGAACAGACGGTTGCCTACGAAATCGACAGCTAAGAAAAGAGTTATCCGGGCACTGGTCGCGCTGGTGCTGGTTGCTTCTCTGTTTATCCCGCTGCCATATTACGTTTTTCAGCCCGGTTCGGCAGACGAACTGCAGCCGATGCTGTCGGTAGCTAACGGACAGAAGGATGAAAAAGGCACATTGATGATGACTACGGTGATGACGGTACCGACTCGAAATATATATTATTATCTTTACGGGTTGGTTTGGCCTAATCGGCAAGTGGTTCCCCGCCAGGAGGTAGACCAGGGGATGTCGGGCGCCGATTACCAGAAAGTGCTGCAGCACATGATGAGTTCCTCGCAGGAAAGCGCGATTGTAGCAGCGATGCGCTATTTGAAAATGCCGGTTCAAATGTCTTATTTTGGGGTGATTGTGGCACAGGTGCTGCCTGACTCGAAAGCGAAAGGGGTCTTGCAGCCGGGTGACCTGATCGAACAGGTCGACGGCAAACCCATGCTGAAATCGGAAGATCTGATCAGTTATCTGGCCAATAAAAAAGTAGGCGATAAAGTACGGATCGAGTTTACGAGGGATAACCAACGGCAAACAGCCGATGTGGAATTGATTGGGCTGCCTAGCCAAGGCAATAGCGGGCAGCCGACGCGGCCCGGTTTGGGGATTCAGCCGATTACCAAGCAGAAAGTGGAGAATTTGCTGAAAGTGGATTTCCATACGGAAAATATCGGAGGGCCTTCCGCTGGATTGATGTTTGCTCTTGAAATCGTTTCGCAGTTAACGCCTGGCGATTTGACAAAAGGACATCGCATTGCAGGTACCGGAACGATTGACGCAAACGGAAATGTGGGTCAAATCGGCGGGATTGAGCACAAAATTGTGGCAGCCGATGAAAAAGGCGCGGAAATCTTTTTTGCCCCGGCCGATCCGCCAAATAATCCGGAACTCACAAACACGAAAGACGCGATGAAAAAAGCGGCTGAAATCAAGACGAAGATGAAAATCGTGCCCGTCAAAAATCTGGCAGAAGCGGTCGATTATCTGCAGAAGCTGCCGTGAAGGAAAGCAGCCTTTCGCATCTTGTCCGCGAGATACGGAGTCTGTACGTCTGCTTCCGGGTCTCCGGGTTTAACTGCCCAATCGAACAACAGGCACCTCCGCCTCCCGCCGCCGATTTTCCGGCGTCCGGTTGACATAGGCGAGCCCGTATAGATCAGACGCCCGCAGATTCATTTCCACCATCGGGGGAACTTCTTTTGCGATGGATGTAAAAATCGGCAGGGTACTGACCGACGCCGCCTCTTTCAGAAGGTGTCTGCCTGTTTCGGTAAACCCGAGTACCCGGATCGAATCCGGCCCATTTTCCAAATGGAGAGAATCAGCCGTCTGTTTTCGGATGCCCAGCAGAAGAGAGGTCAAAGCGCGTTGTATGCGTGTCCATGTATAGCTTCTCGTCTTCACCCGGTATAGCAACTCGGAAGTACGTGATGCATACGGAAGCGATTCCAACATGCGAACGGCCAGACCTTGATCCACATGCAGATACGTTTCCAATTCCCGCACAGTAGAACGGGCCAACAGGGCAAAAATCGGCTGGGTGAAGGAATCCCAGTCGACGGGTCCACGACCGGCGGCGAACTCTCCCCGCATAATTTCCAAATTGACGGCGGGCAGATAGGAATCGATCGGTTGACCGTCAGCAATCGCGCGGCGAATCGCGGTGGCGCTGGCGATCGATCGGTCGCTGAAGGTGGCATCATGATAATGGGCTGCCATTCGGCCGATTGTAAAAGGGCGAATCGAACTGTTCAGTTTTTGCAGGGCATGCAGGTATTCGATCCCTAACATATTGTTTGGGTGATCCACGATTTCCGGGTCGAGGGTCCCTGTAGTCGCTGCATATTCCCGCAAGGATGCGGCATAAGCGGCGGGATAGGCAAGTCCCTGCTTGATTTTTGTCTGAAGAATCGATTGCAGGGCGGGTGGCGGATCTGCTATGAGAGCAGCCAGTTGCTGCAGGGAGCGCAGATCCCCTTTTTCGCTGCCAAAACAAATCGAATCGACTACCCCGCAACGGTCGAGAGTGGCAACCGCGCCGAACGCAAACAAACGAGCGCTTTGTATGCTGTAAAAAATCGGGAGTTCCAACACGAGATCCACACCGTTCTGGAGGGCCATTTCCGTCCGGGCCCATTTGTTTACGATCGCTGGTTCTCCCCGCTGCAAAAAATGACCGCTCATCACTGCTACGATGGCATCGGCACCTGTTACCTTTTTGGTTTGCTGGATATGATAACAATGTCCGTTATGCATGGGATTGTATTCGACAATTACACCGGCAGCCCGCATAGGACACCCCCGTTTGAGAATTCTTCGATATTATAGCAATCCTCCCTATCGTTGACAATTTATCGCCTGCTCGATATAATTAAAAACGTTGCTTATGAGGTGATATCGTTGAAACTGCGATGGCGCGATGTGCACGAACAACCGCAGGGCATTGATTTGAACGAAACCATTGAATTGCCAAATCTGGTAAAAGAGAATCGGCAAGTGATATCGATGCGACCGGTGGTCGTCGATTTGCATGCGCAAGAGGTTTCACATACCCTTTCGGTTTTGGGGGCACTTCATACGGAAGTGACCTACCGCTGTTCCCGCTGTTTAACAGAAACGGAACTCTCGCTGGATGTACCGTTTTCAGAGCAGTTTGTACGGACGGAGCAGGAGATGGAGGAAGACGAGGATCGGATTTTGGTAACAGGCGATACGATCGAGTTTGATCCTTATCTCGAACAGGAAATCCTGTTGGCCATGCCGCTCAATCCGGTATGTGAGGAATCGTGCGCCGGGCTGTGTCCGGTCTGCGGAATCAACCGGAATGAGCAAACCTGCAATTGTACAACGGAACGGATGGATCCCCGTTTAGCCGATTTGGCTAAGCTGTTAAATCCGGAATAAAAAGTTTAGGTCTCTCTGTATAAGGAGGTGGAGCAAATGGCAGTACCGCAAAGGCGTACATCGAAAACCCGCAAACGCATGCGCCGCACTCACTTTAAATTGACGGTTCCAGGCATGATCGCATGCCCCCAGTGTGGAGAAATGAAATTGTCGCACCGCATCTGCAATAATTGCGGCTATTATAAAGGTCGTGCAGTGGTGAATCAAGACTGATTTTCAATTGAAGCAAGAGTCCTTGTAACATGCCCGTTTGGGCATTCGTTACAGGACTCTTTTTTCTTTTAGGACCAAAATTTACAAGTTATAAAGAGGGGATAGACTGCACATCGTATAGGTACACCACTGAATGGAGAGAAAAACATGCATGAATACCCAACAGAAACAATTTGGATCTGTTGCGGCTTAGAAAAAACACGTTACTGCACAGTGGTGTGTGGCATGGAGCTCACTTGAATTTTAAGTTTTAAGTGTGCTGCATGCTACTAACTACATTGTTGGTGGCAAAACTAAACTATTGGAGGAGTGATTAGGATGCCAGGAGGAAATCGAAATCAAAAGCTGGTTTCTGGTGCAGCTCAAGCTCTTGATCAAATGAAATATGAAATTGCTCAGGAGTTTGGCGTGCAGCTGGGCGCAGACCAAACTTCCCGCCAAAACGGTTCGGTGGGTGGAGAAATCACCAAGCGTCTGGTGAAATTTGCTGAACAGGCTTTGTCTGGCCGTCAGCAGTAACAATCAAACAAATCTATATAAAAGTGGGCGCCTCTTTTGGCGCCTATTCCTGTTTGTGCGGCTCAATCATTTTTCCGCTGAATCTGTTGATTAGACCTGTACGAACCCGGGGCATATTGGAAGTAAAGTCTAAAAACGGGTTAGAAAGGTTGGCGTATAGGTCTATGAGAAACATGGTGAACGACGTAGTGGCTGTTATTGGAGGATCAAGCGGGATCGGGAAAGAATCCGCCAAATTATTTGCTGATCAAGGAGCGCAAGTTGTATTAATTGCCAGAGGAACCGACCGCTTGCGTGAAACAGCGGCGGAAATACAGAATCAGGGCAGAAGAGCGGACGTTATGAAAGCTGATGTTGCTTCCCTGGATGAAATGCGGACGGCGGCGGAACGAATCAAAGCAACATACGGAAAATTGGATGTCCTGATTTACAGTGCGGCAGGTTTTTATTTATCACCGGTTGAAACGATGGATCTAACCGTTGCCAAACAGTTGATGGAGATCAATTATTGGGGGGCCTTGCACACGACCCAAGCATTTTTGCCCGTAATCCGAAAAGGGGAGCGTAAATCGATGGTCTATATTTCTTCTCTGTCTGCCCAGTGCACGCCGCCTTTTTTTACAGCGTACGCAGCCACCAAACATGCGCTGCGAGGGTTTCTGCTGTCATTACGTCAGGAACTCAGGCCGGAAGGAATTCATGTCGGAATGGTTTCACCGGGTCCGGTACAGACTCCCTTAATTGAAAAGGATCTGCATCAGGATATGTATCGTTTGCCTTTTGGGATCCCTGTGTTGAAACCGGAATCAGCAGCCAAAGCCGTTCTCAGAAGTGTAAAAACGCGGAAAGGAGATCTTGTTGTCCCCGCAAGAATAGCTGCCGCAGCCAGGCTTGCCGCCGCATTCCCTTCCCTGGTAGAGACCTACTACCGCTTGTCGATTCCCGGTTGGAGGAAACATATAGAATCACTGGTAGGAAGGCGTCCGATCTAATTTTTTACTGACTTTCCGGTACTAAGAGCAGCGGTCATTGCTCATACTTAAGGGGAAGTTTCAAACCACCAAAGAAGGAGCTTGACAAATGCCATGTTACCGGAGCTCTTTTATCGTTCATGGGTCCCGCAGAGATCAAAGCTCACTTTGGTAACGCTTCACGGAGCGGGTCAGCATTCGGGACTGTTTAGGGATTTGGGGACGCATTGTTCACAACAAAGTATTGCCGTCTATGCTCCGGATTTGCGAGGGTTTGGTCAATCGAAAGGAAAACGCGGGCATGTATATTCGTTTTTGGAATACCTGGAAGACCTTGATCATTTTATCGGGCATGTGAGAAAGATACATCCGGATGATCCTGTTTTCTTGATGGGGCACAGTATGGGTGGGACGATTGTGGTTCGTTATGGACAAGAACGGCGGAGCAGCGTTCAGGGGGCGATTCTGTTAGCGCCCGCCTTAAAAATACGCCCGTTTATTCCGAAATCCGTACTGTATCCATTATACGTATTGTCCAGGGTAGCTCCAGAATTGAGCTTTGATCTGACCCGATGGGGGAAAGCCTTATCCGCGATTTGCCAATTCGAGTTTTCTGACACCATTTCCGAAGATGCCGATCCGTTATCGATCAATCGGTTTACGGCTCGCTGGTGTACGGAACTGTTGATGAACGCCCGCCAAGCAATGAGCAGAGCGAATCAATTTCGAATTCCTGTATTATGCCTGTGCGGTGAGGAGGATCCGGTCGTCGATCCGGCTGCCATTGAACAATTTCATAATTTATTGCAGGTACCGGATAAACGCTTCTTGTTGTTACCGTATGCAAAACATCGTCTCCTGCAGGATCACAATAGGCAGCATGTGTATGAACACATTATGAAGTGGTTAAAAGAACGTGTTTGAGAAGACCAAAGAAACCAGTTCGCCGCGAACTGGTTTATATGTTTAAAAAAGGGATTTCTATGTCATCGGAACCTGAGGAATAATACGCCCTTCAATTCGTTCAAAAATATCGTCCAAATCCTTCCCTGTAATTGTCAATCCGTGATTTTTCAGCCCAATGATCGCGCGTGACGGATCCTCGGCGTTACGAACAAGATCCGCTACCGATTTAGCGAGTTCAACTGTACCGCAGGGATAATTGATTTGAGTGGAAGGGATTCCTTCCATCCAGGCATGAATGTGAACGATGGCGCCCACTTGCGGGTGTTCGGTATAGATCATCCAGTGTTCGATCGCGTCAACAGATACACGGCGCGGCTGAACTTCTGGCGGGACGCTTAACAGCATCGTATTGCGTTTTTCATCAAACCCTTTTATCAAGAGGATATCTTGGCCGATTTTTCTTAGATCCCCTTTGTTGACGCCGCTGCCGCTCATCCAGAAGCGGTCTTTTGTTTTACGGGCGCTCAAGTTTCCATAACTAAGCCCGCCGATTCCGTATAAACGTTTCACATGCCGAAAATCTTCCGCAGGCAGGATTTCCTGAATGGGGAAAGGAGCGGGCCACAAATTCATCGCTTCGATTTTTTGCCCGGCTTTCCAAATTTGTTCGGTTATCTCATCGCCTTCTTGCAGTTCTTCCGGAAGATCCGGATGAAAGTCATTGTTAATGATTAAATTGGATGCGGCCAAGGGCTCCAGCCGTTCAAAAATTTTATCAAAGAATGTCTCTTCCTGACCTGTTTGAAAAGGCACTTTGTAGTATCCCTGCTCAAGCGTTACAAAATAGGTGTCGAAAGTTTCCGGTGTACGAACGATATAAATCAACAAGTTGGATAGTGTACGAATCAACATCGGGTACCCGTTTTTAAGGATGTTATCCGGTATCTGATCGGTTTCCACGACTGTAACGACATATGTGGCCTGTGCTTTTCGACGGTATGGGCGCAGGCTTCTCGGATCCGCGAAATTCAGCACCAAACGAATATCCTGATCGGGGTGTTCAGCTAACCGATACCCGTGAGCGGCGAGTTTTTGATTAAGTCCATTGGCAAACCATTTCTGAAAGTCATTTTGAAATTCACCGTAAAAAGCGTAATTCCCCATACGGACCTCCTATAAAATAATGGGTCGATTTTCAACAGATAGCAGTATTTCCCTTTGTTTTACGAAAAATACAATCTGTTTTAGGATGTTTGAATACGACTGCCCGAATTTGATAAAATTGGAAATATGGAAATACAAGCATAGGAGAAACACGACTGATGAAAGCTTTGCTAATCGTTAATGGACAAGCGGGAAAAGGAAAAACGCGGACACGTTGGATCCGGTTGGAAGGCTATTTGCAAACGTTCGGTATCCATTATGATGTCCATTTCACTACAAGACCCAAAGCGGCTATTGAGGTGGTAAAGCACGCGGCGGCCAACCAGTATACGCACGTCATAGCAGTAGGCGGTGACGGCACAGTGAATGAAGTGGTGAATGGGATCGCTGGTCAAAATATCGTTTTCGGTGTGCTGCCGACGGGAACGGGCAATGATTTTGCACGCATGTTGCAGATTCCCGTTGACCCGTTTTTAGCCGTCAAGAAAATAGGTACGGAAGTGCATAGACCGGTGGATCTTTTGCAACTGAACGGCGGTTATGTGGCCGGGGCCGTTGGCATTGGACTCGACGGGGCGGTGGCGGAGGATATCAACCGGGTGTCCTGGAAGAAGAGAATGGGGACGTTTGGATATGTGCTTAGCATGCTGAAGCTGATTTTTACTTTTCCTCCTTTTTCCGTACATTTGGAAATCGATAGTCAGGTTTTCGATTTTCAGGGGTGTTGGCTTGTTGCGATTGGAAATTCACAGTTTTATGGCGGAGGTATGAAAATCTGCCCGAATGCCAAATTTGACGATGGCTTGCTGGATGTTTGCATCGTACATAACCTTACGCACTTACAATTGATAAAACTTTTTCCCTCTGTGTTCACAGGTAAGCACATTCTTCATCCCAATGTACTCTGTTTGCAGGGAAGATCGGTTCGAATCCAGACAGATCCGGCAGTTCCGGTTCACGGAGATGGAGAAATCTTAGGCAAAACTCCGGGTGAAATCTATATTCGTCCACAAGCGCTGCATGTGATTTACTAAACCCGATTCTACTATCCCCCGCTCCTTTCCTCCACCTCTTATCTTTCCAACAGGAACAACGCAGAGCATTTATGGGGCAGGTTGGGCAACAAGTTTTCTTTTCACAAGAAAGTCTGTCTTTTTTTTCCGAGTTTGTATAAAATGCAGTTGTGTTGGACAAGGATTGCGTTATATACTGTTATTAGCACTAGGTACTAAATGCAGGTATATTCTGGTTGGAGGTTTGCATGTGGCGGGAATGTCAAAGAAAGAACGCCAGACAGCATTGTTGCGTCTGTTGGAAGAACAGCCTTTCATTACGGACGAGGCGTTGGCAGGGAAATTCCAGGTCAGCATACAAACTATCCGGCTTGATCGGCTGGCTTTAGGAATACCGGAAGTACGCGAACGCATTAAAGCGGTGGCCGAACAAAAACAGACCGATCTGCGATCATTGGAAGGAACTGAAGTAATCGGTCAGTTGATCGAACTGAATTTGAATGAAATGGCGATTTCGATCCTTGATATCGAACCGGCTCATGTATTCAGCAAAACCAAAATTGTTCGTGGACATCATTTGTTCGCGCAGGCAAACTCATTGGCTGTCGCTGTAATTGACGCCGATGTGGTGTTGACCCGTACAGCGAATATCCGCTTTGTAAGGTCAGGCAGACTTGGGGAGCGGTTGGTTTGTAAAGCGGTTGTTACTTCCAATCAAACGGATCGCGCCCATGTGGAGGTCACAACACGGGTTGGCGAGGATATTGTTTTCTTCGGCAAATTCATAGTAGTTAAAATGGCGCTTGATACGATGATAGGAGGCGGATGATGAAACTGGCGATCGATGCGATGGGCGGAGACCATGCGCCGGATGAAATCGTAAAAGGCTCCGTCCAGGCGGCAAAAACGAATCCTGATCTGCATTTGATACTGGTCGGCGATTCTCTGCGAATTCGTCCTCTGCTGGCAGCAGAAAGTTTGCCGAATGTTTCTCTTGTCCATACGACGGAAGTGATTGGGGCGGAAGATGAACCGGTGAAGGCTGTCCGGCGAAAGAAAGATGCCTCCCTGACAGTTGCCGCCCAAATGGTTAAAGACGGTCAGGTTGATGGGTTTGTTTCCGCCGGTAATACAGGTGCTTTGATGGCGGCTGGACTGCTTTTGATGGGGCGTATTGAAGGGATAGAGCGTCCCGCTTTAGCATCCGTTCTGCCGACATTTAGCAGCAATGGAGTCCTGGTGCTTGACCTGGGAGCCAATATGGACGCGGATCCGGCACATCTGCTGCAGTACGCCGTAATGGGCAATCTCTACGCGAAATATGTGCTTTCCATTGATCGACCGCGAGTCGGTCTGCTCAGTGTAGGAACGGAAGCGGGGAAAGGGAACAAGTTAACAAAAGAATCGTTTGAGCTTCTGTCCGGCAGGTCGTTTGATTTTGTCGGCAATGTGGAAGCGCGGGATATTCTTTACGGTGTGTGTGATGTGGTGGTCTGTGACGGGTTTGTCGGCAATGTCATGCTGAAACTGATGGAAGGCATGGGCTTAGGCATGTTTAACGCTTTAAAAGACGTTTTTATGGCGAATACTGTGTCTAAGCTGGCTGCGCTGGCGCTCAAACCCCAGTTGAAACAATTTAAAAAGCGGTTCGATTACTTGGAATACGGCGGCGCCCCTTTGCTTGGCGTCGACGGCTTATGCATCAAAGCGCACGGTTCTTCCAATGCGCGTGCTTTAGAGGTGGCGATTTCACAGGCGCGCCAGTTCTTACTGCACGGAGTGCTCGATCAAATACGTCTTGGGGCAGGAGAGGATAAAGGATGAAATCAGTCGGTATTTTAGGAACCGGTTCGGCATTGCCCGAACGTGTATTAACCAATCAGGACCTTGAAAAAATGGTCGATACGTCTGACGAATGGATTGTCTCCCGAACGGGCATCCGGGAAAGGCGTATCGCCGATGAAAATACAGCTTCATCTGATCTGGCGTCCGAAGCTGCCAGGAAAGCGATTGAAAACGCAGGCATTTCGCCGCGGGATATCGATCTGATTATCTGTGCGACTGTTACTCCTGATTATATGTTCCCGGCGACCGCCTGTCTCGTGCAGGACCGTCTGGGAATTGAGAAAACGGGTGCATTTGACCTGTCGGCCGGCTGCAGCGGTTTCCTGTATGCGTTGTCCTGTGCGGTTCCGATGATTCAGGCGGGTGCGATTCGAAACGCGGTGGTAATCGGTGTGGACCTTCTCTCCAGCATTACGGATTACACTGACCGCAATACATGCGTCCTGTTTGGCGACGGCGCAGGGGCGGTGGTGATTGGAGAAGTGCCGGAAGGACACGGGTTCCTGGCGTTTGATATCGGTTCGGACGGCAGCGGCAGTCAGCACCTGATTCAGAACTACAGCGGTTCGCGCGGTCGAATTA
Organism: Effusibacillus dendaii; assembly: GCF_015097055.1. NCBI lineage: Bacteria > Bacillati > Bacillota > Bacilli > Caryophanales > Alicyclobacillaceae > Effusibacillus > Effusibacillus dendaii. The sequence goes on from NZ_AP023366.1 coordinate 136,010, forward strand.
CGCCGGAAGTCGTGGTCAACAAAGAGAACACAATTGCGATGAACGGCAAGGAAGTGTTCAAGTTTGCCGTTCGCGTGATGAACACAGCGACAGAAGAAGTGCTGCGGAAAGCGGGTCTCCATAAAGAGGATATCGATTTGTTGATTCCTCACCAGGCCAATATCCGAATTATTGACTACGCAAGAGAACGGCTCGGTTTGCCGGAAGAAAAAGTGGTTGTCAATGTCAACCGGTACGGCAACATGTCATCCGCTTCGATTCCAATCGCGCTTGATGAAGCGAACCGGGCGGGACGCCTAAACGGGGGCGACTTGCTTCTGTTGGTTGGGTTTGGCGCTGGGTTGACATGGGGTTCCACACTGGTGCGTTGGTAGATCCACGCTTCGGGTTCCATTTCGCAGGTGGAAAGGAGAGTTTTCGTATGAAAAAATTGGCCTTTGTTTTCCCGGGGCAAGGCGCACAGGTTGTCGGGATGGGGAAAGAGATGGCAGACCGCTATCCGGAAGCGAGACAGGTTTTTGAAGCGGCCGATGATGCGCTTGGCTTCTCACTGAGCCGGATCATTTTTGAAGGGCCGGAAGACCAGCTTCGATTGACGTATTATACGCAACCGGCGATTCTAACGACGAGTATTGCACTGTATCAAGTATTTGCGAAAGAAGGGTACCTGCCAAGCTTTGTGGCAGGCCATTCGCTGGGTGAATATTCCGCTTTGGTGGCCGCCGATGCAATCGATTTTGTCGATGCGGTAAAGGTGGTTCATCAACGCGGCAAATTCATGGATGAAGCGGTTCCTGCCGGACTTGGCGCGATGTCGGCTGTAATCGGAGGCGATCGGGCGGAGATCCAGCGGATTTGTCAATCGGTTTCCGGTTCCATCGGCGCGGTAGAACTGGCGAATATCAACTGTCCCGGCCAGGTGGTCATTTCCGGCAAAGCGGAAGCGGTCGCGGAGGCGGGCCGACAGCTGGCGGAAACAGGTTTGCGTGTAATTCCGCTTGTCGTATCTGGGCCGTTTCATAGTTCCCTGATGCAGCCTGCAGCCGATAAATTGGTCAACGTGTTGGAAGCTGTCAATGTACGGGACGCCAAAATACCGGTTGTGGCAAATGTTTCGGGCAAACCGGTCATCTCCGCTGGCGAAATTCGCGGCGCGCTGTACGAGCAGGTGGCATCCTCCGTGCTTTGGGAACAATCGGTCAATTACATGCTCGAACAGGGCGTTGAGGCGTTTGTTGAAATTGGGCCCGGTCAAGTGCTGTCCGGATTAATCAAAAAAGTAAATCGCCGCACACCGACTCTGTCCGTTCAGGACCCATTATCTTTGGAGAAAGCGGTATCCACTTTGAAGGGAGAAGCGGAATGAGCGAAAAAGTAGCAATTGTGACAGGCGCTTCCCGTGGGATCGGCCGGGCTGTGGCGCTGGAATTGGCAGCTCGCGGCATTAAAGTCGTGGTCAATTTTGCAGGAAATCAATCGGCAGCTGAAGAAGTAGTCAGTCAGATTCAGCAGTCGGGCGGGCAAGCAATCGCTGTGCAAGGCAATGTGGCAGTGGTTCAGGATGCGGAAAAGCTGGTCAATACGGCGCTTGAAACGTTCGGGCGTGTCGATATTCTTGTCAACAATGCAGGTATCACACGTGACAATCTCTTGATTCGCATGAAAGAGGAAGAGTGGGACGAAGTCATCGCCATTAACCTAAAAGGGGTATTCAACTGTACGAAAGCGGTCACCCGACCGATGATGAAACAGCGTTATGGTCGGATTATCAACATCACTTCCGTAGTCGCGCTCATGGGAAATCCGGGCCAGGCCAACTATACGGCCGCAAAATCGGGCGTAATCGGTTTGACCAAATCGAACGCAAGGGAACTCGCTTCCCGCAATATCACGGTGAATGCAGTGGCGCCCGGATATATTCAGACCGATATGACGGCTGCCTTGAATGAAGATGTGAAACAGGCGCTGAATCAGCAAATTCCGCTGGGCCGATTGGGCGACCCGCAGGATGTGGCGAAGGCGGTGGCATTCCTTGCCTCTGACGATGCTTCCTACATTACTGGGCAAGTTTTGTCGATCGATGGCGGTATGGTGATGTAGTGCTGACTTGTACCTGTTTATCGTGTATACTTGGTGGAGGAGGTGAAATACATGTCCGTTTTTGATACAGTCAAAAAGATTATCGTGGACCGTTTAGGGGTCGACGAATCTGCTGTAACCATGGAAGCAACGTTTAAAGATGATCTGGGCGCAGATTCGCTCGATGTGGTAGAGCTTGTAATGGAGCTGGAAGATGAATTCGATCTGGAAATCTCCGATGAAGATGCGGAGAAAATCAGCAGTGTAGGGGAAGTCGTAAGATACATAGAGTCCCACAAAGCGTAAATTTTCCAAGTCGGATATAATAAGTCCCGCAGGTCGCCTCGGGACTTATTTTAACAGCCTGGAAAGTATAAAAATGTGATATAACATCACCATTTTTATACTTTCGGCTGTCGAAAAAGGCTTCCTCTATTAGACGCCGCTTCTTCTTGAATATGCTTCGGTAGAAGCTTTTTTAGGATAAAGATGCTTGGGATAAAGATGCTTGGGAAAACTGTGAAATGAGGTGAACAACCCGCATGAAAAGGCGAGTGGTTGTGACCGGTATGGGTGTAATCTCGCCGGTAGGCAACACGGTATCGACCTTTTGGGAAAACCTGGTGGCCGGCAAATCGGGCATCGGTCCTATTACACGTTTTGATACGACCGATTATCCCTGCAAAATTGCAGGTGAAGTAAAAGGTTTTAACCCGGAAGATTATATTGAGAAGAAAGATGTCCGTCGTCTTGACCGTTTCACACAATACGCCGTGGCGGCTGCCAAACAGGCGATGGAACAAAGCAAACTCGAGATTACACCGGAAAATGCGGGACGAATTGGTGTGTATGTCGGTTCCGGCATTGGCGGCCTCGAATCGCTGTTGGAGAATCATCAAATCCTTCTGGAAAAAGGGCCGAGACGGGTTTCGCCATTCATGATCCCGATGATGATCGGTGATATGGCGTCCGGTCAAATCTCCATTTACCTGGGGGCAAAAGGTCCCAACTCATCGCCGATTTCGGCTTGTGCCACAGCGACCAACGCGATTGGCGATGCGTTCAAGATTATCGAACGCGGCGCAGCGGATGTCATGCTTGCGGGCGGGGCGGAAGCCACCGTTCTGCCGATTGCGGTTGCCGGGTTCTGTTCGGCGAAAGCGTTGGCCACCAATTTTAATGATCGGCCGGAAAAGGCGAGTCGACCGTTTGATCGCGACCGGGATGGATTTGTAATGGGAGAAGGCGCCGGTGTTCTGATTTTGGAAGAGCTGGAACACGCCAAGCGGCGAAACGCTCCGATTTTTGGAGAAGTTATCGGTTATGGCATGAGCGGCGACGCGTATCATATCACGCAACCGGCTCCGGAAGGGGAAGGGGCGGCACGTGCGATGCGAGAAGCGCTGCGCGATGCAGGAATTCAGCCGGAACAGGTGGATTACATCAACGCGCATGGCACATCTACCGATTTTAACGACAAGTTTGAAACCATGGCCATTAAAAAAGTGTTTGGTGACTATGCTTACAAACTCCCGGTTTCTTCTACAAAATCGGTTACGGGGCACCTGCTGGGCGCTGCTGGCGCCGTGGAAGCGGTCGCTTGCCTGAAAGCAATCGAAAATCAAATCCTGCCGCCCACCATCAATTATGAACATCCGGACCCTGAATGCGATTTGGATTATGTCCCGAATCAGGCAAGACCGGCAAAAGCTGACATTGTAATGTCTAACTCATTTGGATTTGGCGGGCATAATGCGTGCATTATTTTGCGAAAATATAATGACTGAGTTGCTCCCTGGCGCGAGACAAAACAGATCGTGCCAGGGTGTTATGCTGATGAGGTACAGGTGAGCCGTCTTGGGAAAATTTGACTTGCTGCAGGGATCCTTGCAAATTCGCTTTCGCGATTACTCGTTATTAAAGCAGGCGTTCACGCATGCGTCCTACCGGAACGAACACCGCGGTGAAAATGGGCAGGATAATGAACGATTGGAATTTCTGGGCGACGCGGTGCTTGAATTGCTGGTCAGCGAATTTCTTTACAACCGCTACCCCACTTTGCCGGAAGGTGAATTGACCCGTATGCGGGCAGCGATTGTGTGCGAACCGTCGCTGGTGAAATTTGCTGAAAAACTGGAATTCTATAAATATATCCGATTGGGAAGAGGCGAAGAACTGTCCGGCGGACGCAGACGGCCGGCGTTGTTGGCCGATGTTTTCGAGGCGTTTATGGGCGCGTTGTACTTGGACCAAGGGTTGGAGGCGGTGCGATCGTTTTTGCAGATGCAAGTGTTAAACGATTTGGAAAACGTTCACGGCCTGCTGCTCTCTGACTTTAAGACACTGCTGCAGGAGCATGTGCAACGTCAGAACTTGGGGATGCTGACTTACCGGATTTTGGAGGAGCGCGGCCCCGCCCACAGCCGGGAATTTGTTTCACAAGTGTTTATTAATGGGGCTCCGTATGGAACGGGAACCGGACGTTCCAAAAAAGAGGCGGAGCAGCATGCGGCGCATGAAACTTTGACGATGTTTGGCCGTTAGTTTTTGCCGTTCCAACGCATACTAGCAATGCGAAGGAGGCGATTGTATGACGGACAAACCGACAAAAAAAGGGACGGAGCAGTATGAAATCCCCGATGTGTACGATTGGGATATGTCGGAAATGCATATCGACCTGCAAAAACTGTTTGCGGAATCGGTTCATCCCGACTTGAAGCCCCACTCTGACGAACAAACCGGGAAACCCAGACCATAGAAATCGTAAACGGAAATGATTTGCGCGGAAAGAACGGCACCATCGGGTGCTGTTTTTGCGTTCTCGGCTTTTTATGCTTTCTTGGCTTTTAATGATCCTTTAAGAAACATTGTCCATACTTGGAAATGTAATGAAGAACATAACGAAAGGATGAGTGCAAAATGAACAAGAAAATGAAAATGTGGATTTCAGCAGGACTGGTGGCGGGAGCTGCTGTGTTGACAGGAACCGCAATGGCGGCGTCAGATAACGGAACAGCCGCGACAACAACTGCCGCAACAACTGATCAATCTCAGCCAAAAGCGCACCATGCTCAATTTGACAATTCGGCTCTGCTCTCATTGCTCCAGATTGACCAGGCTACATTAAAGCAGGAACTGAAAGCGGGCAAATCGCTGGCCGATATTGCAGCGGAAAAAGGAGTTGCGGAGCAGCAAGTGATTGACACGCTGGTGCAGCAGGCTACCCAACGCATTGACCAAGCGGTTCAAAACGGAAAACTGACACAGGACAAAGCAGACCAGATGAAGGCGAAACTGGCCGACAGAGTGAAAGCCATGGTGGAAAAAAAGGGCGGCCCAGCGTTTAGTAAACACGAACACGGTGAGAAGGGCGGTCAACTGAAAGAGGTTGCAACCGTATTGGGAATCACCCCGCAGGACTTGATGACGCAGTTGAAGCAAGGCAAGTCGATCGCACAGATTGCACAGGACAAAGGAATGACGGAAGATCAAGTAGTCAATGCGCTGCTTGATAAGGAAAAAGCTCGTATTACCAAGTTTGTGGAAAAAACGGGCTGGGAACAGGAGGCAAAAGGTGATCGAGAAACGAAGGATGATCAAACGCAACAACAGCAACAGCAGCAGCAACCACAGCAATCAGCTGATCAAACACAAACACAAGCGCAGTAATTAAGAAGCGGGGATCGGGATACCATAAGTTTCAATGAGCGGGAAAGGCGGGAATGGCTGCCTTTCCTTTTTATACATAATAAACACTCATCCTATGCATGCCGTCCGTTGTTTTGTAAAATGGATATAAATAAAGGGGTAATCGACATGCGAATTTTGGTTGTGGAAGATGATATTGATTTGCTGGAGGCTATCGTAAGCCTTTTGGAAGACGAATCGTATCAGGTGGACCAGGCGTCGGCAGGAGACGAAGGGTATTTGTTGGCGGAACAGGGAATTTATGACCTGCTGGTACTCGATATTATGCTGCCGGGAATGGACGGGCTGTCGATAATACGGCAGCTTCGGAAGAAGGGAATTCTAACCCCCGCCCTGTTTCTGACAGCCAAGGACAGCGTGGAAGACCGGGTCCGCGGACTGGATGCAGGGGCGGACGACTATATTGTCAAACCATTCGTAATCAGTGAATTGCTGGCACGCATCAGAGCCCTTCTGCGGCGCGGTGGAAAAATGGGGACGGAAGGGCAGCTGGAATATGGTCCGATTTCGCTGCGTCCTCATTTGCACGATGGCTACGTGGGTGAAGAGCCGCTAAAGTTGACAGTCAAAGAATACGATCTGCTGGAGTTTTTGCTGCGCAACCGGGAGCAAATCGTGACGCGGGAACAGATTTTCGATCGGGTTTGGGGATTCGATTCGGAGGCGACGTCGACTGTCGTTGATGTGTATGTCCACCATTTGCGCAAAAAATTGGCCGTGTACAACTGTGACCATTTTGTCCAAACGATTCGCGGCGTCGGTTACATGCTAAAGGAGAAATAATATGTTTCAGACCGTCCGCATTCGTCTCGTGATTCTGAATACAACCGTTTTTCTTTGCGTATTGGCCTTGTTAGGGTCTTTCCTTTATTTTTATACACAGCACCGGATGCTGTCGGAAGTTGACCAGTCGTTATTGACGGCCGCTAACCGTATTCGCCTGCAGCAGGACCGGAACGCCGTGCGCATTAACCCGAATGAAAGGGCGGTCGACCGCAGAATTGTGTATCTTCTGTGGGATGCGAAAGGAAATTTGATCGGTCAGTTTCCGGATCAATCGGTCTATGACAAAGACGTGCAGGTTTTTCAACCGAACTCGTATACACAAAGCAGCTTCAAATCGATCGAACTGGATAACCACAGCTATCGTGTCATGACGGTGCCTGTGGAAATCCAGGCAAGTCAACTGACCAGACTTGGAATTGTCACCTATTCGGCCACATCTGTCGTGGAACTGGTGCGCAGCATTGATCCGGAGCAGGATATGTTGGACAATCTGCTGGGTGTGACCGTGATTTGCGGAGTCATTGGAGGGGCGATCACGATTCTAATCGGCCTTTTTTTGGCGGGCCGGGCTCTCGTACCGATTCGGATTTCGTGGGAAAAGCAGCAGCAGTTCGTGGCGGACGCATCGCATGAGCTGCGGACGCCTCTGGCGGTCATGCAAACGCATGCGGAACTGCTGCTGCGCCATCCGGACCGTACGATTCAAGAAGAAAGCCGTCACATTTCCGTCATTTTAAAAGAGGCGAAACGGATCAGTAAACTGGTTTCCGACCTGTTGACGCTGGCCCGTACCGATTCCAATCAACTGCAGATTGACAAAAAACCTTTCCTGCTAAACCATACGGTTGACGATGTGACAGAACCGTTCCATCAACTGGCGGAGCTGAAACAGATTGATATTATCATCGAAAATGAGCATCAAATTGAGATTTTGGGCGATGAGGAGCGTATCCGCCAACTGCTTGTGGTCTTGCTCGACAACGCCATTAAATATACGCCTGCTGGCGGGAAAATCAACATTTCTTGCAAACGCTATCCGCATGAGGCAGAAATTGTTGTGCAGGATACGGGGATCGGTATTGCCAAACAGGATTTGCCTTTTATATTCGACCGTTTTTATCGGGGAGATAAAGTGCGTACCCGCAGCGAAGGGGGCAACGGATTGGGTCTCTCGATTGCCAAGTGGATCGTGGAGGCGCATAAAGGAAATATCCGGGTGGAAAGCGAATTAGGCAAAGGGACAGTGTTCCGAATTACATTCCCTATCGGAAAGGCGTAAGCAGTTTGGATAGGACTATAGACGGTTCCGAAATCCTGTGCAATCGGATATGCTTTTGTGGACACAAGTACCCGAAGGGCACAAGTCACGCTTAGGCACCATAGGTGCCAAGTCGTGCTATGTACCCAAAGGGCACAAGTCTCGCCATGGCAATAAATTGCCAGGTCTCGCTATGGAGGGGAGTTCGTTGTTTTTAAAACGAATGGAACTGATTGGCTTTAAGTCGTTTGCCGATCGAACTGAATTGGAGTTTGTTCCCGGAGTGACGGCAGTCGTAGGGCCAAACGGATCAGGAAAAAGCAATATTTCTGACGCCATTCGTTGGGTGTTGGGAGAACAGAGTGCGAAAAGCCTGCGCGGCGGCAAAATGGAAGATGTCATTTTTGCCGGCAGCGACAGCCGCAAAGCGGTCAATTATTGTGAAGTGTCGCTTACTCTGGATAACCAGGACCAGGCGCTCCCTTTGGAATTTTCAGAAGTGACCGTTGCGCGGCGGGTCTACCGGTCAGGCGAAGGCGAATATTTTATCAATAAACAGGCCTGCCGTCTGAAAGACATTGTGGAATTGTTCATGGACACCGGTCTCGGAAAAGAGGCCTATTCGATTATCGGACAGGGCCGGATTGATGAGATTTTATCGAATAAAGCGGAAGACCGCCGCGGCATATTTGAAGAAGCGGCCGGGATCGTCAAATATAAAGCGAGAAAACGGGAAGCGGAAAAAAAGCTGGACGAGACGTCCAACAATTTGCTCCGCATCAGTGACATTATCAGCGAACTGGAAAATCAGATCGGACCGATGTTTGAACAGTCGGAAAAAGCGAAGTTGTACAAGCAGCATAAAGCCGATTTGGAAAAAAAGGAAATCGCTCTGTATGTGTATGACATTGAACAGCTAAATGACCGATGGAATCAGCAAAAACAGCAGGCGGACAAACTGCAGGACGAGCAGACCAAACAATCGGCGCATGTCTCGACGGTCGAGTCCCAATATGAGCAGTTTCGCTGGCAGGCCGAACAGCTGGACAAGATGATGGAAGAAAGCAACAAAAAGCATGTCGAAGTGGTCGCCGAGTATGAGAAAGCGGAAGGGCGCCGCGAAGTCTTGCAGGAACGGTTGCGCAATTTAACGGCTGCTCATCAGGATTTACAAGCCGAGCGGACGAAACTGGTGAACGAACAGGCAGAAAAGGAAGGTCTGTTGGCGGCGGAACGCGATAAGTTAACGAGTATCGGGGAAAAGCGCGATGCCAGCAAGTGTTTGCTTGATGAAAAACTGGCCAGTGCCGAAGGGTTCGCGGATCGCACCGAATTGGAAGCGGAAATTGAACGGATCAAAGGCGATCTGATCGAAAAATTAAATGAAACGGCCGGCAAGCGAAACGAGCAGAAAAATATTGACACAAGCCTTTCCAATCTGCAGCGACGGATGGAGAAACTGCAGGCGGACGAAACGGAACTGAGGCAACGGCTTGAATCGCTTCAGCAATCGATCGAGTCGGGCCGCTCGACGCTTGGTGACCAGCGAAACCAGGAACAGCAGCTGGTGCAGCGGGCGGAGGAAATTCGCCTATCGTCGAACCGACAGACGGAACAAAAGGAACGTCTGATGAACGAATTGCGGCAGCTTCAGACAGAACACGCTGCTTCCCGCTCCCGGCATGACCTGCTGAATGACATGCGGCAGGAATACGACGGATTTTCGCATGGTGTTCGAACCGTGCTGCAAGCAGCAGGTAAAGGCCGTTTGCAGGGGGTTCACGGCGCTGTTGCCGAATTGCTGAAGGTTCCCACCGAGTACGAAACGGCGATAGAGACAGCGCTTGGCGGCGCGCTGCAGAATATTGTGGTGGAGACGGAAAAGGCGGGCCGGGATGCGATCCTGTTTTTGAAATCAAGCGGCGGTGGACGGGCTACGTTTATGCCGCTGGATGTGATGAAAAGCCGGATTTTGCCAAGAGGCGAACGGAACGCGATCGAAAATCACCCGGGGTATGTGGGAATCGCGGCTGAGATGATCCGGTTTGATGACCGGTTTCGGTCGATCGCCGAATATTTGTTAGGACAAGTGGTGATTGCCAAAACGATCCAGGACGCGAACCAGTTGGCGCGGATTTTGCAGTATCGGACCCGGATTGTGACGCTTGACGGCGATGTGGTGAATCCGGGCGGTTCGATGACGGGCGGCAGTCAGCAGAAAAAAGGCACCAGTCTCTTGGGGAGACAGCGGGAAATCGAGGAGATGGCCGGAAAAATCAAACGATTGTCCGACCGGATTGCGGTGCTGCAAAACAAGCTTGCAGAATTTGCCGATCGCGAACGGCAGGCTCTGCAAGAGCAGGAATCGGTTGCGGAACAGTTACAGGCCCAGCGCGAGCAGCTGCAGTCTACCGAAGCACAGGTACGTGAACTGGATGTGCAAATACAGTCGGTCAACGAACGGCTTCAATTGGTGCTGCTTGAAATGGAGCAATATCAAAAGGAAGCGTCCGATTTGGAACGGAAGCAGGAAATGATTCAAGCGGAATTGGAGACACTGGCGGTTGAGGTCGAGCAAATGTCTGGACGGGTGGACGAACTGCAGCAGGTGCTCAAACAACAGCAAACGGCACGGGAAGACGTGTCAGAGGAAGTCACCGAACTGAAGGTACAGTTGGCAGGTCTCGAACAGGAGTTTACTGCTGTGCGGGCTAATGTGTCCCGTTTGGAGAAGGAACTGGCGCTCACTGTACAGGAAATGTCTGACAAAGAGCAGGAAGCGGCCTCGCTGACAGAGCGGATCGAGCAAACGGAATCGGAATGGAATGCGGCTTGCCAACAGCTTTCCCTGCTTGAACAAAGAAAAGAAGCGGCGCAAAAAGCGTTGGATGAAGAATTGGTCCGCAAACAGGATTTGCAGAAACGGATGGCGGATGAGGAACATAAAGTAAGGGAAGCCCGGCTTACCCAAAAAAATCTGGAAAATCAGTTGCATGAGGTCGAAGTAAAGCTGAACCGCCTGGATGTAGAGTTGAACAACGCTCTCAGCAAACTGGCGGAAGAATATCGAATTTCCTTTGAATTGGCGAAAGAGCGCTATCCCGTTCCGGAAGACCCATCGTTGGCGAAACGGGAGGCGGCCGAACTGCGGCGGAAAATCGAATCGCTGGGTACCGTGAATCTTGGGGCGATTGAGGAATACGCACGTATGCAGGAGCGGTTGGGGTTTTTGTCAGAGCAACGGGACGATCTGTTGACCTCCAAGGAAAAACTGCAGCAGGTGATTGCAGAGATCGATGAGGAGATGGGGAGACGCTTCCAAGAGACCTTTACGGCCATCCGGGAACAGTTCCAAACGGTATTCAGCCGATTGTTTGGGGGCGGACGGGCGGATTTGGTGCTGGTCGATCCGCAAAGTCCGTTAACGACCGGAATCGACATTATGGCGCAACCACCCGGCAAGAAGCTGCAAAATCTGGGTCTGTTGTCCGGCGGGGAACGGGCATTGACCGCGATGGCGCTGTTGTTCGCGATCCTGCACGTAAAACCGGTGCCTTTTTGTGTATTGGATGAAGTGGAAGCGGCGCTTGACGAAGCGAACGTCTTCCGATTTGCCGAGTACCTGCGTGAGTTTGCTGCACAGACGCAGTTCATCTGCATCACACACCGGAAAGGCACAATGGAAAATGCGGATGTGCTGTACGGTGTAACGATGGAAGAATCAGGCGTGTCTAAATTGATGTCTGTAAAATTGCTGGAGCAGGATGAGGTTCCGAGCGCTTCGTAGTCTTACGGCTGTTTGCGGTGTGCCGGTAAAAGTGAAAAACAGGCATGGTGCGATTTAGATGCCCATGCCTGTTTTTTTATTTTTTTGTAAGATATAATAAGGGGCGAAAACATCGTGATGCGGACCTGTTTTAAAGGTCCGTTCGTTATATTCCCGGGCAAGAGTCAGGAGGTAGCAACGTGGGTTTTTTCAGTAAGTTTAAAGAAGGTTTGAGCAAAACGCGCGACTCGTTTATGGACAAAGTGGAAGCCGTTTTTACCCGCCGCAAAATAGATGAGGAGTTTTTTGAGGAACTGGAAGAACAATTGATTATGGCGGATGTTGGCGTGCAGACGGCGACGATTTTAATCGAGCAACTGCGTGTGGAAGTGAAAAAGCGTAAACTGACCGACGCAGCTGAACTGAAACCGGTCTTACAGGAAAAATTGGCTGAAATGATGGGCGCGGACATGTCCGCTCTGACAATGAATCCGGACGGTTTGACGGTGGTCCTCATTGTCGGGGTAAACGGCGTGGGAAAAACGACAACAATCGGCAAACTCGCCCATAAATATAAATCGGAAGGCAAAAAAGTGATCTTGGCAGCGGGCGACACATTTCGTGCAGGCGCAATCGAACAGCTCGACATTTGGGGACAGCGCGTCGGGGTGGATGTAATCAAGCATCAGGCGGGCTCCGATCCAGCAGCTGTTGTGTTCGATGGGGTACAGGCGGCAAAAGCTCGAAAAGCGGATCTATTGATTGTGGACACAGCGGGACGATTACATAACAAAACCAACCTGATGGACGAGTTGAACAAAATTTACCGGGTGGTGAAACGGGAAATTCCGGATGCGCCGCATGAAGTGCTGCTGGTGTTAGACGCGACAACGGGGCAGAATGCGTTGCAGCAGGCGAAAATTTTTGGGGAAGCAACCGGTGTGACGGGTCTTGTGCTCACCAAATTGGACGGTACGGCAAAAGGAGGAATTGTGGTGGCAATACGCCAGCAAATGCAAATTCCCGTAAAATTCGTTGGCCTGGGCGAGAAAATGGACGACCTGCAAGAGTTTGATCCGGAGGCGTTTGTGGAAGCGCTGTTTTCGGCTTGAAGCAAGCGCATCCGGCACGAAGCGATTGACTTGACAATCCACGCTGAATTTTGTATGATCGTTTTTGTGCTGTAAAGGAAATTCGCTTGACAGGCGAAAGGCGTGGTAACATGCTGGAAAAAACAACGCGCATGAACCTGTTGTACGATTTTTACGGAAGTTTGCTGACGGAAAAGCAGCAGACGTTTATGGAGCTCTATTATTACGACGATCTGTCGTTGGCGGAAATTGCCGAACAATACAGCGTCTCCCGCCAGGCGGTGCATGATAATGTCCGCCGTTCGGAAGCGCAGTTGGAAGAGTATGAAGCGAAGCTGCACCTGTTGGAGCGGCACGAAAATCGGTTGCGGCAGGCGACCGATATTATGGCATACATCGCCACCCTGCCGCTAACCGAAACGGATCGAAACGAATTGTGGCAACGGATTCAAAAGCTTCTGCGGGACGACACAGATCGGGAAACAGGTGTGAATACGGGTACGAACTCTCCGGCGACGAGCGGGTAATGCTGTAGGGAACGCCGTTCAAATGGATCATTCGCAGAACAGGAAGGAGGGGAATGCGGCATGGCAATTTTTGAAGGACTTTCCAGCCGGTTGCAGGAAACGTTTCAACGTCTGCGCGGTAAAGGAAAGCTGACGGAAGACGATGTAAAAGAAGCAATGCGGGAAGTGCGGCTGGCACTCCTGGAAGCAGACGTCAATTTTAAAGTGGTCAAACAGTTTGTGGAAAAAGTGCGGGAGCGGGCGATCGGTCAGGAAGTGTTGAAAAGCCTGACTCCCGGCCAGCAGGTCATCAAGATCGTAAATGATGAACTGACTGAGTTGATGGGCGGTACGCAAAGCCGTATCGCGCAAGCGGCCAAGCCGCCGACAGTCGTCATGATGGTCGGACTGCAGGGAGCCGGGAAAACGACGACCACCGGAAAATTGGCCAATCTTTTGAAAAAGCAAAACCGATATCCGTTGTTGGTGGCCGGCGACATTTACCGTCCGGCGGCGATCAAGCAATTGCAAGTGCTCGGCGAACAGGTGAAAACCTCCGTATTTTCGCTTGGCGATCAGGTCAGCCCGGTGGAAATCGCCAAGCAAGCGGTCGAACATGCGAAAATGCACGGGTTTGATTATGTATTGATCGACACAGCGGGCCGCCTGCATGTAGATGAAGCGTTGATGGATGAGTTGAAACAGATTCGGGATGCCGTACAGCCGGAAGAAATTTTGCTGGTTGTGGATGCGATGACAGGTCAGGATGCCGTCAATGTGGCGGAAAATTTCCATCAGCAGTTGGGCATCACCGGTACGATTCTTACCAAGCTGGACGGCGATACGAGGGGCGGCGCCGCCTTATCGATTCGGGCTGTGACAGGCACACCGGTCAAGTTTGCCGGGATGGGCGAAAAACTGGATGCATTGGAACCGTTTCATCCAGACCGAATGGCGTCCCGGATTCTCGGCATGGGGGATGTCCTGAGCCTGATTGAGAAGGCGCAGGAAACGATCGATCAGGAAAAAGCGCAGGAAGCCAGCAAACGAATGATGAGCGGTGAGTTTAGCCTGGAAGATTTTCTGGAACAGATGCAACAGCTCAAAAAAATGGGGCCGCTGCAGGACATTCTGGGTATGCTGCCGGGACTTGGCAACAACAAAGCGCTCAAAAACGTCAACATTGATGATAAGCAAATTGGCCGCGTGGAAGCGATTATCCGCTCGATGACGCCGAAAGAACGCCTTGACCCGAAAGTGATGAACGCCAGTCGCCGACGCCGTATCGCGGCAGGCAGCGGTACCACCGTGCAGGACGTCAACCGGCTTTTGAACCAGTTTGCCGAAATGCAGCGGATGATGAAGCAGCTGCCGGGGCTTGCGAAGCGGATGAACAAGAAAAAAGGAAAAAAAGGATTAGGTGGTTTTAAATTGCCTTTTTAACTGCTATAATACCTAAGTTGACTTTAGATGGGAGGTGAATGTACAATGGCAGTAAAAATTCGTCTGAAGCGGATAGGCGCCAAAAAGGCTCCTTTCTACCGTGTTGTCGTATCTGATTCCCGTTCTCCGCGCGATGGACGTTTTATCGAGGAGATCGGCACCTATAACCCGGTTACTCAACCGGCTCAGATCAACATCAACGAAGACAAAGCCATTCAATGGTTGAAAAATGGTGCGCAGCCTTCTGATACTGTGCGTAACCTGTTCAGCAAGACTGGCATCCTGCAAAAAGTTCACGAGATGAAATAAGTGAATCCCGTAAGGGGGTTGGCAAATGAAAGAACTGCTTGAGATCATTGCCAAAGCACTTGTCGATTACCCGGAGCAAGTCAAGGTGACAGAGGTCGAAAACGATCATTCGGTTGTTTATCAACTGTCTGTCGCACCGGGTGACGCCGGCAAAATCATCGGAAAACAGGGGCGGATCGTCAAGGCGATTCGGACAGTCGTTGCGGCCGCTGCACTGCAATCAGAAAAGCGGATTACATTAGACATTTTATAAAATCGGGTCGGTAATCTTCGGGTTTCCGACTCTTTTTGCGTGCGAAGGACGTGGTACATATGCAAGAACGAATGATCCGAGTCGGATCGCTGGTAAATACGCAAGGATTGCGGGGAGAAGTGCGGGTCATCAGCCATACCGATTTTCCGGAAAAAAGGTTTGTCAAAGGGTCCAAGCTGTGGCTGACACATCCTGATTCTGCGGAGCCCGTGTTGTTGCAGGTGAAGTCGGCAAGACGGCACAAGCAGTTTTACCTGTTATCGTTTGAGGGGCATCCTTCCATTAACCTCGTGGAAAAATATAAAGGCGGCGAACTGATGGTGCCCGAGTCAGAATTGGTGGCGCTGCCGGAGGGAAGCCATTACATTTACCAACTGATCGGCTGCCGCGTTGTGACAGATGAAGGCCAGGAACTGGGCGAACTGAAAGAGGTTCTGCAGCCGGGGGCGAATGACGTGTATGTGGTGAAGCCGCCGAAAGGGAAGGATATTCTGCTGCCGGTGATTCCAGACTGTATATTGGATGTGGACGTGGCGAACAAACGAGTGCTCGTCCACCTGATGGAAGGTTTGATCGATTGATGAAAATTGATATTTTGACCTTGTTTCCGGCCATGTTTGACGGCGTATTGACGGAAAGTATCGTGGGACGGGCGCGGGCGGCTGGCGCGGTGGAGATTGAGGTTACCGATTTTCGCCGGTTCGCAAACAATAAACATAACACGGTGGACGATACCCCTTATGGCGGCGGCGGTGGCATGGTGTTGAAGCCGGAGCCTATTTTTGCGGCGGTGGAGTCGTTGATCGGAACGACATCTTCCGACTCTGCGCCGGGCAAACCGCGTGTCATTCTGACCTGTCCGCAGGGAACGCCCTATACGCAGCAATTGGCGTTGGAACTTACGAAAGAGGAGCACCTCGTCATCATCTGCGGCCACTATGAAGGGTATGACGAGCGGATCCGGGAATATTTGATCACAGACGAAATTTCGATTGGCGACTATGTATTGACAGGCGGCGAGATACCCGCAATGGCGATTGTGGACTCGGTGGTTCGGCTGCTGCCGGGCGTGCTTGGCAATGATACGTCCGCCGAGCTCGATTCATTTCGCAACGGTTTGCTGGAACACCCGCAGTACACCCGTCCCTATGAGTTTCGCGGCTGGAAAGTGCCCGATATATTAATCTCCGGCCACCATGAAAAAATTGAACAATGGCGCCGCCGTGAATCGTTGCGCCGAACGTGGCGGAGACGGCCCGATTTGCTGGAACGCGCAGAATTGAGCTCGCAGGATCGCAAATGGCTGGAAGAGATGCAGGCCGGGTCGGCAGGCCAAAAAGAGAGCACCGAGTAAAAAGGGAGCATCGAGTAAAAGCATGAATCACGATGCCCCGTTACACAGACGACGGGTCTCCTCCTTTGACATCATGAGCTGTATCCCTGATCTGTCGTCGGAGAAGACCCCAATCTACCATATGCGGCAGGGTGTCATTTGGTTCGGCCTGTTTATGAATTAGATTCCAGCACCTTCACCAGATCGTCCGTATGGCAGACGTAAACCCCAATATTGTCCATTTCCTGAAGGCCCTTTTCATACACTTGCGACATGGCGTCCGCCACCAGTACTACGCGAAAATCACGTTCACTCGCTTCGTACATGGATGTGCGGGGACAGTTTGGAAAGTTGCAGCCGCAAAACACAAGCGTGTCAATCCCTTTGTCTCTCAGAAACTGCCCCAGGCGAGTTTGATAAAACGCACCCCAGCGGGATTTGTACATGACCCATTCGCTATCGCCGATCTGTTGAAATTCCCCGTTGAATAACGCATTCTCATCCAGAGGCGGCGCGCCAACAGGACGAATGTGATCTACCAATTCCGCGCCGGTGGAACCGGGAACCGCGATTTTGGCTCCTTGTTCGATGCTCTCCCGGCGGCAAATATCGGCGTTCGAGCCGTCTTCCTTGTAAAATCGTATGACATGCAGAATCGGCAGGTGATGGCTTCGATAGGCATCCAGCAGCTTTTTCATATTGGGCACGATCTCCGCCGTCCCTTTGATTTCGGCAGGCGCGCCCGGCAATGTGAAATCGTTTTGGGTGTCAATCGTGATTAAAATCGAACGTTCCCAATGGGGCACCGTGTAATTGCTCATGGAATCCTCCCCGATATAATATTTTTCAGTATTTTCGATTTTACCGAAAGAAATCCTCTTTTCATATCGAGTTCACGCTTTTTACACGGAAATTCACTTGACCCGGTTCCCCTCAAAATTTATCATCAAACATGAAGCACCATTCAATTTAACAGCTTAGAAAGTATAAAAATGTGATATTCCATCACCATTTTTATACTTTCGGCTGTCGAAAAAGGCTTCCTCTAGTAACGCCGATTCTTCTTGAAATATGCTTCGAAAGAAGCCTTTTTTATAAGACGACCGACCGAAAAATAGACAGGCAGGGGGATATAGCAATGAAAACGGTTTCGCAATCGGACGGCTTTTTGTTTCGTGTGACAAATCCCAACGAGGTATTTACGCCGGAAGAGTTTACGCCGGAACAGAAACAGATCCGGAAAACGACGCGCGATTTTGTCGGGGGCAAAATTGCACCGGAGTCGGAACGGATTGAATCGCTCGATGTCGAACTGTCTGCCAAACTGCTGCGGGAAGCGGGCGAGCTGGGGCTGCTTGGCGCTCATATTCCGGAAGCGTATGGTGGGCTTGAATTGGATACGATCAGCACGACTTTGATTTCGGAAGAATTTGCAAGGGCCGGTTCCTTGTCGGTGGCGCATGGAAACCATACGGGAATCGCGACCTGGCCGCTTATTTTTTACGGTACGGAAGAACAGAAGAAGAAGTATTTAGCAAAGCTGGCGACAGCCGAAATGCTTGGCGCGTACGCACTGACTGAACCGGGTTCCGGATCTGACGCGCTGGGGGCGAGAAGCACCGCCAGATTGAACGAAGCAGGCAGCCATTACATTCTCAATGGGCAGAAGCAGTGGATTACAAACGCTGGCTTTGCAGACGTGTATATCGTGTATGCAAAGGTGGACGGCGAAAAATTTACCGCCTTCATCGTGGATGCCAATTCGCCAGGGATTACGACCGGACCGGAAGAAAAGAAAATGGGAATTTCCGGTTCTTCGACGCGTATGCTGTATCTGGAAGATGTCGCCGTGCCGGTGGAAAACGTGCTGGGGGAAGTCGGCAAAGGGCATCTGGTGGCGTTTAACGCGTTGAATATCGGCCGCTACAAGGTGGGTTCCGGCACGCTCGGTTCGGCCAAGGCGGCGTTCGAGACAGCGGCGACATACGCATCGGTTCGCCATCAATTTAATCGTCCACTGGCCAGTTTCGGTCTGATTCAGGAAAAATTGGCCGATATGACGACGCGGATTTTTGCGGCGGAAAGTATGATTTACCGGATCGGCGGACTGCTGGATGGCGGCGACAAGTATGATCCAAAATTCGTTGAACGATACGCCGTGGAATGTTCGATTGCGAAAGTGTACGGCTCGGAAACGCTCGATTTCGTTGTGGATGAGTCGCTGCAAATCCATGGCGGCTACGGGTACATGAAAGAATATCCGATTGAGAACATGTACCGCTCGTCGCGCATTAACCGGATTTTTGAGGGAAGCAATGAGATCAATCGCCTGTTGATTCCGGGTACGCTGTTGCGCCGGGCAAATAAAGGGGAGCTTCCGCTGTTTGATCTGCTGCAGCAGATTCAGCAATCTCCGCTTGCAGGGCTTGATTTCGGCTTTAAGGGGGCGCTTGCGGAAGAACGGCAGGCGGTCGAGTCGGCAAAACGATTGTTCCTCTGCATGTTTGGACTTGCGCTGCAAGCACATGGCGGCAAAATTGACGAACGGCAGGAGATCATGGGCAGACTGGCGAATATTGCCATGGAAATTTTTGCTTCGGAGAGCGGGCTCCTGCGTGCGGAAAAATCGGCTGCTGCTAACCGCGAGTCGGCTGCTGCACAGACAGATATTGTCCGCGTGTATACGCGCGAGTCGCTGCAGCGCATTCAACAGTGGGCGACAGCCATCTGCTGGACTGTATGTGACGAGGCCATGTTGGAACAAATACTTTTATTCGTAAACCAGTTGACGCGCATTTCGCCGCTCGGCTTGATTCCGATCAAGCGTAAAATTGCGGAACGGGCGGTCGCTGCTGGCAAGTATACAATGTAAAGCGTGTCTGCGGCAGGCAAGTACCCGTGTTGGAAAGGCGGCAGATACAAAATGAATTCCGAATCGCGTGATGCATTGAAACAGATCGAACTGTTTCGTGACATGAATGAACAGGATTTGGCCAAAATCGAACAACTGCTGATCCGCCGCTCGATGATGGAACGAATGGTTATATTCATGCAAGGGGAGCCGCTGGAACACGTATATTTCATTCTCAGCGGCAAAGTAAAAATCTATCGGAACGATGAACAGGGTCATGAACAGATTGTGAATGTGCTGCAGGCGGGTGACATGTTTCCGCACGCCGGATTTTTCAGACAGGGGATTTATCCGGCCCATTCGGTCATGCTTGAAAAAGGCGTTCTGCTGGCGCTGCCGGTCTCCCGTTTTCATGCGTTGCTGGAGTCCAATCCGGATTTAGGGATCAAAATGATGTCGCTGATGGAAAGCAAGATTGTCGAATTGCAGGCCCGCCTTCAGGAGATGGTGATGCATGACACATTTGGACGGATTGTCTTGCTGTTGAGTCGTCTGTCTCGCCTGCACGGGGTGCCGGCAGGTGATTGGACGCGAATTGATGTCCCGTTTACCAACCAGGAGTTGGCCAACATGATCGGAACATCGCGCGAAACGGTGAATCGGACACTCAGCCAACTGAAAAAGGAAGGCATACTTGATATTACGGCTGACCACCGTTTGATGATCCGCATGGATCAACTGGAAAAACAGCTGCATATCTGACGAAATCGCAAAAACACCGGATTCTCCGCCATGGGATTCTTCCAAGATGTCGGATGAGGCAAAACGAGCGCTTCGCCGATAGCATGCATCGAAACCTGAAGAAACCAGCAGATGCGGATCGTGTCATGCAGGATGAAACGATCGCCTGCGAGGACATTGTCTATGCTGGAGCAGCTGGAAGCGGGTGAGGTGCAGGAGATTCACAACGACCGGATGCCGATTTGTCTGTTTCCAAAACTGGAGGAGAGAGGCTTTCCCTATGAGACGGAAGCGATGGAAGACGGTTCTGCGAAAGTGCGCATTTTGAAAAAGTAGCAATCAAACAAGCCAAGCCAAAGGCACGCAAAATTCTTTCGGTCACAATGAATGCTGCATCCCTCTATGAACATACATTACTAAAAGTAAGATCGAAGCTCAGAGAATTTACCGAAAAATCCTTCGCCAGAAGGCTTCGGTAGAAGCCTTTTTCATGAAAGCAGGACTAGCTTGGGTTATGGGGCGATTACCAGCATCCGGACTGCATCGAAGTGGCTGAACGTGAAATTCAAAACAGGGTTTGTGAAGTAATTTCTTTACAATTAAAAATGTGACAAGCGGAGGGAACTTTACATGGATTTCATTAGAAAAGGATTGGCGCTCGGCATTGGTTTAGCTGTTACAAGTAAAGAACAAGTTGAAAAGTTTGTGGATGAGTTGGTGAAAAAAGGGGAACTCACCCAAGCAGAATCAAAAGACATGGTCAATCAAATGATTCAACGGGGCGAAGAAGAGAAAAATGAATTGAAACGCATCCTGAAGGAACAAATGAAACAGATTATGGATGAATTGAATCTGGCCACCAAGGATGATATCCGTAGATTGGAGCAACGAATTCTAAATCCGGACAAACGAGACGAGTAAACGAAGGAGACCGCTCATTCAGGTCTTCGGATATTAAAGGGGACGTATTCATGCTTGGAAAAAGAATGCGCCATATCAATCGTTATCGAGAAATTGCAGGCGCATTGGTTCGCCACGGGTTCGGATTCTTTGTGGAGGAAATCGGTTTTGCCAATATACTTTCCTTCCCTTACCGATTCCTGACAAATACCAATGAAAGAGATACAAAAAGCATGGGCGAGCGGATACGTCTTGTCCTGCAAGAATTGGGACCTACCTTTGTAAAATTGGGACAAATCGCAAGCACACGTCCCGACCTGATCCCGAACGATATTATTCAGGAACTGGCCAAACTTCAGGATAAGGTTCCCACTTTTCCTTTTGAAGAAGTTCGCCAGATTATGGAAGAGGAATTAGGCACTACGCTGGAAGAAATTTTTGCACAGATTGATGAGTCTCCATTAGCGGCTGCTTCTATCGGACAAGTCCATCGGGCGGTCTTGCGTTCGGGCCAAACAGTTGCTGTAAAAATTCAACGCCCGCATATCACAACCATTATCCAAACGGACCTGGAAATCCTGCAGGATTTGGCTTCTTTGAGCGAGCGCCATTTGGAATGGGCGGCCAGGTATCAAGTTGGCGAAATGGTGGAAGAATTCTCAAAGTCCCTTCGCGACGAACTCGATTATACCATAGAAGGTCGCAATGCGGAGAAGATTGCCAAGCAGTTCAGCGGCAACCCGAAAATACACGTGCCAAAAGTGTATTGGGACTATTCCACAAAGAGAGTATTGACAATGGAATACATGGAGGGAGTAAAACTCACTGAAATCGAAAAACTGAAGGAAAAAGAATATAATCCCAGAATATTGGCGGAACGTGTAGCAAACGCCATCTTTCAGCAAATTTTTGTGGAAGGGTTTTTTCATGGAGATCCTCATCCAGGAAATGTATGGGTGCTGCCGGGAGAAGTAATCGCATTTTTGGATTTTGGTATGGTGGGACGCCTCACTTCCGATATGAAATATCATTTTGCTTCGCTCGTAATCGCTTTAATGCGACAAAGTACGGACGGTGTGATCCATGCGATCTTGCGCATGGGACTCGTACCCGATGATGTGAATATGGTTAGGCTGAGAAACGATGTGGATCAGTTAAAGGATAAATATTACGGCGTTCCGTTAAGCCAAGTCAGTCTTGGGGAAGCAGTCAATGACTTATTTACTGTAGCTTTTCGACACCGGATTCGAATTCCGGCAGACTTGACTTTACTAGGGAAAACGTTGCTCACGATCGAAGGAATCGTGGAAACTTTAGATCCCGAGCTTAGCATCCTCGATCTGGCGCAACCATTCGGGCGCAAACTGTTGATGGATCGGATCCATCCAAGGTCAATCGCTGAAATCGTTTGGAAGAATGTTTCAGAGTACGGAGAGTTTCTCTTTGAATTCCCCCAACAAATGAAACAATTGACCTCTTTGATCAAAAGTGGGCGTTTACACCTGGAAATTGACCTTCCCAAAATCGATCTGTTATTAACGAAGCTGGATCGTATAAGCAATCGATTGTCATTCAGTATCGTTTTATTGGCTTTCAGCATTATCATGGTCGGAGTGATTATCGGCTCATCATTGGGCAGACAAACGACCTTGCTGTGGAAAATACCGGCTATTGAAATTGGATTTGTTGTAGCAACATTAATGTTTTTGTGGTTGTTGTACTCGATCTTTAAATCGGGCAGATTTTAACTCTTACAATCAATTGGACGTGTGATTTATATCAAATCTTTCTGCCTTTGTTTTTATTACGATCAGAGTATCCGGTACAGAAAGGGTGATAGCGGGTGGCAGATGGAATTTTATTAACCGACGTGCAGCCGAATATCGAATTTCGGGAAACGGGAGCTTTGTTCAAAACTTTGATCGACACGCCTGCTCTGAAGGTTGTGATGATCAATCTGAAAAAAGGGCAGCGGGTGGATTGGCATCGTGCCAATGTGCAGATCAGCGTATTTGTGGAACGGGGCGTCATCCAGTTTGGCGTAAGGGAAGATGGGGCGGAAGAAACACACAGGATGCTGCCTGGGATGAGTATTACGCTAAAGGCAAATCTGGATCATAACCTGTCAGCCGAGCAGGATTCAGTCGTCCTGGTGTATAAGACACCAAACCCCCAATCGCTGCTGCGCTTGGAGTAACGGCAGGCGAAAACAGATTTTGACAGAGAAAACAGAGGCCAAATTCGGGGAACATTCCGGTTCATTATCGGGGAGTTCCCCGACTTATTTTTTGTATGCCTCCCTTTACAATGAAAGTGTAAGGAAGCACAAATGGTGCAAGGAGGGATTATTATGGTGAGATGGCTGCGCGAAGCGGTGGCGGCAAGTTGGCTATTATTGATCGGAAGGTTATGGCTCGGATACGAGTGGCTCACAGCAGGGGTGGAAAAAGTGTCGGACCCTACTTGGACAGGCAACCAGGCAGGGGTGGCGCTGACCAATTTTCTGAAAGGGGCTTTGAGCAAGGGGACGGGCGCACACCCGGAAGTACAGGGGTGGTTTATGGATTTCCTGAACGGTGCGGTGATTCCGAATACAAAAGTATTCACCTATCTGGTTCCGTGGGGGGAAGTACTGGTCGGGATCGCACTGTTGACAGGATGTCTGACTACGTTTGCCGCCTTGGCGGGGGCGTTTATGAACACGATGTTCCTGCTGGCCGGTACCAGCAGCACCAATCCGCAAATGTTGATCATGGCCATCATCATTATGGTGGCCGGGTTGAATGCCGGAAAAATCGGCCTGGATCGGTACGTGATCCCTTGGCTGCGAAAACGCATTCCGCTCTTGGCCAATCCTAAGCTTCGATAAGGGGTATAGCTGACAAAGACATTGATGACAACCTGAACCGGTATCCTTAGATTTGAACTGTCACCCGTAAGAGGGTCACAGTTCAGATTAGGAATACCGGTTTTTTGGGCTAAAGACTTAAAGAAGCCAAAAATGATGATTGTGGAATATATCCTACATATAATAAAATAAAGTTATTATATTTATAATACTTTTTGAAGGGGAGAGGCAAAATTCAATGAATCTGTATTCGAAAATATTTCGACAATATTGGAACCCTTACATTGCGATCAGCATTGCCGGCTTGATTAGTGCGTTCTATTTTGGCATAACGGGCACTGTTTGGGCCGTTACCGGGGAATTCACCAGATTCGGAGGACACATTTTAAAGTGGTTCGGGGTCGATGTTTCGGATTGGGCCTATTTTAAGCTGATTGGCATGCAAGGCACTCCAACTGATCGCACAGACGGATGGATTGTAATTGGAATGTTGTTGGGAGCACTTATTACGATTTTACTTAGCAACAACTTCAAAATCCGCGTCCCGAAACAGAAACGCCGCCTTGTGCAAGGTTTTATTGGTGGAATTATAGCCGGATTTGGCGCACGGCTTGCACTTGGTTGTAATCTTGCCGCATTTTTCACCGGTGTTCCTCAGTTTTCATTTCATTCATGGATTTTCATGCTTACAACAGCCATTGGAACCTTCTTCGGTGTCAAAGTGGTAAATACACGATGGTGGCTTGGAAAACCCAATTTGAGAAAAGGTTCCCCGAAGCCGATTGTGGAAGATCATTCACGGAGTTTCAACATTCAACCTATTTTAGGTTTACTGATTGCATGTCTCTACATCGGAGTCGTGGTGTATTTCTTCGCGGCCGGTAAGCATCTTTTGGCTGTTGCAAGTATAGCGGGAGCTATGTTTGGTATTCTGATTGAACGAGGACAAATTTGCTTCACTTCCGCTTTCCGCGATTTATGGATAAGTGGTCGTGCGATTATGTCCAAAGCTATCGCGGTTGGTATGATGGTCAGTGTTGTGATAACATTTTTCTATATTCAAACCGGTTCCGTCGCTCTCATCAAAGTGGCGGCTCCTAGTACCGCAATCGGTGGGCTGCTTTTTGGATTCGGTATCGTGCTTGCCGGTGGATGTGAAACCGGCATGATGTATCGCGCAATGGAAGGGCAATTGTTATTCTGGGTTGTGGGGGTAGGCAATATTGTCGGGGCTACCCTTTTGGCATACGGGTGGGATCACCTTGGAATTTTTAACGCGCTTGCTAAAAATTGGCCAAAAGTGAACTTGATTGAACTGTGGGGACCTGCAGGAGCACTGTTTGGAACGATTGTGATGCTGATTGTCTGGTTTTTACTCTCCAATTGGTGGGAATCCAGATATCGTTATGGAAGTGGGCTTAAAAATCAAGAAACTGAACACCTTACTCACCGTACAACGGAGGCTTAGGTATGTCACAAGAAATTGAAAATGTAGATTACACCTTGGATATTCGCGGCGAGCCCTGACCGTACCCCGTCATATATGCGCTGGATGCGCTAAAAACCATGAAAGCCGGCCAGATTTTACAAGTTATTGCAGATTGTCCGCAATCATTCCGAAGTGTTCCGGAAGAGGCGGTTAAACATGGATACCAACTTGTGACCGAGCCAAAGAAGGTAGGTCAGGACATTTACTTTTATATCCGCGTAATTAAATAGGAATTGGTCAAATAAAACTTGATTAAGAACCGTAGGGATGGGATCAATTCTCCCATCCTTCATTTTTGATGATTTTGACAGGGAAAACAGATGCCAAATTCAGGGAACATTCCGGTTCATGATCAGGGAGTTCCCTGACTTATTTTTTGTACGCCTCCCGTTACAATGAAAGTGTAAGGAAGCACGAATGGCGCAAGGAGAATAACAAATCCAGATAAAGGGAGATGCATTCCTATGTTAGGAAAAATATTGTTGGCGGTTGACGGATCGGAACCCGCACAAAAAGCGGTCGATTGGGCAATTGATGCATATAGGGCATTGCCTGCAGCTCAATTTCACATTTTATATGTTTTTGAACCGTTCGTTCCTGTAGGAGATATAGGCGGCTATATTCCTACCGATTTTCGCATCGAGAGTATGCTGGAGATTCCGGAGGACACCCCTTCCTACCTCGCATTCCAGCAGTTTCCTGACAAGCAGCGCGTGACGCACGAAACGCTTGTGGGGAATCCGGCGAACGTAATCTGCGAAGAGGCGAGAAAAGGCAAGTTTGATGTGATTGTCGTAGGGAGTGAAGGACACGGCGCGGTGGCTTCTGTGCTGCTTGGCAGCGTCAGCGCCAAATTGCTGCACAATGCGCCCTGTTCCGTCTTGGTGGTTCGTTAAATCATAACGGGCAGTAAGAAACTCACGGGCGGTTCCGTGAGTTTTTTATTCAAAGATGGGAGAGATGTCAAATGTTGAAACGTGTACGGGTGGCTGTTGACAATTCAACAGGATCTGATAAAGCGGTCGAATGGGGGATAAAAACGTTCGCCGAATTGCCTGAGACTGAATACAAGATTCGATTCGTTTATCCTTCTATGATAGTGGCGGGAGAGGCGACTTTTTATACGCCTTCTTCCATTCGGGCAGAGCATTTGGATGCGAAAGATCTTCCTTCTTAAGTGCTGCACCATGCACCTTGCAGTGTATGGGTCGTCCGATAATGAGAGGAACAGAAAAGAAGCGCTCGAAGATTGGCAGCCGTTTGTCACGGTTGGCGTCATCGAGCGTTTTTTTGTTTGTTTGGAAGGGGGGGTTCTACTTTAAATCGGGTAATTCCGCGAATCGGTTCAGGGAGTTCTCCGACTCCTTTTGATGCCGCCCCTTACTAAAACAGAATTGTAAACGTTTACGAATCCGGATGTGGGGAAATCGGAATTGAGGAGGGGTTAAGTTAGAACCATTTTTGAACAAATTGTCCGTACTGTATCAGGTTTGTGAAGTGTGATTTTGATCACCTTGCCTTGACTGGCGAGAAAAAATAATGGGATTGGCACGAGTGTACCATGTGTCAATAATTATTTGGAAGAAGGTGGAACAGATGTCTAATTCCGAAACCGCAGTTCAAAAAGGTGCTTCGGCAGTTATCTGGATTAGCACCTTGTCGATGGTGATCGCGTTTGCCGTATGGGCCGCGTTGTCACCGTTGGCCGCTCAATTGCAGAAATTGTACGGATTAACCGCAACGGAGAAAAGCGTACTGGTTGCCATCCCCGTGCTTTTGGGGTCGATCATGCGGATTCCCCTAGGGATTCTGACCGATCGGTTCGGCGGCCGCAAAGTCTACTCGCTGCTGATGCTGTTCCTGATCGCCCCGGCGATTGGTCTCGGCTATGCGAACTCGTATGTTTCGTATATCACCTGGGCATTCCTGCTCGGGATGGCAGGAACTTCTTTCGCGATTGGTATTTCTTCCGTGGCCAAGTGGTACCCGCCTGAAAAACAGGGTCTGGTGCTTGGCGTGACCGGTATGGGGAACTTTGGTACGGCAGTGGCAGGATTTTTACTGCCGACTATCGCCAAACAGTATGGGATTTCCTGGGCGTTTTGGAGTTTGGTGATTCCCTGCGCCTTGGCAGCCGCCGCGATCTTCCTGTTTACTCGCGACCCGGTCGGGCCGAAAACGGTAAAAACGCTGCAGGAACAGTTTGCGACGATGAAGCAGCCAATGGTCTGGATTTTGTCCCTGTTTTATTTTGTCACATTCGGCGGATTCGTTTCGTTCAGTATTTATCTGCCGAGTTTGCTGGTGGATGTATTTGGAATTACTCCGGTGGATGCCGGCATGCGGGCTGCCGTGTTCGTGGTATTGGCCACATTGGCACGGCCGGCAGGAGGGTATCTGGCGGACCGATTCGGCGCCAACAAAGTGCTTTCGTTCGTTTTTCTGCTGGTTTCCCTGTCGGCTGTTACACTGGGGCTGGCGTTGGGACAATTGCTGCTAATGACACTCGTCTGTCTGTTGGCCGCCGTTGTGGTCGGAATCGGAAACGGTGCCGTATTTAAACTGGTGCCGCAGTATTTTCCAAAAACGACGGGCATCGTAACCGGAATCGTTGGCGCGGCGGGCGGTATTGGCGGTTTCTTTCCGCCCGTCGTAATGGGGATCGTCAAAGACGCAACGGATGGATACGCGCTGGGATTCTATCTGTTGCTGCTGTTCACGCTGACCTGCTTTTTGGTCAAACGGGGCATGGGCAGGGAACAACAAGATGGCGGCAAACCGCATCTGCGCAAGGCAGCCTAACCGATGCAAAACGGAAGCTGGGAGATCAAACTGGACTCTCAGCTTTTTGTTTCCGTTTGTTCACAGCTTTGTCAACACATCTGTGACATATTTAACAACCGCGGGTTCATTCCGGAAATACAATAACGTTACCAATTCAAAGGAGTGATCGTCATGTTTGAACCGAGCCGTAACGAACATGCAGGCTGCCTGAGCCAATTCGGCGATGCGTCTGCCGCCGTGTCTTATTGCGCCGCCCTAAAACAGTTGTGGGAAGAACATTCGCCGCTTCGTCGGCAGATGGAACAAATGGAGGAGAACGCGAACCAGTTACGGGAAGTTGCCGATGCCAAACTTGGTTCCGCATTTCAGGAACTTGTGAATAAGGAGAAACGGTTCCATCAGGAGTTGGAAGTCCATTCGGCCAAAGAGGAAGACGGACTGTTCCCGATGATGGGACGCTATATCGGCACTGAAACCGGCCCCATTGCCGTGATGGAGTATGAACACAGCGAGGCGAAACGGAATCTGGCGGAATTTGAAGCGGCAGTCGACCGGATTGGCAATTCGATTGGAAAAGAGACAGTCGATGAAGTGGTCGCTCCGCTGTTGAAGGCATGCTCGATTCTGTTCGACCATTTCAGGAAAGAAGAACATGTGCTGTTTCCGATGGCAGAACGCATTTTGACCGATACGGAAAAGGAAGAACTGCGGCAAATCGTTTGTTAAACAACCGCAAAAATCAGGATTTTTCACCGTCAGTATCGGAATTTTCCCTGATACGAAAGAGACGGTCCGTCAGATAAACTGATTGTAAAGAACGAATTTTTTAAAAAATCGATTTTACCGCCAATGGTGGAAGGGAGACCCAGATGAAGAAAAAGTCGACTCCTTTATCAAAAAAATTGCGATTCTTCCGCCCGGCCGAACAGTATTCGGACGGCTGGAGCGAACTGTCCACGCAAGGACGGGAATGGGAAAAGGTTTATCGTCGCCGCTGGCAGCACGATAAGGTGGTTCGCACTACGCACGGCGTCAACTGTACCGGTTCCTGCAGCTGGAAAGTGTTTGTCAAAGATGGCATCATTACTTGGGAAAATCAGCAGACCGACTATCCGACGACCGGCCCTGATATGCCGGAATTCGAACCGCGCGGTTGTCCGCGAGGCGCCAGTTTTTCCTGGTATGTATACAGTCCGCTGCGTGTCAAATACCCGTATGTGCGGGAGTCCTGCTGAAGTTCTGGCGGGAAGAACTGCAAAAAACGAACGATCTGGTGCAAGCATGGAAAAACATTGTCGAAAATCCGGAGAAAGCGAAACAGTATAAGGCAGCCCGCGGCAAAGGCGGATTCGTGCGGGCATCCTGGCAGGAAATCAATCAATTGATTTCCGCCTCGCTCATCTATGTGATCGAAAAATACGGTCCGGACCGGATCGCCGGCTTTACGCCGATTCCTGCCATGTCGATGGTAAGTTACGCGTCGGGTGCCCGATTCCTTTCCATGTTGGGGGCGCCGATGCTCAGCTTCTACGACTGGTACGCCGATCTTCCCCCCGCTTCGCCGCAGGTTTGGGGCGAGCAGACCGATGTGCCGGAAAGCAGCGATTGGTACAACTCCGGCTATATCATGATGTGGGGTTCGAATGTGCCGATGACCCGCACCCCGGATGCTCACTTTATGACAGAAGCCCGATACAAAGGAACGAAAGTGGTGTCGATCAGCCCCGACTATGCGGAGAACGTCAAGTTTGCCGACAATTGGCTGGCTCCTAAACCGGGTACTGACGCAGCCCTGGCACAAGCGATGACACATGTGATTTTAAAAGAGTTTTATGTGGATCAGAAGACCCCGTATTTTATAGATTATGCCAAGCGATATACCGATTTGCCTTTTTTGATTACACTGCGCAAAAACGGGGATTTGTTCACGGTCGACCGGTTCCTGCTTGCGAGCGACTTGGGATATCCGCTCAGCAATCCGGAATGGAAGCCTGTTGTGATCAATTCCAAAACAAATCGGCTGGTGTGTCCGAACGGATGCATCGGCCACCGCTGGGCAGATACGGGCAAATGGAACCTGAAGCTGGAAGACGAGCAGGGTCAACCGATTGACCCGTTGCTGACACTGCTTGGCAGTCAGGACGAAATCGTCCGAATGGAATTCCCTTATTTTGATGAGACAGGACGGGAAACATTTCGCCGCGACGTACCGGCCAAAAAGATTGAACGGGCCGGTGAAACGATCTATGTCACCAGCGTATTCGACATGATGCTGGCTCATTACGGGATAAATCGGGGGTTGCCGGGGGATTATCCGTACGGTTATGAAGATCCCCGCCCGTACACGCCCGCCTGGCAGGAAGCGCACACCGGCGTTGACCGTAATCTGGCCATCCAAATCGCCCGGGAATTTGCGCAGAATGCGGTGGATACAAAAGGACGCTCGATGATCATTATGGGCGCCGGCATCAACCACTGGTTTCATGGCGACACCATCTACCGGGCTATCCTGAATCTGGTTCTGCTGACCGGCTCGCAGGGTGTCAATGGCGGCGGTTGGGCGCATTATGTCGGCCAGGAAAAATTACGTCCGATTGAGGGGTGGTCCACTATCGCGTTCGGGCGTGACTGGTCACAGCCGCCAAGGCTGCAAAACGCCACTTCCTATTGGTACTTCGCCACCAATCAATGGCGGTATGATGATCTGTCGATGGATAGATTGGCATCGCCCCTGGCGGGACGCACCCGTTACCGTCAGTCAACGAATTGAAGAGCGGCCATATGCAGTTCGCGGTGGAAGATCCGGACAGTTCACAAAACTTTCCGCGCGCCCTGTTCGTCTGGCGATCCAATCTGATCTCAAGTTCCGGCAAGGGACACGAGTATTTCCTGAAACACCTGCTTGGCACTTCGAACGGTCTTCTGTCGGAAGACAGCGGCGAACTGCGGCCGGAGGAAGTGAAATGGCATGAGTCGGCGCCGGAAGGAAAGCTGGACCTGCTGGTCAGCCTCGATTTTCGGATGGCGGGCAACGCGCTCCATTCCGACATTGTGCTGCCAGCCGCTACCTGGTATGAAAAACACGATTTAAGCAGTACAGACATGCACCCGTTTGTGCATCCGCTCAATCCGGCCATTGCGCCGCCATGGGAAGCAAAATCGGACTGGGAGATTTTTAAAGGGCTGGCGCGCACCTTTGCGGAGATGGCGAAAACCTACCTGCCGGAACCGAAAACAGACATCGTCAGCGTACCGTTGATGCACGACTCGCCGGAAGAGATTGCCCAGCCGTTCGGCAGAGTGCTCGATTGGAAAAAAGGAGAAACGGAAGCCGTACCGGGCAAGACGATGCCCAAATTTGTCGTTGTGGAACGGGATTACACGCAGATTTACGACAAGTTTATCGCATTGGGACCGCTGCTCCGGAAAAATCCGGTCGGGGCGCACGGCATCTCGTTTCCTGTCCAAGACCAGTATGAACAGTTGAAAAAACTAAACAGAACGATCGACAAACCGGGCGTTTCAGAGGGGCTGCCCACTATTGAGAGCGACCGGCAGGTTCCCGAGGCGATTTTGACATTATCCAGTGCAACAAACGGGCAGGTGGCAATGAAAGCTTGGCAAGCGGAAGAGAAGAAAACCGGCCTGGAACTGGTTGATTTGGCAGAGGAACGGGCGGCCGAACATGTCACGTTCGCCGATATTACCGTGCAACCGCGACAGGTCATCCCGACTCCCGTATTTACCGGTTCGAACAAAGGCGACAGACGGTACTCGCCGTTTACCACCAACATTGAGCATTTGGTGCCGTTCCGCACTCTGACCGGTCGCCAGCATTTCTATCTGGATCATGAAATCATGCGGGAGTATGGGGAAGGGTTGCCAATCTATAAGCCTACTTTGCCCAAAATGGTATTTGCCAGCCAGGATCAACAACCGGCTGAGAAGGATCAGAGTATTGTGCTGCGTTACCTGACCCCGCACGGCAAGTGGAACATTCACAGTACCTATCAGGACAATCTGCACATGTTGACATTGTTCCGTGGCGGACCCAACGTCTGGATCAACGACCAGGATGCGGCGGAAGCGAGCATTTCGGATAATGACTGGGTGGAAGTTTATAACCGAAACGGTGTCGTCACAGCGAGAGCGGTTGTCAGCCACCGGATGCCGCGCGGCACGATGTATATGTATCACGCGCAGGATAGGCACATCAACGTGCCCGGTTCAACCATTACAAACGAACGGGGCGGCACGCACAACAGTCCGACCCGGATTCATTTAAAACCGACGCAATTGATCGGCGGTTACGCACAGCTCAGCTACGGGTTCAACTATTACGGACCGATCGGCAACCAGCGGGATCTGTACGTGGCGGTACGCAAGCTGAAAGAGGTGAACTGGCTTGAAGATTAAAGCACAAGTCGCAATGGTGATGAATCTGGATAAATGCATCGGCTGCCACACCTGCAGCGTGACCTGCAAAAACACATGGACGAACCGACCGGGTGCGGAATATATCTGGTTCAACAACGTCGAAACGAAACCGGGGGTCGGCTATCCGATTGAATGGGAGAACCAGGATAAGCACAAGGGCGGCTGGATTTTAAAAAACGGCAAGCTGGAACTCCGTTCCGGCAGCAAAGTGAACAAACTGGCGCTCGGCAAGATTTTTTACAACCCGGATCTGCCGACGATCGACGAATATTATGAGCCATGGACCTATGATTATGAAACATTAACCAACAGTCCGCAGAAAAAGCATCAGCCGGTCGCCCGCACCAAGTCGGTGATTACCGGCGAATATATGGATGTTCAATGGGGACCGAACTGGGAAGACGATCTGGCCGGCGCTCACGTAACGGGCAAGCGGGATCCGAATGCGGTAAAGCTGGAAGAACAGATTCGGATGGAGTTTGAACAGGCGTTCATGATGTATTTGCCGCGCATTTGCGAACACTGTCTGAACCCTTCCTGCGTTGCGTCCTGTCCGTCTGGCGCGATGTACAAACGGGATGAAGACGGCATCGTACTGGTCGATCAGGAGGCCTGCCGAGGCTGGCGGTACTGCATGTCGGGCTGTCCTTACAAGAAAGTCTATTTCAACTGGCAGACCCAGAAAGCGGAAAAATGCACGCTTTGTTTCCCGCGAATTGAGGCCGGATTGCCGACTGTCTGCTCGGAAACCTGTACGGGGCGCATCCGTTATATCGGCATTTTGCTGTACGATGCGGACCGGGTGGAAGAAGTTGCCTCCACACCTGCGGAAAAGGATCTGTATATAGCGCAGTTGAGCCTGTTTCTTGACCCGAATGATCCGAATGTGATCGAGCAGGCGAAGCGCGATGGCATCTCTGACGATTGGCTGGAAGCGGCCCGCCGTTCGCCGATTTACAAGCTGGCGATCGAATACGGGGTTGCGCTGCCGCTGCACCCTGAGTATCGGACGCTGCCGATGGTTTGGTATGTACCGCCGTTAAGCCCGATTATGAACGTCTTTGAAGGTCAGGGCAGCAATCTGGATGCCGACCACTTGTGCCCGGCGATTGAACAGATGCGGATTCCTCTCGCCTACCTGGCGAACCTGCTGGCAGCGGGCGACACAAAGGTGATTACACAGGCCCTGCAAAGAATGGTCGCGATGCGCTACCATATGCGTGCGTTAACGACCGGAAACCAATCGGATCCGGAAATGTTGAAACAAACTGGCATGACGGAAAAATCGGCGGCCGACATGTACCGGCTGCTGGCCATTGCCAAATATGAAGACCGGTTTGTCATACCGCCCGCCCATAAAGAGCAGTTCTTAAATCTGTATGGCGAACAGGGAATGGCCGGATACGATCTGGCAGGTAGCTGCAATACTTGCGAAGTAGGAGGGGGATATCATGGAGACAATGTCTACTTCTACGGCTCTTTCAATGACCGGGATGGAAGATAGCAGACGGGTTTTTCAACTGGTTTCCTGGCTGCTGGAGTATCCGAATTCCGAGTGGTGGAATCTGGCGGAACTGGAGGCGGATGTGGAAGAAATAACGGCCCCGGAGCCAAGGTCGATGCTGCGTTCCTTTCTGGAGGTGCTGGCGAATTCCGATATGGAAGAGATGGCCGAACGATATGTGAACACATTTGACTTTCGGGCCAACACCACTCTTTACTTGACCTACTCGTCAATTGGGGAAGAGCGGGAACGCGGGCAGGTACTGGTTCGACTGAAAGATTATTTTCATCAGTTCGGTTTCGAGGTAACCGATCAGGAACTGCCTGACTATTTGCCGCTGCTGCTTGAATTTGCCGCCGTTGCACCGATCGAAGCGACAGCAAAAGCAATGCGGGATTTTCGCGGAGCGATTGAAAAGCTGCGGACCGAGCTGCTCAAATACGAAAGTCCGTATGCCGGTTTGTTAGAGGCGGTACTGGCGGCGGCTGACAGGTTCCAAGCGACCGACAAGTTCCGGGCAGTTGGCGGGTTGCAAGCAAAGGAGGCGGGATTGTGAACTTTGGGAGCCAATTTTTGTGGGTGATTTATCCGTATCTGATGCTGACCACTTTTGTAGTCGGACATATTTACCGTTACAACACCGATCAATTGGCATGGACGGCCAAGTCGAGCGAATTCCTGGAAAAGAAAACTCTGCGCTGGGGAAGTATGTTGTTTCATATGGGCATATTTCTCGTCTTAATCGGGCATTTGGCCGGTCTTCTGATTCCAAAGGAATTCACCGAAAGCATCGGTGTTACGGAAGAACTGTATCATGCCGGGGCCGTTTACGGTGGAGGATTTGCCGGTATCCTCACATTTGTCGGGATTGCGATCCTGCTCTTTCGTCGGCTCAGTGTGCCCCGTGTACGCAAAACGAGCGACGCCAGTGATATTTTGGTAGCCGTTCTGCTGTTCTTGGTAATCGGCATGGGGATTTTCTCGACGATCGGTTATAACGTGACGGGCAGTTATGACTACCGGGAAACGATTGCTCCCTGGATTCGCGGCATACTGACATTTGCACCGAATCCCGGTCTGATGGCAGATGTGCCACTGTTTTTCAAGCTGCATATCCTTTTCACGTTCGCCATCTTCGGCGTATGGCCATTTACACGTCTGGTACACGTATGGAGCGTGCCTCTGGCGTATTTTCGCCGCAGTTACATCGTCTACCGCAGCCGCAATACGCGGCACGTATAGACTGCCGGGAGCCTGTATGTCCGCTTCATCCGAATCGTACAATTTTGGCGCGAATTAGGCCGTACCAAAAAAGGGGAAATATTTATGCGTCCGTTTGATCAATCTCCATTTATTGTGATCTGGGAAGTTACGCGGGCATGCGAACTGGCTTGTCTGCACTGCCGGGCGGAAGCACAACCGATGCCGGACCCGCGCCAGTTAAGCACACAGGAAGGATTTCATTTACTGGAACAGATCAAACAGTTCGGAGATCCGGTTGTTGTTTTTACTGGCGGTGATCCGTTAATGCGTCACGACCTCTATGAGCTGATCCAATATGGTGTGAAACTGGGGTTGAAAATCTCCATGACGCCAAGCGCCACAAGACACGTCACAAAAGACGCGATGCGGCGGGCGAAAGAAGCCGGACTGTCGCGTTGGGCATTTTCGTTGGACGGTTCCACCGCCGAAATTCACGATGCGTTTCGCGGTGTATCCGGTTCCTTTGACCGTACCATCGAATCGATCAAATACCTGCATGAGCTGGAGCTGCCGATTCAGATTAACACCACCGTAAGCCGCTATAATCTTGACGATCTGCAAAATCTGGCCGATTTGATGCGTGAGTTGCAGGTGGTGTTGTGGAGCGTATTCTTTCTTGTGCCGACGGGTCGCGGCAAAGCAAGCGACATGATTTCACCCGAACAGCATGAGCAGGTGTTTCACTGGCTGTATGAACTGTCAAACACGGCTCCGTTTGATATTAAAACAACAGCAGCGCAACATTACAGGAGAGTGGTCATCCAATCGAGAGTGAAAGAGGGGCAGCCCGTTTCCCGCATGAATCTGGTTGGCGTACAGAGAGACGACGAATCGAAAGGGGATGGAATTGGTCGTCCCATGTTCGGGGTAAATGACGGTAACGGATTCGTGTTTATTTCCCATCTCGGCGATGTCTACCCCAGCGGATTTCTGCCCATTAAGACGGGCAATGTACGCGAGCAATCGATTGTCGACATATACTGGTATTCACCCATTTTCCAATCGCTTCGAAACCCTGACAACTTGAAAGGAAAATGCGGGGAATGCCCGTACCGCCATATTTGCGGCGGTTCCCGAGCGCGCGCTTATGCGGTGACGGGTGATTATTTGACAAGCGAACCCTACTGTACTTTTATTCCTTCTAATCATTCACAGAAAGTTAAATAGCGAAACGCTTCGTTAAACAAGTATAATAATAGTAACAACATTAAAAGGGGACGTTACTGATGGTTTGGTTGGGGAACTTGGGTTTGACCAATCATACAACTTCCGTTTTGAGATCGATTTTCCAGCAAGTGACAGACGCAATTGTTGTGGTCAATGGGCAGGGAGTCGTCGCGGGCGCCAATCCGGCTGCCGAGAAAATGACCGGCTGGACAGCGGAAGAATTGAGCGGGCAAATCCATTTCTGCGATATTTGCAGGGGAATGGCGAACTGTATGGAGGAAGCTTCCTGCGTCGACTGTTTTGCCCATCGCCCCAGCATGCCATCGTTTGAAATGAAGGTCCGCCGCAAAGACGGACAGGAAGTTTCCGTTGCGGCCAGCTCCACTCAACTGCAGGATCATGACACGAAGATGCTGGTTGTGATTTTACGTGACATGTCGGAACAGCACCGGATGGAACGCGAACGTTTCCAGCGAATGATGACCAAATATATGATTGAGGCACAGGAAAAAGAGCGGAAACGGGTTTCCCGCGATCTGCATGATGGTGTTGGCCAAGCGCTTTACAGCGTTATGGTCGGGTTGAAAATGCTGAATGAATTGGAGTTCGATGAACCAATCCGAAAACACTTGCAAGAAGTGCAGCAGATGACAACCCGCGCTTTGGAAGAAGTGAAAAACATGGCGGTCGAATTGCGGCCGTCCGCTTTGGACGATCTGGGATTGATTCCGGCCATTCGCTCCTACATGAAACGTTATGAACAAACGTTTGGCATCGAAACCGAACTGGAAACGATCGGCAGCAAACGGCGTTACGGAGCATCTGTGGAAACCGCCCTGTACCGCATCTGCCAGGAAGCGATGACGAACACCGCCAAATACGCAGACGCTGATAAAGTCAAAGTGCGTTTGACAGATACTCCGCATCAGGTGGAACTCTATCTGGAAGATAACGGAAGTGGATTTGAAACCGATCAGATTCGCATAAAGGGTACTGGCCTTGGCTTATATGGAATGCGGGAAAGGGCCAGTCTATTGGGAGGAACGGTGGACATTCAATCCGCGCCGAACAAAGGCACCTCTGTTCACATTGTGATCCCCATAAATGAGAAGGGGGAACCGTTACATGTCGATCCGAGTACTTATCGCGGATGATCACGCGATTGTCAGATCAGGTCTTTCGATGTTGATCAACGCGCAATCTGACATGGAAGTGGTGGATACGGCGGCAGACGGCCGGGAAGCGGTTGATAAAGCGCTGCAGATAAGGCCGGACATTGTACTGATGGATCTCAGCATGCCGCCGGGCGAAAATGGGCTTTCTGCCACGGCAAGACTGAAAGAACATGCGCCTGAAATTGATATTCTGGTTCTCACGATGCACGATGATGAAGAATATCTGTTTCGGGTTCTGCAGGCCGGAGCATCCGGCTACATCTTAAAAAGTGCGCCCGACATGGACCTGATCACCGCCATACGAACTGTCAAACAAGGTGCGGCTTATCTTCACCCATCCGCTGCCAAATCGCTCATACAGGAATTTCTGCAGCGCGTCCATAAAGGGGAAGATGTGGATCATTACAACATCCTGACGGAACGGGAGCAGGAGATTCTGGCATTGATCGCAAAAGGATATTCCAACAAAGAGATTGCCGAGCAACTGGTGGTATCGGTAAAAACGGTGGAAACACACAAAACGAAGATCATGGAAAAACTGCATTTGAAAACACGCCCGGAATTGGTACGGTATGCAGTCAAAAAAGGGCTGCTCGATTTTGAATAAACACGCCTTGTCAGTCTGACAATGAAATAATGCCACGATTCGAGGGCCTCAGTCCGGTGTGTAACAGACTGAGGCTTTCGTTACTTTTCACCCAGATTTTCGTTTTTGTAAGGAAACCTCACAAAGGTGGTTTTGGTAACCTCGAAATCTGCTATAATAACAAAAAACATGTAAGTAAACGTAACACGGTAAAGCGCAGTGACGACAACGAAGTCTGATCTGTGTGAGGCAACGATGCCCTGTAAAACCGGTACTATGCGCGTTTTTTCCTACGGGAACGATTCGCCGCCGGTTTGTGCAGGGCTTTTTGATTTTCTGAATACAAGGGGGGCCGCCATGCAGGAGTTACTCAGGGCATTTCAACATAAGGTCGATCAATCGGTAAGAGAAGTAGGGGTCTCCAGTCACTGTCCGTTTTGCAGCATGCAGTGTGCGATCGAATTACGGGTGGATCCAACGCTTATGAAAATAACGGGTGTCCAGCCGATCAAGGAGTTTCCTGTTTCGGCGGGCAAAGCGTGTCCGAAAGGAATCGTGGCGCACGAACATAGCCGCCATTGGGAACGTCTCACCCTGCCGCTGATTCGCAAAAACGGCCAGCTTACGATCGCCGCCTGGGAGGAAGCGTTGTCTGAGATCGTTCACCGCTTTCAGTCGATTCAAACCAAGTACGGCTGCGATGCCGTATCCGTGTTTGGCGGCGGTTCGCTAACCAATGAAAAAGCGTACCTGCTGGGCAAATTTGCCCGAATTGCCTTGCGTACCCGCAACATCGATTATAACGGACGGTACTGCATGTCATCTGCAGCAACGGCAATGAACAAAACATTCGGTATCGATCGGGGAATGACGATCCCGCTGCATGATATCCCCCTCGCCAAGATGATCCTGATTGTCGGTGCAAATGTTGCGGACTGCCAGCCAACCATGCTGCCCTATTTTCGTCAGGCGCAAAAGAACGGGGGCAAAATTGTGGTGGTCGATCCGCGTTATACAAACACAGCTAAAATCGCGGATCTGCATTTGGCTGTCCGTCCCGGCACCGATTCTGCGCTGATGAATGGCATTTTGCATGTGATGATCCAGGAAAACCGAATTGATCACGGCTTTATTGAAGAACGGACGTCTGGTTTTGAGCGGGTGAAAGAGACGGTTCGTTCTTATTCGCCGGAACGGGTGGCAGACATCACCGGAATTCCAGCCGAACAGATCGTGCAAATCGCCCGCTGGTATGGGGAAGCGGAAACGGCGATTGTATATACGGCGCGTGGTATCGAGCAGCAGGCGAAAGGGGTCCAGAATGTAGTAAGCTGCCTGAATCTCGTTTTGGCATCAGGCAAAATCGGCAAACCGGGCTGCGGCTATGGCGCGATAACAGGCCAAGGGAACGGTCAGGGCGGCCGCGAACATGGGCAAAAATCGGATCAACTGCCTGGCTACCGATCGATCGAGAACCCGGAACACCGCATGTATTTGGCATCCGTTTGGGGCGTTGACGAACAGGAAATTCCCGGCAAAGGAAAATCGGCATACGAACTGTTTCAAGCGATGGCTGACGGCGAAATCAAAGGGATGTTCATCCTTGCCTCGAATCCGCTGACCTCCAGTCCTGATAGCCGTTTCGTCAAAAAGGCGTTGGCCGGACTTGATACGCTGGTTGTTGTGGATCTGTTTCTGACGGAAACGGCGAAAATGGCTGACATCGTGCTGCCAGGGTCTGCTTGGACGGAAGATGAAGGAACGATGACCAATTTGGAGGGACGGGTCATTTTACGCCGCGCGTCGCAAAATCCGCCCGGTCAGGCACGCCTGGATTGGCAGATTTTATGCGAATTGGCAAGGCGACTCGGAAAAAAGAAGCATTTTGCATACGAGACGGCAGAGGACATCTTTGAAGAGTTGCGACTGGCGTCACAAGGCGGTCGTGCCGATTATTCCGGCATCAGTTACGAAAAGATTGAACGGCAAAAAGGAGTGTTCTGGCCCTGTATAAGTGATGAAGATCCGGGCACGGAGCGGATGTTTACAGAACGGTTTGCGCATCCGGATGGGAAGGCGGTATTTCATGCGGTCGAATACCAGGATTCGAAAGAACAGCCCGATTCCGATTTTCCGTTTTTCCTGACGACCGGTCGGCTGATGCTGCATTATCTGACGGGCGTTCAAACCAGACGCACCGTATCGTTGAACGCAAAAGCGCCGGAACCGTTTGTAGAAATGCATCCAATCACAGCAAATCAGAAGGGCGTGCAGGACGGGGATTGGGTCGAATTGCGCACCCGGCAGGGAAAGGCCAGGTTTCGAGTCAAACTGACTCCCCACATTCGGCCTGATACGCTGTTTGTCCCGATCCATTGGGAGTATGATCAGTCGGCCAATTTGTTGACAAGCGCAGAACTGGACCCGGAGTCGAAGATGCCGGAATTTAAAATCTGCGCGGTCTCGTTTGCAAAAATCAGTTCGGAACCGGAAGACAATGGGGAGAATCATCTGACGGAGGGAGAGAAAGAGCATGAACAAACGAAAATTGGTGCTGGTCGGTAACGGCATGGCCGGAGTTCGCTGTATTGAGGAGATTTTGAAACATAATGCGGACCTTTTTGAAATTACCATTATTGGAAGCGAGCCGCACCCAAACTACAATCGGATTTTGCTGTCGTCCGTGTTGGCGGGGGACGCAGATATTCGCGACATTGTGCTCAATGATTACGAATGGTACAAGAAGCATCAAATCGATCTTCACACCGGGCAAACGGTAACCCGAATCGATGTTGAGACAAAGCGGGTTTTCACCGACCAGGGACTGGTTGTGCCGTATGATGATCTGATCCTTGCGACCGGTTCCTTGCCGGTCATACTTCCGCTGCCGGGAGCAGACAAACAGGGAGTGATTTCCTTCCGTGACATCAAAGATTGTGAAGCGATGATCGAGGCCTCCAAACAATACAAAAAGGCAATTGTGATCGGCGGCGGACTGTTAGGTCTTGAAGCGGCAAGGGGGCTGCTCAACCTGTCGATGGAAGTCAGTGTGGTGCATATTTTTGAAAACCTGATGGAACGGCAATTGGACCCGGTTGCCTCCCAACTGCTTCAGCAGGAACTTGAAAAACAGGGGATCCGTTTTCTGATGGGAAAACAATCAGAGGCTGTCTTGGGAGAAGAACGGGTAACAGGACTGCGTTTCAAGGACGGAAGTATGGAATCGGCCGATTTGATCGTAATGGCGGTAGGCATTAAACCGAACGTCGAATTGGCCAGACAAAGCGGCATCGAAGTGAATCGGGGCGTTATGGTAAATGATTGGATGGAAACAAGTCTGCCTGACGTGTATGCGGTTGGGGAATGCGCCGAACACCGTACGGGCGTGTATGGTCTGGTGGCCCCTCTCTACGAGCAGGGGATGGTGCTTGCGAAACGGTTGTGCCGCATAGACACACCACCTTATGAAGGTTCCGTCGTATATACGAAACTAAAGGTTTCCGGAGTAGACGTATTTTCGGCGGGCGAGTTTATGGACGGTGCAGAAACGCGGGCGATCCGCGTGCATGATGAATTTTCCGGAGTCTACAAGAAAATCATGGTTCGCGACAATAAAATCATAGGTGCCGTTTTATTTGGTGACACAAGCGACAGCAACCGGATATTGCAAATGATGCGTTCCGGCAGCAGCATCCAGGATCTGAAGCGGGTGTCGATTTTGGAAAACCGGTCGGCAGAAGCAAATTCCGGCAACGATCTGGTGGCCGCGCTTTCGGATGATGAAATTATCTGCGGCTGTAATGGTGTTTCGAAAGGGACGATTGTGCAGGCGATACGGGAAAAAGGGCTCTGTTCCGTTGAGGAGGTCAAACAGTGCACAAGCGCTTCCCGTTCCTGTGGCGGCTGCAAGCCATTGGTAGCCAATTTGCTGGAATCGGTACTGGGCGATTCAGTCGTTGTCTCCCGGAAAGAACCGATCTGCGGCTGCACAACGCTCAGCCGTGAGGAACTGGTGGCGGAAATCAAGGAAAAACAACTGACCACTGTGAAGGAAGTCATGTTTGTACTCGGCTGGAAGGAAACGGAAGGCTGCTCGAAATGTCGTCCGGCGGTGAACTATTATCTCAACATGATATGGCCGGAAGAACATGAAGACGAGCGGGAATCGCGTTTTGTCAACGAACGGATGCACGCCAACATCCAGAAAGACGGCACCTACTCGGTGGTGCCCCGCATGTACGGAGGCGTAACATCCCCTGCCGAATTGAAGCGGATTGCGGCAGTGGCGGAAAAATACAACGTTCCGATGGTGAAAGTAACGGGCGGCCAGCGGCTTGATCTGCTTGGCGTGAAAAAGGAAGACCTGCCTAAAATCTGGGCAGAACTGGATATGCCATCCGGATTTGCCTACGGCAAAGCAATCCGCACCGTCAAAACATGCGTGGGAAGCGACTTTTGCCGGTTTGGCACGCAGAATTCAATCCGAATGGGAATCGACATCGAGAAGAAATTTGAACGGCTGAACACCCCGGCCAAAGTGAAAATGGCAGTATCCGGTTGTCCGCGCAACTGTGCGGAATCAAGCATCAAGGATATCGGCGTGGTCGGGATCGACGGCGGCTGGGAAATCTATGTCGGCGGCAACGGCGGTGTGCATTTGCGAGGCGCAGAACTGCTTTGCAAGGTGAAAACAGAGCAGGAGGTGCTCGAGTGGACAGGAGCGTTCCTGCAGTATTATCGGGAGAATGCCAATTACGGCGAGCGAACCTCCCAATGGATGGAACGGGTCGGACTGACCGCTGTTCAGGCAGTGTTGCAGGATTCTGAAATGCGCCGCCAGCTGAATGAACGGGTTGACAAAGCGCTGTCCGTGCTGAGAGATCCCTGGCAACAGATCATGGAAGATAAACAGGCAAGCCGAATGTATGAAGAACTGCCTGTTTTGACTTAACCCGTTTTGTCTTAAGACGGAGAAAGACGCACTATGAGAACCGGAACGGAGGGATCCGCATGAACAGTATGCAAAAAACGATGGTGGAAATCGGAAATATCCATGACCTGCCTTTGCAGACGGGGCGAGTAGTCAAAGTCAACGGAAGAGAGATTGCTGTTTTTCGCATATCCAGCGGAGATGTGCGGGCGGTGGAAAATCGCTGTCCGCATAAAAACGGCCCGTTGGCAGAGGGAATTGTGGCAGGTGAGTATGTGTTCTGCCCTTTGCATGATCGGAAAATCAATTTGAACGATGGCAACGTGCAGGCTCCTGATAGCGGATGCGTCACAACGTACCGGGTAGACGTAACGGATGAGAAGGTGTATATCAGTATATAGAGTGATTTTGGATCAAGGAGCGAATACGATGCAGCAGTTCATCCGGGAAGTGGGACGCGGCAAAAAAGGAGCGCAAGACCTCTCATACGAGCAGGCGAGACAGGCGGCGCAATTGATTTTTGACGGGGAGGCATCTGATGCGCAGATCGGCGCCTTTCTGATTGCGGAACGTGTAAAAAGTGAAACAACCGAGGAGCATCTCGCGTTTGTCGAGGAGGCCAGACAGCGCACAAACAAAATTTTGCACCGGAAATCGGGAGTCTTGGATTGCGCGGGCGCTTATGATGGAAGAGGCAAGTCATTTGCGGCCACGATTCCGGTTGCGGCCGTACTGGCTGCTGCGGGGCAGCCGGTGGTGCTGCACGGCAGCCACTCGCTGCCGCCCAAATATGGGGTCAGTTTGTTGGAAATCTTACAGGAACTGCATGTTTCGGTTGAACGGGAACCGGCACGTTTGGCCGAGGTGTTGGAGCAGCACGGACTGATTTTTGCGGAAACCGAATTGCTTTGTGAGCCGCTTCGGGCGCTTCGCCAGATCCGTAAAGATCTGGGGGTTCGTACGTTGTTGAACTATACAGAGAAATTCCTGAATGTGGCAGACGCGGACTATCTGGTTGCCGGTGTTTTCCATACGAGCGCGTTGGATAAAGCGGCCGAATTGACTTTGCGGCTCGGCTACCGAAAAGCAATGATCGTGCAGGGAATTGACGGCTCCGAAGACATTCCGACCAACCGCCCGTCCGCCTTCTTGATCATCGAGAATGGAAAATCGGAAAAACAGCTGATTGATCCCAAACAATATGGAGTTGACGAACCGTATGAAGTAGCCAGGTTAACAGCGACCGAACAGGCGCAGCTGATTACCTCCGTTCTGCAGGGGGAAGCCTCGTTTCGTAATATGGTTCTATTGAACAGCGGGCTCCGATTGTGGTTT
The DNA here is from genome assembly GCF_015097055.1 of Effusibacillus dendaii. NCBI lineage: Bacteria > Bacillati > Bacillota > Bacilli > Caryophanales > Alicyclobacillaceae > Effusibacillus > Effusibacillus dendaii. The sequence goes on from NZ_AP023366.1 coordinate 180,552, forward strand.
ACGGGTCAATCCGAATCAATGGAAGCGGGGATTGAACAAGCCAAACAATTGTTGGATACGGGGAAAGCATGGGAACAGTTCCAGCAATGGAGGTCTTTCTAGAACCCGGCGGATGAACTGAGTCACTTGCCGGATCTTTTCGTTTACTGTACGGACGAGGTGCCGATCCCAATGGAATAAAGGGGGAGAGGAAAATATGGTGGATCCGGTGCCGCGCGATATGGCTGTGCTGACGATTGGAATCGTGAAACAATTGACCGGTTTTTCGTTGAGACAAATCCGGTATTACGAAGATTTAGACTTGATTGCTCCTTATCGGACACAAGGGGATCAGCGGCTCTATTCGATCAATGATGTAGCGAGACTGTTGCATATCAAGGATTTGGTAGATCAAGAGTATCCTATGTGGCAGATCAAACAGGTGTTGAAGCCGCCTTCTATGCCGGAAGAACCCAAAATCCGTCCGACGCCGTCCGAGCAGGAATTGGACGATGGACAGCTTTTGCGTGACATTCGCGGCAGCCTGCAAACCAGGAGGAACCCTACGTCTCCCAGCATGATTGAAGGACAGCTGTCACAGTTTTTTCGGCAAAAAAGACGATAAAAACGGCCAGGTGAATACGCTTGGCAAACAAAAAACCGGGAAGCGGACTAACGTCTGCTGTCCCGGTTTTGCATTTACCTCCGCAAATATTTCATCCTCCAGTCTTCGTAGGGGTCGGGAGACGGCGACCAGTCGCGGCGCAAATCATTTTCCATCACGGCCACCATTCGTGTGAGCCCTTCTGTAAATTGAGCAATTAAACCTTTCATGATTCGCATAGTGTTCCGCCTCCTTGAAAAATTTCAATTTGATACCCCTATTTTACGAGGCAACAGGATGCGCAAGTAATTCTAAATGTCATCATTTATGACATTGACTCCCTATGGAAAATATAACTAAAGAAAAAAATGAAAAACAAATCGGTTTTTATGTAATGTTTCCTAACACAAATGATTGATGAGCCTGTTTCTGAGTTGGTAAGATACAGACAGAACAAATAAATACAAAGTGTTTTCTAGGGTTCCGCTCAACCGGCCCGACTTTAAGCAATCTTCCACCCCCTTATTTAGCTGAAGTCGCCGGTTGAGGTCAGGTCCGAGAGAAGACAGCTTTTGCGCCGAAGCAAAAGTGACACGGAGGGAAAAAAGCCCGGGAGAGTCAAGCGAGGTGATAGGCGAGATTCTCCCTTTTTTATTTCCAAAAAACAACTGGAGGCAGGAGGGGGTTTTATTGAAAATGAAAAGCAATTCAATGAAAAAATGGTTTGCGTGCCTGATAAGTTTGTTTTTGGTTGCGGGAGCCGTGGTCGGTTGCTCATCCGGTTCGCAATCGTCGTCCAGTCCGCAAAACACAGGCAGCCAGGAAAAAATTAAAATCGGCTTAAGTCCTTGGCCGGGCTGGTTTGTTTGGTATCTGGTGAAGGAAAAAGGGTTCTTTGAAAAACATGGTGTGAACGCCGATTTGGTTTGGTTCCCTGTCTACAGCGATTCGTTGACCGCATTAAACACAGGGAAAATCGATGCGAACAGCCAGACCTTGATTGATACGTTGACTCCTGTCTCAAAAGGAATTCCGCTCAAGGCGGTTCTCGTCAATGACAATTCAAACGGTGGTGACGGGGTGGTCGTGAAACCCGATATTACCTCTCTACAGCAGTTAAAAGGCAAGAAGATTGCAACGGAATTGGGTACGGTCGACCATTTTCTGATGCTGACCGGTTTGGATAAAGCGGGATTGAAAGAGTCGGATGTACAGTATACGAACATGACGGTAAACGACGCGGGGCCGGCGTTTATTTCAGGCAATCTGGATGCGGCGGTTCTCTGGGAGCCGTTTTTAAGCAAGGCGGTGCAGGAGGGAAAAGGCAAGCTGTTGTTCTCGTCGGCTGACACGCCCGGGCTGATTCCGGATCTCCTGGTTTTCCGGGAAGAAGTGGCGAAAAACAAGCCGGAAGAAGTGCAAAAAGTTATTGCCGCCTGGTTTGATGCGCTCGAGTATTGGAAAGAGCACCCGGATGAATCGATGGCCATCATGGCGAAAGCGGCTGAAACCCCTGTTGATGAATATAAGAAGTCGGTCGAGGGAGTCAAGATTTTCTCGCTCGAGGATAATCGGAATGCTTTTAAAGAGGCGGACAATATGACATCGCTGCTATTTACGGGCAAGAAAACAGGCGAATTTTTGAAACGGGTTGGTTTTATCGACAATATTCCTGACGTCAGCAAAATTATAGACGGTCAGTTTATCCAAAAGGCGTCAGCCAATAAGTGATGAGATAACGGCGCATCTGCAAGCGGGATGGAAGTATATAGGTCTTTCAACGGCAGGGGGGGGTGAGCAATGAAGAAGCGATACGGTTGGTTAAAAATTCGCGGTGAAATCAATCGGCCTGCGTACTTGTCCGGTGTGATTGGGACCTTTTTGCTGGGGCTTGTCGTCTGGAGCGTGTTGAGCTACGGCCATCTGGTGGAGCAAACTTTTTTGCCGACACCGACAAAAGTGATTCAAACGCTATCCCAGCAGATACAATCGTCCGCTTTCTGGCAACACGTTGGGATCAGTGTGTATCGGGTCACAATGGGATTTCTGCTTGCGTGTGTAATCGGTATTCCGCTGGGTATTCTGGCGGGCACCTTCCGGATGATGGAATCGGTGGTGGTCCCGGCCACCGAATTTGTCCGGTATATGCCGGCAACCGCTTTTGTTCCTTTAATCATGGTTTGGGCAGGAATTGGAGAAACGGCTAAAATACTCGTCATTTTTGTGGGAAGTTTCTTCCAATTGGTGCTAATGGTAGCCGATAATACCCGTTCGGTTTCGGATGATCTGTTACAGGCGTCCTACACGCTGGGGGCTACCCGCTGGCAAGTGATCCGACGCGTGTTGTTGCCCGCTCTGATGCCCAATTTGCTGAATACCTTGCGATTGATTATGGGGTGGGCTTGGACCTATCTGGTTGTTGCCGAGTTGGTGGCGGCGAATAACGGCCTCGGATTTGCCATTATGAAAGCGCAGCGGTTTCTGAACACGGATGTGATCTTTGTTGGGATTTTCACAATTGGACTGTTGGGGCTGCTGACAGACCGCCTGTTCGCTTACATGAACAAACGCCTGTTTCCATGGGCGGAAGGAGTGAAATGATGTTAAATCTGGCGGAACATTATGCGATTGATCCGGTCATAGGCAAGCCTAAAATCGAGGTTCGCAACGTCAGCAAGGAGTATAGGAGAAAAAACAGTATTTTTCGAGCTTTGGATCATGTTTCGATTACGGTGTACGAAAATGAATTCGTATCATTGGTAGGCCCGTCCGGTTGTGGAAAATCCACGCTGCTGCGGATTCTGGGGGGGCTGGAGGAAGCTGTATCCGGAGAGGTGACAGTGTCCGGACGCTTGATCGAAGGGCCGGGGGCGGACCGCGGGATGGTGTTTCAATCCTATACTCTGTTTCCCTGGCTGACAGTGAGAGAAAATATTGAGTTTGGCCTCTCGTTGAAAAAGATGAAGAAAAGACAACGAAACGAAATTTCCGATCGGTATCTGGAATTGGTTTCCCTGACCCCGTTTGCCGACCGTTATCCAAAGGAACTTTCGGGCGGCATGAAACAGCGTGTGGCGATTGCCCGTGCTCTTGCCAATTCACCGGAAGTCCTGTTGATGGATGAACCGTTTGCCGCGCTTGATGCGCAAACGAAAAGCGATATGCAGGAACTGCTGCTGGAAATCTGGGAGAAGGAGAAAACAACCGTCGTGTTTATCACGCATGACATTGAAGAAGCGATTTTTCTTTCACAGCGGATTTACGTTATGCAGCCGGGCCGGATCGAACAGGAGATTGCGGTTCCTAAAGACTTGAGCCGTCAAAAACAGATCCGTGATTCCGAATCGTTTATCCGTTTGAAACGGGACATTATTGCGAGGCTGCATAAAAAATAAAGGCCAAAGACGGCCGAACCTACGATCAAAGGAGATGGATGGAAATGGGTTTCTTTGACAACCATGGACTGGGATATAAAAACCGGCAGGGGGCGGAAAGTTTCCGGCGTGAGGATTTGATGGGCATTCAGGCGGCATTTGAGGAAGAAAAAATCCCAACTGTCAAAAGCGAGGAAGAAATTCGCCGGTCGCTCGAATTCGGGTTGGAAGCGGCCGACAGCATAGAGGACCGCACCATCTCCTGCTTCAGCAGGGGCGAGTTGCCTCATTATGCAGGAATCAACACATTTATGAAAGTTCCCTTTTTGGAAGATGTACGTCAAGTCGGTAACTTTGACGTGGCGTTCATGGGAGTGCCGTTTGACATCGGGACCACTTATCGGGCGGGAACCCGCTTTGGTCCGCAGGCGATTCGCCGTATTTCCTCGTTATATACCCCCTATAACTACGAATTGGGTGTCGATTTACGGGAATCGCTGAACATGTGCGATGTAGGCGACGTGTTTACAATCGGTAACATTGAAAAAAGTTTTGACCAAATTACGAAGGCGGTGTCTCACGTATTCGGGAGCGGTGCCATGCCCATTATTTTTGGCGGCGACCATGCGATCGGCTATCCGTGTGTGCGCGGCATTGCGGAGAATGTGGAAGGCAACGTCGGCATCATACATTTGGACCGCCATGCGGACATACAGGAAAAAGACATGGACGAACGGATGCACACCACTCCTTGGTTTCATGCGACCAACATTCCGAATGCCCCTGCCGTTAACCTGGTGCAGGTGGGAATCGGCGGCTGGCAGGTGCCGCGTCCGGGCGTGAAAGTAGCACGTGAACGCGGCACGACGATTTTGACAGTGGGTGATGTGGAAAGCATGGGGATTGAAAAAGCGGCTGAGATCGCTCTGGAAATTGCCTGGAAAGGGGCGAAAGCGGTCTATCTGAGCTTTGATATCGATTCGGTTGACTGCGGTTTTGTACCGGGAACCGGTTGGCCGGAACCGGGCGGATTCCTGCCACGGGAAGCGCTGAAATTCCTCCAGCTAGTTGCGAAAGAAGGAATTTGCGCAATGGAAGTAGTGGAAGTATCGCCGCCTTACGACATCAGCGATACGACCGCACTGTTGGCCGCCAGGGGAGCGCTCGACGTGTTGGCTACCATGGTCAAACACGGGAAAATCGGCAAGTCATTTTAATTGGGGGGGGAGCCACGATGCACATCCCGGATGGATTTCTTGACAGTAAAACGTGGTTGTCGCTAAGCGTCATTTCAGCTTCTGGGATCTCTTTGGCAATAAAAAAATCAAAGATTGGCCTGGATGAGTCAAAGGTTCCGATGATCGGGATCACAGCCGCTTTCCTGTTTGCCGCACAGATGGTGAACTTTCCTATTGGAGGAGCCACTTCCGGACATTTGAACGGTGCCTTTCTTGCCACCGTTCTGTTCGGACCATGGATTTCGATTCTCTTGATGACGACCGTCAATTTTATTCAGGCGATCTTTTTTCAGGATGGCGGCATCACGGCATTAGGTGCAAACATTTTTAATATGGGAATTGTAACCTCCCTGCTTGCCTTCGTTCTCTATCAGCCGATTCGCAGAATGAAAGATGGGTATCTGAAATTGACAAGCACCTTTCTGGCAGCCTGGGCGGTTGTCGTTATCTCCTCCGTATTTGTTGCGCTGGAACTGGCAGTTTCCGGTACAGTTCCACTCGCCCCCGCAATCAAGTCGATGGCGGGCTGGCACTCGATTATTGGAATCGGAGAAGGAATTGTTTCTACAATTCTTCTCCACTATCTGGCAGAAAGAAAAGTACCCTCCGCATTATCGTCTGAAGGTCAGGAGGGTGCGGCATGAAAAGAGTCCCCAAAAAACTGCTGATCGGCTTGTTGGGCTGCCTGCTGTTGGCGGGCATTGTTTCTCCGTTTGCATCGACAAGCCCTGATGGGTTGAAACGTACGGCGATCCAACTGGGGTTTTCCGACAAGGAAGCAGGAATGTCTTTTTCTTCTTTATTTTCCGGTTATCATGCTTCTTTTGTCAGTATGCCAGGCTTATCGACCAGTCTGGCAGGAATCATCGGAGTCGGTCTGACTCTCATCTGTTCTCTTACATGGTTTGGCTACTGGGCAAGGAGGCGGTAACCGATGTTTTGCGGCTGTTTATTTGATGCAGCGAGCGGGGAAGCGAAACGGAGAGTGATCGAAAGTGACCGGTTGCGTGTAGCTTTCGTACTGGCACTGCTTGTGACTGCGGTTACGTTGCGGAGCCCAATCGGATTGCTGGGCGTTTTGATCGTTTTGGCCGGCTTGATTTCCCGATCAGGTATCCGTTGGTCTTATGTAATGAGGCGGACGTTTCTTATTCTTCCGTTTGGGCTGCTGACCGTTTTGTCTTTGCCGTTCGTTTTATCGGGTCCTTCGGTGGACCTGTTTGGGATGGTGACGGTCAGCCTGGAGGGGATGCGCAAGTCGGCATTACTGGTGCAAAAGTTGTGGGCAGCGAATTGGTGCATCACATTTTTGCTGGGAACGACACCGCAAGACCGTTTGTTTCGGACGTTAAAAGCAATGGGCATGCCTCCTGTGCTTGTCGTGATGATGAGTTTCACTCTCCGCTATCTGTCCGTTTTGGCGGAAGAAGTAGATAGCATGATCTTATCCCAGAAAGCAAGAGGATTTTCATTCCGTATTTTTGATTCCTGGAGCAACTACAAAAGAGCGGGGCAGCTGCTGGGAGTATTGCTGATCCGCTCGATGCAGCGGAGTATCCGGGTACACCAGGCGATGATCGCAAGAGGATATACGCTCGCGGAAGATCGGAAGAAACTTGCGGTGAAGGCAGAAGAACAAGGGGGAATGGAGTATGCGGGTACCGGCCATCGAAGCGGAAAATCTCAATTTTTGCTATCCGGACAAAACAAAAGCTCTGCATGATCTGTCTTTTTCCCTGCCTGTCGGGTCGAAAGCGGCGATTCTGGGGCCGAACGGCGCCGGCAAATCGACACTCCTGCAGCATCTTAACGGGTTGGTGATGGCGAGCGAAGGGGTAGTCCGTATTTTCGGCGAACCGGTTACCCGCAATAATATGAACCAGATTCGTAGAAAAGTAGGGTTGCTGTTTCAGGATCCGGATGATCAGGTGTTCTCGGCGACCGTATGGGAAGATGTGACGTTCGGACCCCGAAATCTGGGGCTGCCGCAGGAAGAAATCGAACGACGCTGTGAAACGGCATTGGCGGCGGTGGGAATGCGGGAATTCAAACAAAAAGCCCCTTATCACCTGAGTTACGGACAGAAAAAACGGGTGGCGATTGCCGGGGTTTTGGCCATGCAGCCGGACATCATTCTGATGGATGAGCCAATGGCCTATCTGGACCCACGGGGAAAAGATGAAGTGGCTTCTCTCTTGCAAGGACTGCACTTGATGGGGAAAACCATATTGATTGCCACACATGATGTCGATTTTGCAGCCGCTTGGGCCGATCAGGTCATGTTGATGAAAGAGGGAAAAATGTTGGCTCGCGGCGGCACCGAATTGCTGGTGGAGAAACGTTGGATTCAAGAGGCCAATCTCCATTTGCCCAAAGTCGCCAGACCGTTTGTAATGGTTCCGGCGCTGCCGATTGACCGGCTGCCCCGCAGCGATCAAGAAGCCGCCCGATTGTTATGGCGGCTTTTCAATCGGAATGAGGTGCAGAATTCATAAAGCAAGAGGGGGATACAAATGCATCTGACAGAACGGGAAAAAGAAAAACTGTTGATTGTGCTTGCCGCTGATTTGGCGCGGCGGAGGCAGCAACGGGGATTGAAGCTGAACTATCCGGAAGCGATGGCGATTCTGACATATGAAATCCTGGAAGGGGCGCGCGATGGAAAATCGGTGACCGAATTAATGGAATGGGGGGCTACTGTTCTGACGGAAGCGGACGTGATGGAAGGGGTTGCTTCTTTGATTGAGGAAGTGCAGGTAGAAGCCACGTTTCTTGACGGAACGAAACTGGTCACCGTGCATCAGCCGATTCGGCCGGTTATCTCCAGCGTCAACAGTGAGTAAGACGCGCTCCATAAGTCACCTGATCGTTTCAGAAAAGGAGGCAACCGAACAATGAAACCGGGCGAGTATATGAGTAAAGACGAACCGATTTTGATTAATGCCGGGAGAAAAACGGTGACTCTCACAGTGATGAATTGTGGGGATCGACCGGTTCAGGTCGGCTCTCATTTTCATTTTCATGAAGTGAACAAAGAGTTGGAATTTGACCGGGAGAAAGCGAAAGGAATGCGGTTAAACATTCCTGCCGGAACAGCGGTTCGGTTTGAACCTGGGGAACAGAAATCGGTTGTTTTGGTAGCTATCGCAGGACGGCAGGAAGTTTACGGTCATAATGATCTTGTATCCGGGTCAGTAAAACAAGTGTTAGACCAGAATCCGGCATCTGCACAGGAAGGGCTACCGGTATCCCGTGAGGCATACATCGCCATGTTCGGTCCAACGACGGGAGACAAGGTTCGTTTGGCTGATACGGAACTTGTGATCGAAGTGGAAAAGGATTTCACAGTATATGGAGATGAATGCAAGTTTGGAGGAGGCAAAGTGCTGCGTGACGGAATGGGCCAATCCTCTCGGGCGACTCGTGCGGAAGGCGTGTTGGATCTGGTCATTACCAACGCGTTGATTCTGGATCATTGGGGGATTGTAAAAGCGGACATCGGGATAAAGGACGGATGCATCATTGGCATCGGAAAATCCGGGAATCCGGATATTATGAATGGCGTACATCCCGATTTGGTAATTGGCGCTTCAACGGAAGTGATCGCCGGGGAAGGCATGATCGTAACAGCCGGTGGAATTGATACGCATATCCATTTTATTTGCCCGCAGCAGATTGATACCGCCCTTTCCTCCGGCATCACCACAATGATTGGAGGGGGAACCGGCCCCGCTACGGGAACAAATGCAACTACCTGTACCCCTGGAGCTTGGAATATTCATCGCATGTTGGAAGCGGCTGAAGCATTTCCCATGAACCTTGGATTCCTGGGAAAAGGGAACGCTTCTGGAAGGGAGGCCCTGGAGGAACAAATTCAGGCAGGCGCAATCGGTTTGAAATTGCATGAAGATTGGGGAACAACTCCGGCAGCTATCGATACCTGTCTGTCAGTCGCCGATCAGTATGACGTCCAAGTGGCTATTCATACGGATACTTTAAATGAAGCGGGCTTTGTTGAAGATACAATCAAGGCGATAGCCGGTCGAACCATCCATACGTATCACACGGAAGGGGCCGGAGGGGGACATGCGCCTGACATCATTCGTTTGGCCGGCGAAACCAACGTAATTCCATCGTCCACCAATCCGACCCGCCCTTTCACAGTAAATACGATTGAGGAGCATCTGGACATGTTGATGGTATGCCATCATCTGGACAGCAGAATCCCGGAGGATGTGGCTTTTGCAGATTCCAGGATACGACCGGAGACTATAGCAGCGGAAGACGTCCTTCACGACCTCGGGGTTTTCAGCATCATCAGTTCGGATTCTCAGGCCATGGGCAGGGTGGGTGAAGTGATTCTCCGCACATGGCAGACAGCTGACAAAATGAAAAAGCAGAGAGGGGCACTTCCGGAAGAGCAGGGAGAGAACGACAATTTTCGGGCAAAACGGTATGTGGCCAAATACACGATTAATCCTGCCATCGCTCATGGAATTTCGGAATATGTGGGTTCCGTTGAGAAGGGAAAATGGGCGGATCTTGTCTTATGGAAACCGGCTTTCTTTGGAGTCAAACCGGAGTTGGTATTGAAAGGCGGTTTTATCGCCTATGCGGCAATGGGCGATCCGAATGCCTCTATCCCTACTCCACAGCCGGTTATGGGACGCCCCATGTTCGCTTCTTTCGGGTTGGCCGCCAAGAGCCGTTCCATAACTTTTGTGTCCACGTCGGCCTTTGAGGCAGCCGTACATGAACAGCTGGAACTCAAGAAGAAGGTGCTGCCCGTTAAAAATTGCCGCAATATCGGCAAAAAGGACATGATTCATAATCATGCAACGCCCCGAATCGAGGTGAATCCGGAAACCTACGAAGTAAAGGTGGATGGCAACCTGGTGACCTGTGAGCCGGCAGAGACAGTGCCGATGGCCCGTTTGTATTTTCTGTTTTAGGCTGTTTTAAAGGCTGTTTTATAGGAGGGATTGGGTTGAACGATCTGTTGGCCGTCATGCAATTGACCGATTCCGCTTTTCCGACAGGCGCTTTCACCCATTCATTCGGGCTTGAAACAGCCGTTCAAGAGGGGTGGGTGGCAAACGGCAACCAACTGACCGAATGGCTGGTAGCGTATATAAAGGGCAGTCTGATTCCGATGGAGGGGGCGGCGCTTGTCTGGGCGCGGCATTATGCGTCCAAACGGTTGCAGGATCGGTCGCGCAGCGTTAAACCGTTTGACGATCAGCTGCAAATGATCGATCAACGATTAACCGTTTCCCGTATGGCGAGAGAATCGCGGGAAGGGGCGATAAAAATCGGCCGTCGCTACTTACAAATCGCTCAGGAATTGTATCCGCTGGCCGGTTTGCAGGAATATGCACGCTGGATTGAGGAGAAAGTCTGTCATGGCAGTTCTCCGGTAGTACATGGATGGATTTGTTCCTTTCTTGGCGTATCGCCGCGCATAACAGCCGTCAGTTTTATCTACGGCGGGGTCAATAGCCTTATTCAAAACGCGATTCGTTTGATGCCAATCGGTCAGACGGAAGGGCAGAAAGTGCTGGCTCGTTTGCTGCCGGTTGTAGAGCAGGAAATAGATCGGCTGCTTGCCGATTTGCCGCAGCCAGATCAGATTTTTCAACGGACCATACGGCAGGAAATCGCATCGATGCGTCATGAGCAGCTGTATTCCCGTTTGTTTATGTCTTAAAATAGCCACTCGGCAGAGTGTTGTCAGGAGGAATCGGAGATGTGTCAAGGACATGGTCATCACCATCATGAGTGGTCACACCGCAGTTTTCAAGGAGGCAGACCGATGCGTGTCGGCATCGGCGGACCGGTAGGATCGGGCAAAACGGCACTGGTTGAAAGTTTATGCCGGGCCATGAAAGACACATACAGTCTGGCGGTCATTACAAACGACATCTTTACGAAAGAAGATGCAGAAATATTGTTGCGTACGGGTGTTTTGCCGGAGGAACGGATCATTGGGGTCGAAACGGGCGGCTGTCCGCACACCGCCATTCGTGAAGATGCGTCCATGAACTTTGCGGCCATCGAAGAATTGGAAAATCGGTTTGCCGATCTCGATATTCTTTTTATTGAAAGCGGCGGAGACAATTTGGCGGCCGCTTTCAGTCCAGAGTTGGTGGATCTGTTCATCTATATTATTGACGTGGCGCAGGGGGAAAAGATTCCCCGTAAAGGGGGGCCGGGCATTACCCGATCCGATTTGCTGGTGATTAACAAAATTGACTTGGCGCCTTTTGTGGGAGCCAGTTTGCAGGTCATGGAACAGGATTCCCGAAAGATGCGGGGCGGGAAACCGTTTGTATTCAGCAACCTGTTCGGAAATGTGGGAGTAGAGGAAATTGTCCGGTTCATCTTGCAAACGTACCACGAAGGTTCTGTGCGGGTGGCAACGTGAGAGTGAGCGGCAAATGGGCAGGAGAAGCTTGCATCCATCAGGGCAGAACCGTACTGACGAAATCGGCCCAGCAGGCTCCTTTAAAACTCGCCAAACCGTTTGCGGGTCCTGGCGGGAAACTGTTGGTATACTTGATGGATTCTTCACCCGGCCTGTTTAACGGGGATCGGCAAGACATTTTTTGCACATTGCAAGAAGGGTCCAACCTCTATTTGACCAACCAATCATCCTGTAAACTGCACCCCTCCCTGATTAGGGAAAGCAGCATTCAAACCCAATCCTTTTTTATAAAGCAAGGGTCTTTATTGGAATATTTTCCGGAACCGTTGGTTCCTTATCGGGGAGCCAACTATCAAGGGGAAACGGTGGTCTGCTTGGAATCGGGCGGGAAAGCGTTTATTGCTGACATCGTCACACCCGGCAGAGCGGGACGCGGCGAATTTTTCGAATACGAACGGCTGTCCAGCCGATTTTCCGTCTATTGGGATGAAAGGCTGACCGTTTGGGATTCGATTGTTTTAGAGCCGGAGGATCAGGAGTCCATGCGGATGTTTTTCGGGGAATACACACATTTGGGAACTTTATGGGTGCTTTCCGAGAGAGTTACGCAAGAACATGTCAGAATGCTGCAGGATATGTTGGTCAGTGATGGGGATTGCGTCTACGCCGGAGTAAGCTTGCTCTCCTGCAATGGACTGGTTGTCCGAATGCTTGGATATTCGGCGGACCGTTTGCAAGCAGTAATTGCGGACTGCTGCGATTTGATTTTTCCCGCATTAACAGATACCCCGTTCAACCGGATCCGAAAATAATGCAACCAAACAAACAGATTATGAATTATTTCCACGAGCAACGGGACAGGTGAATGTTTTAATAACCTGTCCTTTTCCAATCATCTGCCAGAGTCTATTCTTTTGACATTCCATAAATTTTTTTCGAAAAGTTTTGGTTTTTAAAAATGTTTGATTGGATTTCCTCCTCTTTACTTCGTAGAATCAAGATACAACGATAGATACTACAGACAATACTGAAAAGGAGAGTGAAGTATGGGGGAGCTGCAAGAAAAGTATCTGAACACTAACGGGATCGCCACACACTATTGGGAAATCGGTTCCGGAGAAGCAATGATCCTGTTGCACGGGGGTGGGGCCGGGGCGGATGCGTTTGGCAATTGGAGCCGGATCATGCCAAAATTTGCAGAAACAGGATTTCGGGTGATCGCGTTTGATGCTGTCGGATTCGGCAAGTCGAATAAACCGGATCCGCAGCGGTTCGAATACAACCTGAACGCACGGGTTGACCAGTTGATCAGTCTGATTCGATCTCTCGAACTGGACAACGTGACACTGATCGGCAATTCCATGGGAGGAGCGACTTCGCTGCGGGCCGCCAAGCAGCAGCCGGAACTGGTTCAAAGATTAATTCTGATGGGGACGGCAGGCCGTCTGAAACAGGCGCAAAAATCTGACCGAAACCATGAATTTCCGGGTTTCCGATTATATGGAAGATTCGTTTGCGTTTATGCGCTGTTTCCCGAATCCCTATCATCATTCGTTTGCACTCGGCAAATCCACTCGGGATAATCTCAACCATATTAACTTCATGGTGACGGACATCAATGATATTGGAATTGCCCGTAACAGGATGATTGACCACAACATTCCAATCGTGTTCGGACCAGGGAGGCACGCGCCTTCAGACAGTATTTTCCTGTATTTCCTGGATCCGGACGGACTTACCAATGAGTACAGTTTTGGCATGGAAGAATTCCCGGAACAGGATGCACGCAAGCCGCGCATGCTGGAAAAAAGTCTCGATATCCTTGACACATGGGGCGGTCGGACAGATCCGCGGTTTGGAACAACCGGCAAGATCGAAACGGTAAGTTAAAGCCGAAAATGCGTTTGGGGGCTGGTTCGATGAGTGCTGTAAATACGATACCTACAAACTGATTCAGGTTGACCAAGCGAAAGGCAAGTTCAAAGTATGGCGGAAATCGTTTGCGAATTCTGACATTCTGCAGCAAGAGAGGGAAATAATCTTTAACCGCTGCTGGCTGTTTCTCGGCCATGAAACGGAGCTGCGCCATCCGGGGGACTTCAAGACGCGTCGGGTGGGTGGTCGCAAACTGATTTTCAATCGGGACAGCGACGGAGGAATCCATGCATTTTTTAACAACTGTCCGCACCGCGGTGCGCTTGTTTCAAGGGAACGGGAAGGCAATTCGAAGATTTTCCAATGTTTCTATCATGCGTGGACATTCAACAATTGCGGTGAACTGATCGGTCAACCGGGATCCAAAGAGGGCGGTTATCCGAAAGAATTCAACTGTGACGGCGCCATGAATTTGAAACAAGTGCCACGTCGGGAAAACTACCGTGGGTTCATTTTCGTCAATTATGATTTGAACGCGATTTCTCTGGAAGAGTATCTGGGGAATGCGAAGGAATTTCTGGATCTGGTTGCCGACCAGTCGTCCATTGGTATGGAAGTGGTGGGAGGGAGTCAGCATTACAGCGTGCGGGCCAACTGGAAACTGCTGAGTGAAAACAGCAACTGGATGAGGTTCGCAAACAACTGGTGAAACGGTTCGGCGAGGAACGGGCTGCCCGCATCTGCGACAAAAACCGCAACCTTTTGATTTTCCCGAATCTGATCATCAACGATATTATGGCGATTACGATTCGCACGTTCGAACCGCTTGCACCCGATTACATGGAGGTTACCGGTTGGGCGTTGGCTCCCATGGAAGAGAATGAAGAGTTTCGAGGCAGGCGCTTGTCCAATTTTTTGGAATTTCTGGGGCCGGGCGGATTTGCCACACCGGATGATGTGGAAGCGTTGGAACTTTGTCAGGAAGGCTATGCAAACTGTGATGAACTACATTGGTATGATGTGTCAAAAGGCATGCTGCGTGTCGTCCCCCATGCGGATGACGAAGAACATATGCGCGCCTTCTGGCTGCAGTGGAACCGGTTGTTGACCGGCAGATAGGGGGAATGGAGATGACGTTTACGAGGGAGCAGGTGGAGGATTTCCTCTACCTTGAGGCAGATCTGATGGATCAGTGGAAACTGATAGAATGGTCCGAGTTGTTTGCCGAAAACGGACAGTATCTGGTACCGCCCATCGGCTATCCGGATGCGGATCCAAACAGCACCCTGTTCCTGATTGCGGACGACCGATTCCGTCTGATCGAGCAGGCCAAAAGGCTGATGAAACGGACTGCCCACGTGGAATATCCGCATTCAACCACTCGTCACATGATCAGCAATGTACGGATTGAAAAAATAACGGACGGTGTGGCCCAGGTGAAGTGTAACTTTGTGGCGTATCGGACAAAGCGGCAAGTGCTGGACGTTTGTCGGCCATACTAGGTACAAACTGCTGCAGACAGACGACAGCCAGATCAAGATTCTGGAAAAACGTGTGATTCTTGACCTGGACGCTCTGCGTCCGCATGGCAAACTCAGCATTCTTGTGTAGCGGGCGTTTTCAGGTGAACATGTGAATCTGTGTCTGACACACATTCAATTGGTGTGGCAACCGGGTGTGTGTTCGGGAAGGGGAGACAGTATGGGGAAAAATCGGCCTGCAGACAGGGCCCAATCAGCGGACAAAGTGGCGATTGTAACTGGCGGAGCAAATGGCATCGGCAAAGAGATCTGTATTCGGTTGGCGGAAGCGGGTACCTGCTTGCTGATTGCCGATGTACAGGAGCAAGTGCAGGAAACAGCGGAATCTGTTGCGGCGCAGTTTGAGGTTGCGAGCGATTTTTACATGGGGGACCTAAGCCGTGAAGAACACGGACTGGCAATGATGGAACGGGCAATTGCCCGATTTGGAAAGATTGATGTACTGGTTAACAATGCAGGCGGTGGTGTGATCCTGCCGTTTCTGGAACATACCAGCGAAACACTGAAAACGACGATCGATCGAAACCTGTGGACGACGATCTGGGCGTGTCACGCCGTACTGCCGCACATGGTCGGACAAAATTTTGGCCGGATTATCAACATAGGCGCCGATTCGGTTCGAACCGGCTTGTATAACCATGCGGCATACAACGCTGCCAAGGGGGGCGTACACGCGCTGACAACCGGCCTTGCGCGTGAATTTGTCGACTCTCTGGTACATCAGGAGAGTATTTATCTTATTATATTTCAGAATAGTGTGATAAAAAAGTGTCGCTCTGTCTTTTTGCGAAAAATCGATCACTTTACAAACCAAATCTGGATATAAACAAATAAAAAAGATGGGGGGCACCCCATCTTTTTCATTCCATAATCACCGGCTTTTCACCACGCGGCGCTTTTGTGTCTTTCAAGAAGAAGGCGAAAACGATCGCTACAATAACCACCCATGTGACAACCCAGAATACATCATCCATCGCCTGAACGGTAGAGACTTTTTGAAGTTGTGACATCAACCAGGATGTGGCGGCGCTGTTTGCCAGGTTGCCTGTCAAACCGCCGCTCGAATAAAACTGACTGAGCTGCGACAGGGCACTCGTAACCGCGTAACCGCCAACCGGCATCTGTTCGGAGTTAATGGTAACGTGATAAAATTGGCGCTCCGATAGCAGATTGGACAACCATGCAATCCCAAACGCGGAGCTGACCTGTCGGACCGTGTTGGTCAGTGCGCTGGCCTGTCCGAGGTTTTGCATCGGTACTGTATTCATTCCGGCTGTTGACACCGGCATCATCACGCTTCCAATGCCAATCGCCCGTATTATTAACCACCATGAGACTGTCGAAAAGCTTGTGGCGATATCCAACGATTGAATCAAATAAAAAGAATAGGCGGTTATCGTCAAGCCCGTGATCGCCAACCATTTCACACCGAATTTGTCAAACAGCATTCCGGAAATCGGCATCATAATACCGGCGGCAATCCCTTGCGGCAATAGGACGAGTCCAGTTTCGACAGCAGACAGACCGGAAATGTTTTGCAGAAACACAGGCAGCAAAAACAGGCTGGCAAACAGTGCAATGCTGGCAATACTGGAGATCACCAGAGAGATGGTAAACATTGAATTTTTCATGACACGCAGATCAATCATTGGATGTTCGACTATAAATTCGATCAGCACAAACAATACCAGGCAGCAGAGGCCGACCGAGATATAGAAGATCACCTCGATGTCAGTCCAGCCCTTATCCCCGACAATACCCAATCCATACAGCAAACTGGCGAATCCGGCAGAAGAAGTCAAAAAGCCAAAAAAATCAAATCTTTTCTTTTCGTCCTGCTTAAATTCTTGCAAAACCATTAGAGCGAGTAAAGTATCGAGAATACCGATCGGCACGTTGATGTAGAAAATCAGCCGCCAATCGAGGTATTCCGTGATGTATCCGCCTAATGTCGGTCCAAAGGCGGGCGCAAACATGATCGCAATGCCAAATATCCCCATCGAAAGTCCGCGGCGTTCCGGCGGGAACAGGCGGAACATCATGGCCATCGCCACCGGCATGATGGCTCCTCCACCAATCGCTTGCAGGATACGAAAGATGATCATCGCATTATTGTTCCAGGCCATCCCGCACAATGCCGAACCGATCGTAAACAGGATAACCGAATACACAAAAATCCGTTTGTAACCAAAATTGTCTCCCAGATATCCGGTGATCGGAACGAGCGCACCGACTACCAACGAATAGGCGGTAACCACCCATTGAATATCAGACGTGCCCACCCCAAATACGGACATCATTTTCGGAATCGATACGTTAATAATCGTCGTGTCCAGGACTGACATAAAAGTAGCCAGGATCAGAACGATCATGGGAAGCGCGACTCCCTGTTGCGCAGCTTGTTGCTGATTTTCCATCTGTTTTGAAATTCCCCTCTCAAGTCGCGTTTCAAGCATCTCGATTAGAGCGGTTATATTTTAACAGAGAAAAATCAAATGGGGGAGAAGAAAGGATTGGAATTAATGACAAAATTTTGACACTTTGTCATTCGCCCCAATCTTTTGAACCTGCTGTTATTTTACGAATCTACAGGAAGATTAACTCGTTTTCTGCCACGTACGAAATCTTTTCTTGGTACAGCGGTAGTTTTAATTTATGGAAGCGGCCTTCTGAAATTTCAACAAATTGGGCGGTTTCACCGTATTTATACCTTTTTCGAATGACCATATAGTATTTGTCGGCATGGATCGTTTTTTCACAATAAAACATAGTGGTCAACCCCTTTCCGTTATATCGCTTTTACGCTTTGTTCGCCTGTTCGAATACGGTACACATTATCGAGTGGAACCAATCGGAAACAGGGTTTTTCAGGGGCCAAGGTTTGTGACAATTGAACGATTAGCGGCTTGACGGTTTCATTTTGTACGACAACTTCCACTGTGTAGCAGGCAGTCGTTTCATTTTCCAGTAGGGTCATGCCTGTTACCCCGTTTCGGGTCAACACCGCTTTGATTGCACGCAAATCTTTCTTGACATCAAAAATGAGCTTCATCATAAGCAATCGCCTCCTCATCGGAAATAAAGATTTTCCCATCCCCCAGATTACCGGTTTGCGCGGAATATATGATCGATCGGACCAGTTTTTCCACCAACTGATGATCTACCACAATCTCCAATTTGATTTTCGGCAACGGATAAAAGAACTCCCTTTCTTTACGTTGAACGGTTGATATATGGGAGTAACCAATACCCGACACTTTTGTCATCTGATACGCGATGTCTAGATCGGAAAGTGCTTTGGCTACGGAATCGACTTGATCCGGACGAATAATCGCCTCCACGATTTTCTTCATCACGACTCAACCCCTATCGTTTTATGTTAGGACCATTGTAAAAGGAAATAAGGTTTATTGTGAGAGCAATTGTCAGGTTACATAACACAAAAAGAAATTTTGTTATCGAAAAACAAGCCATTCGTCTCGGAAATGAAAATTTACAATAAAAATGCAGAATTTTATGTCAGGTATTCTTACGTATTTTGTAGGAATTTTCCTGTCCTCTGTTTATATTGTAGTTATGCTGATTTTGCAAAGGAGGCGAATTAGATGACCGGCAAAGGTTTTTTGAAGAGTGGGCATACCCCGTCTTTATTCAGTGCGTTTCTCTATTTTGACGTCAGTTTTATGTTGTGGGTGCTGTTGGGACCGTTGGCGGTGGTTATCGGCAATCAGTTTCATTTGGATGCGGCGCAAAAAGCGAACCTGGTGGCCCTGCCGACGTTGGGAGGCTCCCTGTTGCGACTCGTGCTTGGTTGGATGACCGATTCGATTGGTCCCAAAAAGACCGGACAGATTGGCATGCTGGTTTCGATGATTCCCTTGATCTGGGGATGGCAATTTGCTGATTCTGTCAACCAGCTTTATTTTGTTGCGCTTTTGCTTGGTGTGGCCGGTGCCAGTTTTGCGGCTGCCCTGCCGCTTGCAAGCAGATGGTATCCGCCCCAATACCAAGGGTTGGCAATGGGAATCGCCGGTGCCGGAAACAGCGGGACGATTTTTGCTACTCTGTTTGCCAACCGGATTGCGGAGTACTATGGAGGTTGGCATGCTGTGTTTGGGATTGCGTTGATTCCGCTTGCGCTGACATTTTTGGTGTTCACCCTGCTGGCAAAAGACAGCCCGAATCAACCTGTTCCGCAGACACTGACTGATTACGGACGTGTTTTAAAAGAAAGGGACGCCTGGCTGTTTTGCGTTTTTTACAGTGTAACGTTTGGCGGCTTTGTCGGAATGTCCAGCTACCTGACGATTTTCTTTAATACCCAATATGGGTTAAGTCCGGTCAAAGCGGCTGACTTTACAACGCTGTGTGTGATTGCGGGAAGTTTCTTCCGTCCTGTCGGCGGTTGGTTGGCTGACAGATTTGGCGGGGTTCGCATGCTTGCGATCCTGTATACGTGCGTGGCGGCTATGATGGCGGGAATTTCCACGTTGCCGGGCCTTAGCGTTACAACAGCGATGTTGTTTGTCGCCATGATGAGCTTGGGAATGGGGAACGGGGCCGTATTCCAATTAGTGCCCCAACGTTTTCAAAAAGAAATCGGCATCATGACGGGTGTTGTGGGTGCGGCAGGCGGACTTGGTGGGTATTTCCTGCCCAAGATTCTCGGCAATTTAAAATTGCTGACAGGTTCCTTCACATGGGGATTTTTGATTTTGAGCGGCATCGCGGTCTGTGCGCTGGTGATTTTATACGTCGTACAGGGGAAATGGAAAAATACCTGGATTGGCGAAGGCGGTCGAGTCAAAACGGCTCAGGTTAAGATTAATGTGTAAGAAAATATAACATGTTATGAAAAAAGAAGAAAACAAGAGGGAAAGCGTTATCATTTGAAACTATTATGTAATAAAAGATAACATCAAATGTTTCCTTTTTGTTTTTTTTATCATAAAATACAGACACAAGTATTTCATGTAATAAAAGTTAACATCTATCTGTGGAAGGAGGAAGCGCTGCATGCAGGCGGTTGTTGTAGGTGCAGATGCAAAGTCGGCTGAATGGGTGAGAGCTATCCTGAAGGATACCCCGTATTCGTTTCAATTTCATCCGGTGAATGTACAGACATCTCCTGCAACAACCTCGATTGTTCCTGAGTCTTATGCCAAGACTGTCATTCTGATGGAAGATCTCCTTCAGCTGCAGGAATGGACCAGGCAATTGGTATCGTGTGGGATAGGCCCCGTGTTATGGGGAGTCACCAAAAAATTTGATGAACAGGCCTGGGATTTGGCGATTCAGGCTGGGAGTCACGGAATTGTTTCATCCAATCATGACAGAACTACAGTGCTGGGATCTATCAAAATGGCAATGGCGAACTGGCAAAGGGAACTTGCCTATCGGAAGAAAATCGAAAAGGCTTTGACCGATCTGGAACACCGCAAAACGATTGAAAAGGCGAAGGGGCTGCTGATGGATCGGCTTCACCTGACCGAATCGGAAGCGTTTGGCAAAATCCGGTCGGAGGCGATGTGCCAACGGAAGACCATGGCGCAAATTGCGGAAAGCATCTTACTGATGGAACGCATGACGGGGTTTTCGTAATCAATCTGAATAGGAGAATGGAGGGTTTTCAATGAAGAAAATGCTTCTGATGCTGACTGCGATTTACTTTGCATTAACGGGTAACGCGTTTGCGGCGGATGAGCCGACTGTCACCGATGCGATTCATGCGGTTGACGCGATGTGGGTAATTGTGGCGGGAGTTCTGGTGTTTTTCATGCAAGCCGGTTTTGCCTTGCTGGAAGCAGGCGCTACCCGGATGAAAAACGCCGGTCATATCGCAGGCAAAAACATTCTTAGCTTTGCGATTGCAACGCTCGTGTTCTGGGCCGTCGGATTTGCTATCACATTTGGCGCAGGAAACAGCATTATCGGAACAAGCGGCTGGTTTTTAAACGTTGCCGAGGATCAAGTTAAAGACGTGTTCAGTTCACTTGCATGGACGGATACGCCGCTGGCTGCTAAATTCCTTTTCCAACTGGTGTTTGCGGGTGTTTCGCTCGCCATCTTCTGGGGAGGTATTGCGGAACGGGCAAAATTGATTGTCTACTTCGTATTTGGAGCATTGTTTATCGGCTTTGTCTACCCGGTTGTCGGTCACTGGATTTGGGGCGGTGGCTGGTTGTCGACGCTTGGCATGCAGGATTTTGCCGGTTCGACGGTTGTGCATTTGGCAGGTGGAACGGCCGCGCTCGTGGGCGCATTGCTGCTCGGCCCAAGAATCGGAAAATACAACAAGGATGGCACGTCGAACAACATTCCGGGTCATAACACGGTCTACTCCGTGCTTGGTGTAATTATCCTCTGGTTTGGCTGGTTCGGTTTCAATCCAGGTTCCACAATGGCAGCAAACGGAACGTTCTTCACGTACGTCGCGATGACGACCAATTTGGCGGCAGCTGCCGGTGCTGTTGCAGCGCTGATCACGGCTTGGGCGGTACTTGGCAAACCGGATATCGGTTACATGTTAAATGGAGTATTGGCAGCACTCGTTGCAATTACCGCGTCCTGCGCGTTCGTAAAACCTTGGGCGGCTGTTGTCATCGGTGCGATTGCCGGAATTATTATGGTATTCTCGGTAATCTTCTTTGACCGGGTGGTGAAAGTGGACGATCCGGTAGGCGCCTTTTCGGTGCACGGTGTGGCAGGCATTTGGGGAACACTTTCGACCGGATTTTTTGCGGCTCCTGATTTGGTGGAAAAAACGGGTGTCGGCAAACCGGGACTGTTTTACGGCGGCGGGTTGGAGCAGTTATGGGTGCAATTTTTAGGAGTGGCGGCTTCCTTCGCTTATGTGTTTATCGCCTCCCTGATCATTCTGTTAGTGATTAAAGTGACGGTAGGACTTCGGATCAGCCGGGAAGAAGAAATTATCGGTCTGGATGTCAGCGAACACGGGGCGTCCGGTTACCCGGAACAACTCCCCAACGGAGGTTCCTACGGCAAGGCAACGGAAGCTTTCTAAAACAGGATTCCGTACATGCGGGTGGGGCAACAACTGTTGCCCCTTTCGCTATTTTCAAGAGAGAGATTAGTGCCAAGAAGGGAGAGTGACGACTTTGATGTCTACAGCATTGGAACTCCATCTCACTTTTCTTTTACGGCTTTGCTTAAGTATATTGTTAGGCGGCGTACTGGGATGGGAACGGGAGCGCAAAAATAAATCCGCAGGTATAAAAACTCACATTCTTGTTTCCGTCTCCGGATGTTTGTTGATATGGCTCTCCACCTATTCGTTTATTGATTTTACAGATCATCCAAACGCAAGATTTGATCCTGCGCGGCTCGCGGCGCAAGTCGGCGGAGGTATCGGTGGATTTCTGGCGGCCGGGATTGTACTTCGGAATGATAAGTTTGCGATTAGCGGATATTCGACCGCCGGGATGTTACTTTTAGCCATGATTATCGGGTTCGCAGTCGGCAGTGGTCAATATTTTGTTTCGATTGTGACGGTAGGGGCTGTTATGCTGTGCATGATTTGGATTCCTGCGTTGCAGAGGCGGATTCAGAAACCGCAACGGAAACAGTTGGTATATGTCTCTGTGGATCGGCCGGCGCTGCTCGCCGAAATAACAGCAATTTTAGGTAGAAATGGGATTAATATCACCAATGTATCCATGCAGTCGGATGATGATGTTTTTACCACCACGATTGAATTTTCCTGCCCTGCTGCTCTTGATTGGCAGGAACTCATACAGACAATCTCAAAAGTAGATAGTGTTTTATCGGTAAATTTAGAATGAAAATGACAGGAAGTGATGGGGTGGAGGCAGACCGGAAATTAAGCTTGACGTGGATCAAAAATGAAGTGGGAAGCGCGAATGATGTCCGTACTCTGCGAGCGATTCATGACCAGATGCCGGATATGGCCCTTGCATGGCAGAAACAGGGAATGCACTCTACCGAAATCCACTCATCTATCAACTGTTGGCACGATACGCTGATCGGCCGGGTCATCGAATTGGTGCTCGCGGATATGGAACAGGCTGGCTGGGGTACTCCTCCGTCCCCTTTTTGCTGGCTTTTATTAGGCAGCGGCGGACGGCGAGAACAGACCTTGCAACCCGATCAGGACAATGCACTGCTGTATCTGGGTGGATCCGCCGCAGAACAGGACGAAGTAAAGCTGTATTTCAAGTCATTAGCCGAGAGGGTTGTCACCCGTTTGGCCGAGATTGGATACCCTTATTGTCCGGGCTTTGTGATGGCCACCAACCCAAGATGGAATCTGTCGTTGCAAAATTGGCAGGAGCAGATCCAATCCTATACGGATGTTCCAAACTGGGACCACACAAGGTTCCTGATGATGGCAGCCGATATCCGGGCCGTTTTTGGCGATCCGGATTTGCCTCGTCAATTTCGGGGATGGTTGATTGAACATTTGCGTTGTCAACCGTTCGTGCATTGGCAGGTCGCCAGTCACGGTTTGCAGCAGTCGGTTCCGCTCGATTTCAGAGGCCGTTTTCTGGTCGACAAATGGGGCGAGCATGCAGGCGAGTTCCATTTAAAAGACACCTATCTGCAATTGGTCAACTGTGTCCGGCTCTGGTCGATCGCAAACGGAATCGAGGCTGTTGCCACCCTAAGCCGGATTCAGGAACTGCATCAGCGGTGTATTTGGGAGCCGGTCACGGCCGATGGGATCGCGAATGCGTTTCTGGTTTTGATGGGCCATCGGCTCTGGAGCAATTATGTTCCAACAAATCGTTTATCTGACGCAGACAAAACGGAACTCGCAAATGCAATCAAGCGAATCCGTGCGTTGCAAAAACTGACAGCCAAAAAATTTCGCAAGCCGGAGTGAGCAGGCATGAGTCAAGATCGCAGCGGATTTTTCCGCAGATTGTTACAAACCCGTTCCCATAATGTACTGCCAGCCTTGTCTGCCGTTTCGCCGGAAAAAATGCAGGGGGAAGCGTTTATTCGCCAACTGCTGAAAGAGGCAAAATCGGAAGACGGCTGGGACGCGCCTCTTCTGCAGACTCGCTTTGTGGTAGTCGATACGGAAACGACCGGGTTCAATCCTTCGTTCGATGTTCTGATTTCGATCGGGGCGGTGGAAATGCATGGAGATCGCATCGAATTGGGCAATCCGTATCATTCTCTGATTCGACCGGAATTTGACCGGTTCATTCCGGCGGTGGTCACGAAACTGACCGGTATTACAAACGAACAGGCCGCTGCGGCACCTGATATCAAACTGGTGCTGCAGCAGTTTTTGGAATATGCCAAAGACGGCGTATTGGTGATGCATCATGCGAGCCACGACATTCGCTTTCTAAACGCCGCTCTGTGGCGGTTCTCAAGAGCGCACCTGACACACCGAATCCTTGATACGCACGATGTAGCCAAATGGCTGCATCCGAGATGGAATCAATACGGATTGGACGATCTGCTGCAGACCTACCAAATTCCTGTTCTGGGGCGTCACACGGCACTCGGTGACGCGAAAATGACGGCGGAGTTGTGGAAACGATTGCTGACCGAGTCGATTGCCAAAGGAATCGAAACGTTTGGGGAACTTCGGGAACAAATGGTGTTGGCAAACAGGTGAGATATGTATTTCATCCAAACGTGTTTCGTGCTACCCTTTTAGGTAGCACTTTTTTACTACCTCAGAATGCATAACTTTCGGAGGCGTTTATGTCTACAGAATCACATTCGTTGCAAATTGACATCGATTCCATTACACAAGGCCTCAATCCGCAGCAGAAGGAAGCGGTGGAGACGACAGAGGGCCCGTTGCTGATTTTAGCCGGGGCCGGCTCTGGAAAAACGAGCGTGATGACACGCCGGATTGCGTATCTGATGGGTCGCCGGGGCGTGCAGCCGTGGAATATTTTGGCGATCACGTTTACCAATAAAGCGGCAAAGGAAATGAACGAGCGGGTCGAGAAATTGGTCGGCGAAGCGGCTGGCGACATCTGGATGAGCACGTTTCATGCCATGTGTGTGAAAATCTTGCGGCGGGAAGCGGAGCGGCTTGGCTACCAGAACAATTTTTCGATCCTCGATGCGGACGATCAGATGTCCGCCATTAAGCAGTGCATGCTCGATCTGAACTACGATCTGAAAAAATTTGACCCGAATTTGATCCATTGGAAAATTTCCGCCGCCAAGAACGAACTGCTGACCCCCGACGAGTTTCGAAAATCGGCGGGGCGCTCGCTGGCCGATTCGGTCGCGGCCGACGTATACCGGGAATATCAATTTAAATTAAACAGCGTGAATGCGCTCGATTTTGACGATCTGATTTTCAAAACGGTGCAGTTGTTTGAAGAGCAGCCGGACGTTCTGGTCGCCTATCAGGACAAATTTCGCTACATTCATGTGGACGAGTATCAGGACACCAACCGGGCCCAGTACAAACTGGTCAGCCTTTTGGCGGCCAACTATCGAAATATCTGCGTGGTGGGCGATGCGGATCAGGCGATTTACCGTTGGCGGGGCGCGGACATCTCAAACATCCTGAATTTTGAGCGGGACTATCCGGAAGCAAAAGTCATTCTGTTAGAGGAGAATTACCGTTCGACCGGTATGATTCTGGATGCGGCGAACGCCGTGATCCGTCACAACACCATGCGGAAAGAAAAGAATCTGCGCTCCGTCAAAGGGCCGGGCGAGAAACTGTCCGTTTACGCGGCGCTCGACCAGGCGGATGAGGCGGCGTACGTGGTGGCAAAGGTGCAGGAGTACATTGCAAACGGCGGCCAATTCCGTGACTGCACGGTCCTGTACCGGGCCAACGCTCAGTCGCGCGCGATTGAGGAAGTCTTTCTGCAGGCGGCTATTCCTTACAAAATCATCGGCGGTATGACATTCTACGACCGGCGCGAGATCAAGGACGTAATGGCCTACCTGAAAGCGATCTCCAACCCGCAGGACGAAATTTCCCTGCTGCGGATTGTCAACGTTCCGAAACGAAGTATTGGCGAGGGCACGATCAAACGGCTGCTCGACTATGCGCGTGACCAAGATCTTTCCCTGCTGCAGGCGATGGGCGAGGCGGAGAAAGCGGATATCGGCGCAAAGGCGCTGGAATCGGTCAAAAAATTCCACTTGCTGATGAGCGACCTTCACTTTGCGCAGGAAGGCCTGTCGGTCACCGAATTTTTACAATTGATGCTGCACCGCACCGGCTACCGGGAAATGTATGAGGCAAGCGGCAAAGAAGAAGATCAGAGCCGGTTGGAGAATATAGACGAACTGCTGACCGTGACCCGTGCATTTGACAAGAGACGGCGCGGTTCATTGGCCGATTTTTTGGCGGAGACGTCGCTGTTGTCCGATACGGACAAGGAAACGGGGAAGAAAGACAACGCCGTCCACATGATGACCATGCACGCCGCAAAAGGATTGGAGTTTCCGGTCGTGTTTGTGATTGGCATGGAGGAGACGATTTTTCCGCATGCGCGCTCGATGGACAGCCCGGAGGGAATCGAGGAGGAGCGCAACCTGTGCTATGTGGCGATTACGCGGGCACAGGAGAAACTGCATCTGACGTACTGCTCGGAACGGACAATTTACGGGGAGCTGCAAATGAACGATCCGTCCCGTTTCCTTGCTGAAATACCGGAAGAGTACACGGAGAAATCGGGGGCCGATTTTCAGGTCGTCCCCCGCTGGGACATCGGTCTGCGCGTCCGTCACCCGCAGTATGGCGTAGGGGTCATTATGGACATGAGCGGCAAAGACGACGAACTCGAATTGGAGATCACCTTCCAATCCAAGTACGGTACCAAAAAGGTCAAGCCGAGGACCACCAAGCTGCGGGTGATTGAGAAGTGACGGAGAAAATCGGGAAGTAACGGAGAAAACGGGGAAATGAAGAAACCTGGGGAAACGGAGAAACTTGGGAGGATAAAAGGGGGCAACGGCATCTGGGCTGACTGCCCCTTTTCAGTGTTTGTTAGGACTTGAAGATCACTAACGTTACATCGACGACGTCATGGAGAGCCTGTTTTCTTTTTGTAAATGCTCGCAAACTCGGTCATCCTATCGGTATATTACCCGAGCAGATCCGAAGAGGTATTTAGGTCTCTCTTAGCCTGCTTTAAGATGGAGTTAAATGTGCCAGTGGGTTACTGAGGTTATCTTCTCCTAACAACCTGGGAACTAAAAGTTTAATGCAAGCACTTGATGAAAGATTTTAGAGTGATGAATTGTCCCATCATTTAAAGCTTCTTAGCAAACACCAACGTTTTATAGTCCGGAACATTACTCCAAAACGTATCCTCTTTCTCGAGCAGTAAGTCATATCCTTTTTTGCGGTAAAAGGGAATTGCTTTCAAATTCCGGTTGGACGTGGACAAATGGATGCCTGCCACGCCGCTTTTTCGCACATGCTGTTCAAATCGATCCAATAATTTGGAACCGATTCCACAGTGCTGATATTCGGGCAGCACATTAATATGCAGATGGGCCGGATACACCTTATAGAGGGGATTTGGCTCGATTTTGGAACGGGCGCCCTTTAGAAAGAAGATGACTTCGCGAAAAGACTCGGTATATCTCCATCCGGTATAGAACAGAAGTCGGAGGGCAATTCTCCATCCCATTTTCCAGGCAAACTGTCTGTTTTGATTGCGGGTGTCCAGGGTTCCCAAAATATATCCCACCACTTTGTCGCCATTTGATCGATCGACAGCGACAAAACAGTGTTCCGTTTCGTAACGCAGATAAAACAGACAGAACAGGTAACCGAAAAGCTTGCGGTCGTTAAACCGGTTTGTCCCTGATAAATCCTGTCCCATAAACCCGGTCCGATAACAGATTTGCAAGACGCTTTGTTCATCTGCATGTTGATAAGGCCGTATATAAATGTCTGGCATCAACGATCCCTCAATCTTTCAGTGGTTTTGGCGGTGTTGGAATTATATAAAGCAGCACCAGTTGTTTTTCCTTTTACCCTGTGTTAAAATGTCATTTGTTAATCAAGGCGGTCCGCTGTCAGCCTGAATATGTGGCATGAACGCCTGCAGGGAAGGAGGAAATCAGCATGAACCAAGAACTCTTGCGTCAAATTATCGACGAACAGCTTCGCAAGGACATCCCAAGTTTCCGTCCTGGCGATACGGTTAAAGTACACGTGAAAGTAAAAGAAGGAAACCGCGAACGGATTCAGTTGTTCGAAGGTGTTGTGATTAAGCGCCGGGGAAGCGGCATTTCCGAAACGTTTACTGCTCGCAAAATTTCGAACGGCGTTGGCGTGGAACGTACATTCCCGCTCCACTCCCCAAAGATCGAGAAGATCGAAGTCGCTCGCCGCGGTCGGGTACGCCGCGCGAAACTGTACTACCTGCGGAACTTGACAGGTAAGGCAGCTCGCATTAAAGAAATTCGCTAAATAGATATTGAGAGGGGACTTGTGGAAGCAAGTCCCTTTTTCATAAACACGTTTTCGTTTAAGAGTTGGGCGGGAGGGAAACGCTATGGCAGAAAATCATTCCGAAAACAAGAAGAACGAAACATGGGAATGGATTAAATCACTGGGAATTGCCATAATCTTGGCGCTTGCCATTCACCAATTCGTATTTGCCCAATTTATGGTGGACGGCGAATCCATGATGCCGACTATGCAGAACCAGGAACGTCTGATCGTCAACAAGCTGATTTACCATATCCATTCTCCACAACGGGGAGAAATCATCGTGTTTCAATACCCGTCTGACACAACCAAAGATTTTATCAAGCGTGTAATCGGACTGCCCGGTGACACGATCGAAGTAAAGGGCGGCAAGGTGTACCGGAACGGGCAGGCGTTAAACGAGCCTTATTTGGGCGAACCGACCTTTGGTGCCTATGGCCCGGTGACAGTTCCGACAGGTAAGGTGTTCGTGATGGGAGACAACCGCAACAATTCAAAGGACAGCCGGGATCCTTCCGTCGGTTTCGTACCGGATAATCTGGTGGTGGGCCGTGCGGATCTGATTTTCTGGCCGGTCTCCAACATGAAACTTTTCCCGTTTAAGTAGACAAGGGGGAAGCAAGATGACAATTCAATGGTTTCCCGGCCATATGGCAAAGGCCCGGCGGGAAGTCACGGAAAAATTAAAGCTGGTGGATGTAGTGTATGAACTGGTGGACGCCCGCATCCCGCTTTCCAGCCGGAATCCGATGATGAACGAAATTACGCAGCAGAAACCGCGGATTGTTCTATTGAACAAAGCCGATTTGGCCGATTCTGAGATTACGAAAGAATGGATTCGCTATTTTGAAAAAGCAGGTACCCCTGCCGTTCCGGTCATCGCCACACAGGGCGAAGGGTTCCGCAAACTGGAATCGGAAGCCAAACGTCTGGTGGCACCAAAAATGGAAGCGATGATGAAAAAAGGGATCCGTCCCCGCGCCGTGCGTGCCATGATCTTAGGTATTCCAAATGTCGGCAAATCGTCACTGATTAACCGGATGGCAAACCGGAACATCGCCAAAACAGGCGACAAGCCGGGGGTTACGAAGGCGCAGCAGTGGATCAAGGTAGGGAAAGATTTTGAACTGCTTGATACACCGGGGATTCTCTGGCCGAAGTTTGAAGATCCGGAAGTCGGCGTCAGATTGGCGTTGACGGGTGCCATTAAAGACGAGGTGCTGGAAACGGACAAACAGGAGGTCGCCTATTTCCTGGTGAAATGGCTGCGGGATACGTACCCGGGCGTTTTGGAATCCCGTTACAAACTGGAAAATTTGCCGGTGGAAGCATGGGACATCGTGCTCGAAATTGGCCGCAAACGCGGCGCTGTTCGATCTGGCGGCGTAATTGACGAAATGGCCGCCTGCGATTTGATTTTACGCGAGTTTCGCGGCGGACTGCTTGGCAAAATTTCGTTGGAACGGCCCAGCCTCACACCCGATTCAACCATCAAACAAAAAGAACCGGAAAACGTGTGAATCGAGAAAATCGGTTCACACGTTTTCAGTTTTCACCTCTCTGTTGTCGGACCAGTCGTCTCCCCGCTGCTTATTCCCCGATTTGCAGCCGGTCCCCCGGTTTCATGAGACGAACCGGAACATCCAGCTCTTTTGCGCGGTTCGTTAATCGTACCAACAAATTGGGCGTTTCACAGTAGAGAGGCGGATTATCAAATTCCTGATAGTGGATCGGAACCAATTGTCCGGACCGCAATATAGAGGCGGCTGACGCGGCCTGTTCAGGCGTCAGGCAGGCTTCCACTCCGCTCGGAATTAATCCCGGATACTGGACAACGGCCCCGTTCACCGGCAGACAGGCGGCATCGAACGGACCGTATTTTTGGGCAATGCGCCACCAATGCCCGTGCCACAGCGTATCTCCGCAATGAATCATCTTTTTGCCTCCTCCTTCCACGATCCAGGCGACTTGCGGAAATCCGAATCCGTCAGCCGAATACACGGCGGTTATCTGCAGGGAACCGATTTTCTCCTGCTGGTCGAAAGCCATCCCGTTTACGTTTTGCAGAGAAGTTTTTGGGG
Source organism: Effusibacillus dendaii (assembly GCF_015097055.1). Taxonomy (NCBI): domain Bacteria; kingdom Bacillati; phylum Bacillota; class Bacilli; order Caryophanales; family Alicyclobacillaceae; genus Effusibacillus; species Effusibacillus dendaii. The sequence goes on from NZ_AP023366.1 coordinate 211,094, forward strand.
CGCCAAGAACAGCCTCGTTCGGCAGATAAACAGGGATATGATCGCCGAACATTCCCGCAATCAGCTGCGGATCAAAATGGTCCGGATGCAAATGGGTAACCAGTACGGCAGAAACGGATCGCATCTGCTCCAGGGATACTAACGGTGCAAGTGGATGGCCCATTAACTGCGCAAATTCCGGTGTGACATTTGCAATCGGATCGATCAAAATGCTCGTGTCGCCAGACTGAACGAACACGCCTGCCCAAGACAACCGCTGTAAAATCATATGTATACAACCTCCCAATGTGATTTTAAAGTTAATATATAATACTTAATATATAAAAACAACTAACTATGCAAAATGTAATTATGCTATGATATTCGTAAACATCCAACCAAAAAAGGTGAAACGTATGAGCAAGCAATATAACTTACCGTGCAACATCGCGAGAACATTGGAAATTGTGGGGGACAGGTGGACGCTGCTGATCGTTCGCGATCTGCTGTTTGGGGTCCGCAAGTTTAGCGACTTGAAAAAATCGCTTGACGGCATTTCGCCCAATATCCTGTCGGAACGTCTGCAGGAGCTGGAACAGCAGGGGCTCGTAACATCCAGTCTGTATTCGGCGCATCCGCCTCGTTACCAATACGAATTGACTGCAAAGGGGAGCGATCTCCGACATGTGCTGAATGCATTGGCGATTTGGGGAAATCGTCATCTCACCCCGAAATACAAAAAATTGGTGCATGATACATGCGGACACGAAGTGAAAAGTGCTTATTATTGCCCTGATTGTGACGAGTATGTGAAAAACATCTCGTATCAGGACAACCAATCGGAATAGCAGGAAGTAGGCACGCCTCTGCCGAAATGGTAAGTAACTTAGAAGGAGAGGCTTGCATGAACGATCTGCGTAAATTGACAATCGACCAACTGAGAAACTGGTTGGCCTCACAGACCGAATTATCCGAAACAGACATAAAGCAACTGAGACAAGACACAAGAGCGGGTGTGCGGGCACTGGTGGAGTCCCAGCTGCGCAAACGGGCAGCCATTCAGGCGGAAGCGGAGCGCATGGAACGATTGTGGGACTATGAACGATCGCTTGCCGCAAAAGGGTTCCGGCTGATTGCCGGGATCGACGAAGCGGGACGCGGTCCGCTGGCCGGTCCGGTAGTGGCGGCTGCCTGCATCCTGCCAATCGGCATTGTCATACCGAAATTGAACGATTCCAAGCAGATCAGTCCGCAGCAGCGGGAAGAACTGTTCCACCAAATACGGGAACAAGCGGTTGCGTATGGGATCGGGATGGCAGATGTTGACTATATCGACACCTATAACATTTTGCAAGCTACATATGCAGCAATGCGGCGGGCGATCCGCGCGATCGGTACGGAACCGGACCATCTGCTCACCGATGCGGTCACGATTCCAGATGTCGCCGTCCCGCAACAGGCTGTAATAAAAGGGGATGCAAAGAGCCATTCGATTGCGGCCGCATCGATATTGGCCAAAGTGACACGAGATCAGATGATGATCGAATATGGACGCATGTATCCGGAGTACGGATTTGAGCAGCACATGGGGTACGGTACGCCGGAACACATCGCGGCTTTGCAAAAATACGGCGTTTGTCCGATTCACCGCAAGTCGTTTGCCCCGGTCACAGCCCTGTTGTCAACCCATTGATCGGGGGGCCGTTTTTTCAGCAGGCAACCGGGTTCATACAGGCACGCAGGGCATTCCGGCCGTGAGGGAGGGGATTCTGATGAATATTTTGCCGTCGCTGTTGCAGGTTTTGGGGCAAACATTGCGTCCGGATACCTCTGCCAAACGGATCGAACTGGCAGTCGGCGAAACGTTGAATGGCATTGTGCTGGATGTGCTTGACCGTGAAACCGCGTTGGTGGACATTAAAGGGCTGACAGTCAGAGCGCAAACGGATACTGCCGTGACAAAAGGCGCCGTATTGCCGTTGGTGGTGGTCGGTACAACCGATAACGGCCTGTTCGAACTGAAAATCAATTCGTTTGCAATGGCACATACAGAGAATCAGGCGCTTCCAGCCCGGGGGGACACGACAGGCTCGGAAACAGCGCTTCCGCTTGACAGGCTGCTGCAAAATTTACAGGTTAAAGATTCCGCTTTTACCCGCCAGGTTGCCAGTCGCCTGCTGTCAGCCGGGATTTCTGTTACCCCTTCTCTTTTGCAATCGATTGAGCAGCTCTATTCCAAGGTGGAACAGGCGGGACAAAGTCAGTCTGCGCTGGACACCATTTTGCAAATGGTACAGAAAAAGATTCCGCTGACCGAATCCGCTTTTCGCGCGCTCGATTCCTTGCAGCAGGGGCCATCGCTCAGCGAAATGGTCTCCCGGCTGCTGTCGCAACCGATTGCGCCATCGGTCGAGAATCAAAACGAGCAGGGGGGCGGAACGTCTCTCTTAAAAGCGGAAACGTCCCTTCCGAAAGCCGGACCCCCTGATTCGAAAGTGGGAATTCCCGATCCAAAAGCCAACATTCCGAATCGTGCGGACGGCAAACCGGATCAAACGAGAGAGCCCATCGTGCGGGAGGGAGCAGATGCAAAGGGAGCAGAGGCAAATCCCATGGCGAATCGGCCATCATCCTCGGAAATCGGCCAAACCGCAGCGCGGGCAAATACGGCGGCACAGCAAAGCACGGTCGTACAGGCAAATACGGCGGAAGAGATAAACCTGGCAGCAGACAGAATACCGTCTGCGTGGAGACAAGCCTCTGCGGTTCCTGACGGCCAGACCCGTTCTCCGCGCCAGTTGGAAGCGGCAGACAACCGGATGCAGATGTCGGCGGCTGCTGACCTTTTTGGCAAAACCAAGCCGGAAGATGCTGCCAAACTGGCCGATCGTTTGGCAGCTTCCTTCCCGCTTACAGATATGCGGATTGAACTGGATCGCTTGGCCGATCTGTCGCCAGGTGAACGGGGAGCGGCAGTGAAGGCTGTTGTAGAAAAATTGGGATTGTCGCACGAACAGCATGTCGCCCAACTGGTGAAAACGGATTTTGCCGGAGCAGTGCCGGAAACGCTCAAATCGCTTTTGCTGGCCGAGGTTCAGTCGGGTACGGCACAGCCGGTTGCGGAACAGATTCTCACCCATTTAACAGGGCAGCAGTTGATGCATTCTGCAAAAGACGACAACAGCCCGTTTCTTTATCAGTATTTGACGCTTCCTGTTTTGGTAGGCAAACAGACGTCAGACGCCAAGGTTCACCTGTTGACCCGGCGCAAAAAAGGGCGCGAATTAGACCCTTACAATTGTTTTCTTTATTTTCATCTGCAACTGCCGTCATTGGGGGATCTGGGCATTCATGTGCAAATCGTCGAGCGAATCGTTTCCCTCCGTTTTATTACGGAGCGGGAAAAAAATCTCTCGCTTGCCGATGACACATTGGCTCCTTTGCGGGATGGATTAAAACAGATCGGCTATCAGTTGGGCGGTGTCCGCCAGGAGGCGGGACAGGCAAACACAAGGCAGCCGTTCGCCAACCTCTCTCCCATTTTGACAAATGGGCTGCTGGATCTGAAAATCTGAGGCGGTGGAACAATGAGTGACCAACAGCGCAACAAAAATCGGGTCCCGCGTGCCGCTGCCCTGACCTACAATCCGGAGACTGATCAAGCGCCGCGTGTGGTAGCCAGCGGCCAGGGAGAAATCGGCCGCAAAATCATCGAAGCGGCCAAACAGAACGGGGTACCTGTGCATGAAGACCCTGTTTTGGTGGAAACATTGCTGGCTTTTGAGATCGGTCGCGAAATTCCGCCGGAACTGTACCAGGTGGTGGCAGAGGTGCTGGCATTCGTCCAATCTATGGAGCGCAGATCGAACCATTCGAAGTAATGCATGCTTCGCTTCTTGGTGTCAGGAGTGATACGAATGAAAGACCAACGGCTCCAAACAGGTCGACAAGGGGAACAGCTTGCAAAACGTTATCTGGAGTCGCAAGGTTGGCACATCGTGGCAACCAACTGGCGGTGCCGGGCAGGCGAAATCGATATTGTGGCGCAAGACGGCAATTGTCTCGTATTTGTCGAAGTACGAACACGAACCTCAAATCGGTTTGGTTCGCCTTCCGAATCGGTCGATTGGCGAAAGCAGAAGAAGATTCGGCAAGTAGCGTCCATTTTTTTGTCGATGAATACGGTTTGCGTATCACGCATCCGATTTGATATGATCAGCATACGGATGGTTGAGAACGGACAAACTCCGGCGCTCGAACATATAGAGAATGCATTTTGAGGAGTGGATCAAATGGTGTGGTATTGGGTAACCGGAATAGTGGCTCTTTTAGTCGGGATTGTCGCCGGATTTTACATAGCGGTGCAATATATGAAACGGCAAATGGCAAATATGACGATGTCTGATGAGGACATTCAAGCAATGGCAAGAAGCATGGGGCGCAATTTGAATCAAAAACAGTTGGCTCGCATTTCACGTCAAATGAAAAATGTCAACGCAAAAGCGTTGGCCAACCAGTCCAAAAAGAAAAAATGACGCTTTGAATGGCGGTGCCCCTGACTTCGGTCGGGGGTTTATGGTTTAGGAAAAGAGAGGTCAAGCATGATAAAAAGTGGTGTTTTGTTTCTTTCTTTCCTGCTTGCAGTGGGTGTGTCAAGCGGATGTGGACCGGCTGGACAGGCCGTTCCGGAACAGGGGGCCCCGCACAGTCAAACGGGACAAACCGTTTATCCGCTCACACTGCAGGATGCGACAGGAAATCAGGTAACGATTCAATCGGAACCGCAGAGGATCGTTTCCTTGCTGCCGAGCCAGACTGAAATTCTGTTCGCTTTAGGCTTGGGCGACCGCGTGGTAGGGGTTGATAAATGGTCCGACTATCCGCCGGAGGCGAAGAAAAAGCCGGTTGTCGGAGCGATGACAATAGATCCCGAATTGGTATTGGCGCAAAAACCGGATCTTGTTTTAGGCGGTGCAACAGCCGATCCGCAAGGGGTCGCCAAACTTCGTTCGCTGGGGCTGACCGTTTTTGCCACAGAACCGACCAACATGGCGGAAACGGAGCAGGCTATCGAGACGATAGGGAAGTTGACTAACCGGAGTCAAGCGGCTGTTTCCGTCATCCATTCCATGCAGGAAACGGTTCGTTCGATTCAGGATAAACGTACAGCAGCAGCGAGCCAGAAAGAGCCGGTCGTCTATCTGGAAATTTCGCCGGATCTCTATACAGCCGGAAAAAATACGTTTCTCGATGAACTGGTGACGCTGGCGGGTGGCCGCAACGCATTCGGTGAACAATCAGGCTGGCTGAAAACAGACGGAGAGACGGTTGCCGCCAAAAAGCCGGACGTGATTCTAACCACAACGATGGGAAATCCGCAGGAGATCGTGCAGGATATTTTACAACGGCCCGGTTGGCAAACGATCCCAGCCGTTAAAAACAAGAGAGTGATTGCTTTGGATCCGAACCTCGTTTCCAGGCCGGGCCCCCGTTTACCGGAGGGGTTTGTGGCAATTGCCAAAGCGATCCATCCTGACTGGTTTGCGAAATGAAGAGCGGGACGCGGAGCCTCCACAAAAAACGGAAATTTATAGGAGGTATCAGTTTGCTTTTGGCAGTTTTGTGTTTAACTGTCGGATTTGCCGTGTCCGTCGGAAGCACAACGATCCCATTTTCCCACTCGGTATCTTATTTGCTGTCCAGAATGCCTGTCGTGGGCTCGCTGCTGCCTGTCAATTGGACGGAAACAGAGGCGTCGATCCTCTGGCAGATTCGCCTGCCCCGCGTTACGTTGGGGCTGTTGGTTGGCGCATTGCTTGCATTGGCCGGCACCGCCTTGCAGGGATTGTTGCGAAATCCATTGGCCGATCCCTATATTTTAGGTGTGTCGGCGGGAGCTTCGGTCGGAGCGGCCTCTGTGATCGCGGTTGTGGGCGGTGGACTGGCGGCAGCCGGATTTTTGCTTCCGCTGGCTGCCTTTGTTGGTGCGCTGTTGGCTGTTTTTGCAATGTTTGGGGTGGCAAGCGCCGCACGCAGCCTGCGGACAGAAACCCTTCTGTTGTCCGGGGTGGTCGTGAACTCGTTTTTTTCTGCTGCCTTGACCTTTCTTCTTTCGTTGTCGTCAGGCAACCAGACCCAGCAAATCGTGTTCTGGATGTTGGGAAGTCTTGGCCTGCGCAGTTGGCATCATAATCTGATTCTGTTGCCCTTTTTCGCCGTAGGTTTTCTGGTCATTTGGGCGTTTGCGAGAGAACTGAACACATTCGGGATGGGGGAGGAAGGGGCTGCAACGCTTGGCGTTCCTCTTACACCCACAAAATGGGTGCTGCTGCTGACCGTTTCGTTAGTGACAGCGGCCGCTGTTTCCGTGGCGGGAATCATCGGCTTTGTCGGTCTTGTGATTCCGCATATGATGCGGCGGATGATCGGTTCCGATCATCGTCTGCTGATTCCTTTCGCTGCATTGGCAGGCGGAATTTTTCTTGTGCTTTGTGATACGGTTGCCAGAACGCTGTTGGCGCCTGTTGAACTTTCGATTGGAGCCGTGACAGCGGCTATCGGGGCTCCTTTTTTTGCGTGGCAATTGCAGAGGAGCCGGAGGGGAGAAAGATGATCCAACTGCAGGAAGTATCCGTATCGTTTGGCGGCCGGTCGATTTTGCAGAAGATCAGTTTGCAAGCAGAGAAAGGGCAAAGCATCGGAATTATAGGGCCAAACGGAGCAGGCAAATCCACATTGTTGAAAGTGATTGCAGGGCAATGGATGCCGTCGCAGGGGGAAGTGACGTTTGCCGGGAAACCGATCCAATCCTATGGCAAAAAACAGTTGGCCCGGCACATCGCTTTCATGCGGCAAAATGTGGTTTACGAACTGAACGATAGGGTCTATGATACGGTGATGCTTGGCCGATATCCGTTTTTAAAGCGTTTTTCGTCTGAACAGCCGCTGGATCATGAAATCTGCCGCCAATCCTTGCAGCGGACCGATACATGGGAATTGCGCAACCGCTATCTGGATCAACTGAGCGGCGGGGAGCGGCAGCGTGTTTTGCTTGCGCAAGTATTGGCGCAACAGCCGAAACTGCTGCTGCTCGATGAGCCGACCACGTACCTGGACCTTCACCGCCAGGTGGAACTGCTTTCTTTTTTGAAACAGGAGCAGCAAAATGGATTGGCGTGGATTGCCGTTTTGCATGACTTGAACCTGGCGGCACAGTTTTGCGATCAATTGGTATTGCTTGACGCTGGAAAATTGGTTCAAATGGCCGCCCCGGCCATCATGCTCCGTTCCCCCGCAATCGAGGATGTTTTCCAGATCCGTACCGTTGTTCTGGACATCCCGTCCTTGCATGTGCCGCAGATTGTGGTAACAGGCAACAAATAAGTGGAAAAGGCAATAAATAAAATGGCCCGCCGATATTCAGGGGCCAATTTTTTACGCTTATTTGGGTTTTCGATTCGGGATGTCGGACATTTTCCAGGACGTTACATCGATTCGGTTCTCCACCAGCAGGGAGAAAAATTCCTGAACCAGCGCATGGAACCCGTTTTTTTCCAACATTTCGCAGATATCGAACAAAAGCATCGGTTCGCTGTCCGAAATGTCGATCTGAATGGAAGGCAGTTCCTGTCCGTAGACGGCACCATACAAATCCGGTACGCCAATGTCGATGTTGATCGTGTCAAGATAGACGTCCAACCATGCAAAACCTTTCAGTACCAAAGGAAGATTCAAAGCTGGTTGTTGGTTCGCCAATTAGAACTCCTCCTTCCGATTCTTAACATTCTATTCGTCAGTCGGGAGGCTGTGTCCTGCATGATTTGTCGCGTCTCAAATGGTTATGTTAGTAAAATATGCGGTGAATGTCTGAATAGCACGCAATTATTTGAAATATTTCCGGTCTAGGGTCCTGTATTGGACCGCTTCCGCCAGGTGATGTTGCTGGATTTCGCTTTCTCCGGCCAGGTCGGCGATGGTTCGGGCCACTTTTAGAATCCGGTCGTGTGAACGGGCGGACAGGGCCAATTTTTCGAATGCATGGCGGAGCAGTTCGGCGGATGGCCGGTTTAACCGGCAGTGTTGTCGTAAATCCGCGCTGCTCATCGCGGAATTGACGGGCATAGGACGGCCCGCAAAACGTGATTGCTGAACAAATCTTGCCTTTTGGACGCGGGCAGATACATCTGCAGATGTTTCGGCGGGCGTGGTTTGTTGCATGTCTGCAAACGTTACGCGCGGCACTTCCACGTGCAGATCGATGCGGTCAAGCAGCGGACCGGAAACCCGGTTGTGATAGCGTTGAATCATGAACGGACTGCAGGTGCAGGGACTGTTGCCCGTCTCGTCCATTTGCCCGTAAAATCCGCACGGACAAGGATTCATTGTGACCACAAGCAAAAATCGGGCCGGATATGTAAGAGAGGCGTTGGCGCGCGCGATTGTTACCCGCCCCTCTTCCAACGGCTGCCGGAGAGCTTCCAGGGCAGTCCGGTGGAATTCAGGAAACTCATCAAGGAACAAAATTCCGCCGTGTGCAAGCGATACTTCACCAGGACGGGGAATGGTACCGCCGCCGATTAAACCGGCGCTTGAAATGGAATGATGGGGAGCACGAAACGGCCGTCGGGTAAGCAAGGAAACAGTGTCTTTCAAAACGCCTGCTGCACTGTGGATCATGGTTACGGAAAGCGATTCCTGCGGCAAAAGGGGAGGCAGCAAGGAAGGGAGGCGGCGAGCCAACATGGTTTTCCCGGAACCCGGCGGTCCAATCAAGAGCAGGTTGTGGTTGCCGGCGGCTGCAATTTCCAGCGCCCTTTTCACATGAGGCTGCCCCTTTACATCTGATAAATCATCCTGAATGGGAGATTCGGCAGAATCGGCTGACGATCGGTGCAGTACGTCGGCAAGGGAAACATTGGCATCCGGGCCGGGATCATGCGCCGGTTCGGGCCAAGCGTCGTCCCGAAAATAAGATACGGCCTGTCTCAGATTTTCGATTGCAACTACTTTGACACCTTCTACCAATACCGCTTCGCTGCGATTGCCGGCTGGCACCACTACGTTTTGGAGGCCAAAAGTTTTGGCGGCTGCCACCATCGGCAGAACTCCGGTGAGAGGGCGAACCGTCCCATCAAGCGCCAGTTCGCCGATAATGGCATAGCCTTGTGCGTTTGCGGCTGGCAGCGCTCCGTTGGCAGCCAATATACCGAGCGCCAGGCAGAGATCATAACCTGGCCCGTCTTTTCGCAAATCTGCCGGTGCCAAGTTGGCCGTTATGCGGCCGAGCGGAAATTCAAATCCGGAATTGCGGATGGCGGCGCGGACCCGTTCTTTTGATTCACGAACGGACGAACTGGGCAGACCGACGAGATCAAAACAGGGAAGGCCATTTGCAATGTCCACCTCGACGGTGACCGGCTCACCTTCAATACCGAGCAGCGCAATACTCGAAAAAGACGCATACATGGAAATCACTCCTGACTTTTTTGGTCGATAGGAATTTGGAAATTTTATCCTATCGATATAAGGGCAAGAGGGTGAGGGAAATGGAATCATAGAGGAAAACAAGCAGGGAAAGATAAACTTGGCAATTGAGAACAGGCAAGCAGAAAGGGGATTCGTATGATACAGGTGGAAATGAATCAGGAACAATTTGCACGTTTACCGGAGCAGGATACACAAAAATGGGGGTTTCAGGCAAAAGAAGGCAACCGTTTGACGGCTGCTATGAGTGTTGAGCAATTTTCAGCCTTTTTGCGGGACAACAATCTGATCGTTTACAAACAGCACATCAAGGATTACGAACATGGGACGATTTATGGTGAATTTAACCTCGCTTGACACCTAACAGACTGCGAAACATCTGAAGACGTTCGACCAGTTCGTTATACCACGCCTGGTCGTTCTGCTGTTTGGCCGTAATCATCAAATCGAGCGTCGCATCGATTTGTTCCGGCAGCACCCTTTGGTTGCTTCGAATCCGCTCATCCTCCGGATACTTTTCAAGGATTTGCAGGATTTTCTCATCTCCAACCGCATCCGACAAACTGGCGGAACGAACTCTATCTGTCTCGCAATTGTGCGCAAACAGATGGAAATCCATTTCAATGTCAGGCGCAATTTCTGTATGGAGACATGTTGGACAGAACAAAACCGGTACGTCCTGTATCAGAACGCCGCCTTCCGTGTAAATATGCTGCAGTCGGGCCACCATTGACAAACCGCAACAAAGATCCAAACGGACATCACCTGCCTTTTGTTTTTGTCTTACGATTATACCATATGTTTGTCTTAAGGCAGATATTTTATTTTCTGTTCCATTGGCGTCCGCTCTTTGGGAGACGGCACTTCTGCCGGATACCCGACGGGCAGCAAACCTACCACTTTGGTGCCTTCCTGTACGCCAAGCAGTTCGCGTACATGTTGGGAAGCGGCCAAGGACGACCAACCGGTACCGATTCCTTTTTCCCAAGCGGCCAACATAAAATTGGTGATAAAACAAGCGACAGCCGCATAATGTTCTTCCTGGTCAATTTCCGTTTTACCCGGCTCGCAAAGAATGGCCAACAAAACGGGTGCGCCGCCAAAATCGGTTTTGTGGTGGAGTTTTGCTCGTGTTTCCGGACCGACAAACAGAACCTGCCAGGGTTCGGTCATCCGGTGGTTCGGCGCCCAACTGGCAGCGTTGAGAAGTTCCTGCAGCAGTTCACGGGCAACCGGGTCCGGTTTGAATGTTTTGATCGTACGCCGCGTACGGATAGTTTCAAGAACGTTGCCGGTTTGACTCATAAGATTCTCCGCTCCTCAAAATCTGGTTAGTTTTACTATACACAACATTTGGAATTAGGGAAAGAATCGCCTGTGTTTGTGTCAATACTATATATATCCAAAACAGGAAGGAATGAAACCGATGGGAGATTATCTTCTCCACTGCAGTTTGTGCGGCATCGCTAACGCGCCGGCTGAAACCGATATGAATCTGCTGCAGACGGCAAAACAGAATCAGGTTTATATTTGCCCCGCCTGCGAAGCGAAAGTCAAGTATGAAAGCGACCAAAAATTTAAGCCCTAATATTGTGAAAAATATTTGATTTTTTCCAGACACGGAGTTAAAGTAACTAGGTAGACAAAACGGCAGCGTTAGATTTTTCCATTTAACATGTCAAGGGGGATACGTCAGATGAATATCCACGAATATCAAGGTAAAGAGGTGCTGAGAAAGTACGGCGTAGCCGTCCCGCAGGGACAAGTTGCTTTCTCGGTGGATGAAGCGGTTCGCATTGCCGAGAAATTGGGCGGCAAAGGAGTCGTCAAGGCGCAGATCCACGCAGGTGGACGCGGCAAAGCTGGCGGTGTAAAAGTTGCCAAAAGTTTGGATGAGGTTCGTACATACGCAGAGCAAATTTTAGGAATGACGCTGGTCACGCATCAGACGGGACCAGAAGGAAAAGTGGTCAAGCGGCTTCTGATTGAAGAGCTGTCGGATATCAAAAAAGAATACTATGTCGGTGTTGTGGTAGACCGTGCCAGTGGCCGCGTAGTCATGATGGCATCGGAAGAAGGCGGTACCGAAATCGAAGAAGTGGCTGCCAAAACACCTGAAAAAATCTTTAAAGAAGAAGTGGATCCGGCTGTTGGCCTGATGCCGTTCCAGGCCCGCAAATTGGCATACGCGATTAACATACCGAAAGAGCTTGTGAATCAGGCGGTCAAATTTATGACCGGTCTGTATCAAGCATTTGTTGACAATGATTGCTCGATTGCCGAAATTAACCCGCTGGTGGTTACGGGTGACGGCAAAGTGGTAGCGCTCGACGCGAAGCTGAATTTTGATTCGAATGCTCTGTTCCGCCATAAAGACATTTTGGATATGCGCGATCTGGATGAGGAAGATCCGAAAGAGATTGAAGCGTCCAAGTTCGATCTGTCCTATATTGCGCTGGATGGCAACATTGGCTGTATGGTGAACGGTGCCGGTCTTGCGATGGCGACGATGGATACGATCAAATATTACGGCGGTCAACCGGCCAACTTCCTCGATGTGGGGGGCGGTGCGACAGCCGAAAAAGTGACTGCTGCGTTCAAAATTATTCTGTCCGATCCAAATGTAAAAGGCATTCTGGTAAACATTTTCGGCGGCATCATGAAATGTGATGTAATTGCAGACGGTGTGATTACGGCGGCGAAAGAAATTGGCCTGGATAAACCGCTGGTGGTTCGTCTGGAAGGAACGAATGTGGAACTCGGTAAAAAAATGCTGAACGAATCCGGGCTGAATATTGTAGCGGCCGATTCTCTTGCCGACGCGGCCGAGAAAATCGTCGGCCTTGTGAAATAATAAGGGGGACGGAGGGAAAACCATGAGCATACTTGTCAACAAAAACACGAAAGTGATCACGCAGAATATGACCGGCAAAACCGGTATGTTCCATACCAAAGGAGGTTTGGACTACGGCACTCAAATGGTAGCGGGTGCTGTTCCCGGCAAGGGTGGCACAAGCGTCGACTTCGCGCTGGAAAATGGCCGCACGGTAACTTTGCCGGTTTATGACACGGTGGCAGAAGCGAAGGAAGCTACCGGCGCCAACGCTTCCGTCATCTATGTTCCACCGGCCGGTGCAGCGGACGCCATCATGGAAGCTGTAGACGCAGACCTTGACCTGGTGATCTGTATCACAGAAGGAATTCCTGTCCTCGATATGGTAAAAGTGAAGCGTTATATGGAAGGCAAACGCACCCGTTTGATCGGGCCGAACTGCCCTGGCGTAATTACCCCGGGCGAATGTAAAATCGGCATCATGCCCGGTTATATTCATACTCCCGGCCGTGTAGGCGTTGTGTCCCGTTCCGGTACCTTGACCTACGAAGCGGCTTTTCAGTTAAGCAACCGTGGAATCGGTCAATCCACTGTCGTTGGAATCGGCGGCGACCCTGTAAAAGGAACCGAATTTATCGATGTTCTGAAAATGTTTAATGAAGACCCGGATACAGATGCATTGATCATGATCGGTGAAATCGGCGGTACGGCAGAAGAAGAAGCGGCTCACTGGATCAAGCAGAATATGAAAAAGCCGGTTGTCGGTTTTATTGCCGGAGTAACCGCGCCTCCTGGAAAACGGATGGGTCATGCCGGTGCCATCATTTCCGGCGGTAAAGGAACGGCGTCTGAGAAAATCGCGACCATGAAAGAGTGCGGCATCCGCGTGGCTCCGACCCCGTCCGAAATGGGCTCGACCCTGGTTGAACTGTTGAAAGAAAAAGGCATGCTCGAAAAAGTAACCGTTAAATAGCAGGCACCCAGGGAGGCGGCAGCGCCTCCCTTTATATCCTCTTTGCTTCTCACCCTCCAGAACCCAATCCCCGTAAGGAGTGTTCCATTTGCCAACCGAAAAAGAATATGTCCAATGGCTGCTTGCTGTCCCGCAGATCGGCCATGTCCGCTGTCAAAAGCTGCTCGAATCGTTCGAAAGCGCGGCAGCCGTCTGGGAGGCGTCGTCTGAAGAACTGCGGCAGATTCCCTCGATGACCGCCAAAACAGCAGACGAAATCCAACGTTCAAAGAGAGTCTATTCGTTTCAACAGGAAGCTGATTTTTTAAAACGGAACGGCATTACCGTCATTCACCGCACAGACCCCGACTACCCGCAAGCATTGCTTTCCATCTTCGATCCTCCTCACATTCTCTACGTAAAAGGAAAGCTCACCGCTCAAGACCATCGTTCGATTGCAGTCGTCGGCACCCGTAGCCCAACTTCTTATGGCATACTGGTCACCCGCAAAATCTGTTCCGAACTGTCGGCAGGCGGTATCACGATCGTATCGGGACTTGCTTACGGAATAGATACGGTCGCCCATGAAGCGGCGATCCAATCTGGCGGTCGGACCCTTGCGGTTTTGGCAGGCGGCCTTGCCCGTATTTATCCCGTTCAAAACCAGCCGCTTGCACGTCAAATTATTCAACAGGGCGCTCTCATCTCCGAATTCCATCCCCTGACCCCCGTACAGCCCAATTTGTTTCCCGTACGCAACCGTATCATCTCCGGTCTTTCCCGCGGTGTATTGGTAACGGAAGCCGCGCGCAAAAGCGGTTCCCTGATCACTGCCGATCTGGCTTTGGAGCAGGGACGGGACGTATTTGCCGTGCCTGGCCCGATTACTTCACCGCAAAGCTTTGGAACGAATGATCTTATCCGCCAAGGGGCAAAAATTACAGGGGGGAGTCAGGATATTTGGGAGGAATATCCCGAATGGGAAACGAATGATTCAAAAAAAGATTTGCAGTCGGTTTCGCTCACCCAACTGGAAAGACAGATCGTCGAAATCATCGGCTACGGCGGTGTTAGCCTGAATCAGTTGCTGAACAGCTGCCGCATCCCATCTGCCGATCTTTATCAAATTTTGCTGGCGATGGAACTGAAGGGGGTTGTGAAAAGACTGCCTGGGCAGATGTATATGAGAGACAACGTTTGACAATAAATGTTTTAGCGGTTTAGTATTAGAAACATGACAAAAGAAGGTAAACCTTGACATACACTATTTTTTAAAATATATCGATTTACGTTTTGTCGCCAAGTTTTCTTTATGAAAGGAGGAGACTCCGTTGGCAGATTACCTTGTAATTGTCGAGTCACCCGCAAAAGCGAAAACAATTGGCAAATACCTCGGCAAAAAATATGTGGTAAAAGCTTCGATGGGGCATGTCCGCGATTTGCCGAAAAGCCAATTGGGTGTTAATGTAAAGGAGGATTTTTCTCCTAAATATATCACAATCCGCGGCAAAGGGGACGTCATTAAAGAGTTGCGGGACCAGAGCAAAAAGGTAAAAGCTGTCTATCTGGCAGCCGACCCTGACCGGGAAGGGGAAGCCATTGCTTGGCACCTGGCCAATGTGCTCGAAATCGACCCAACCAAAGAATGCCGCGTGGTGTTCAATGAAATTACAAAAGATGCGGTGCAGGAATCGTTTAAGCATCCGCGCAAAATCAATATGGATCTGGTCAACGCCCAACAGGCAAGACGGATTTTGGACCGTTTAGTCGGCTACCAAATCTCTCCCTTGTTATGGAAAAAGGTGAAAAAGGGGCTTTCTGCCGGCCGTGTGCAGTCTGTTGCCGTGCGTTTGATCGTCGACCGGGAAAACGAGATTCGCAATTTCAAGCCGGAAGAATACTGGACGGTAACCGCCCTTTTTGAATCGAATAAGCAGAAGTTTTCTGCCAAATTCTACGGCTATGCCAAAAATGGCCAGGCACAGAGCGCGGAACTGCACAACGAGCAGGAAGTCAACGAGTTGTTGGCGCATCTGAAAGGCGCCAAGTACCAGATCGTTGAGGTCAAGAAAAGCGAGCGAAAACGCAACCCGTCTCCGCCGTTTACGACCAGTACCCTGCAGCAGGAAGCGGCCCGCAAACTGAATTTCCGCGCAGGAAAAACGATGTCGATTGCCCAGCAGCTGTATGAAGGGATCGATATCGGAGCGGAAGGAACGGTCGGTTTGATTACCTATATGAGAACCGACTCGACGCGTATTTCTCCGACCGCACAGGCAGAAGCGAAAGAGTTTATCACACATAATTACGGGGATGCCTATTACCCGAAAACAGTCCGTCAGTATACGGCGAAAGAAGGAGCGCAGGACGCTCACGAAGGGGTTCGGCCTACGTCCGTTCATTACCATCCGGACAAAATCAAAGAACATCTGACGCGTGATCAGCTCCGCTTGTACCGCCTGATTTGGGAGCGGTTTGTGGCGTCGCAAATGGCGCCGGCTGTTCTGGATACGATGACGGTTGATATTCAGGCAAACGATGCGATTTTTCGGGCAACCGGTTCAAAAATCAAATTTCCTGGTTTCATGACGCTCTACATTGAAGGAACTGACGAAGGGAAGGAAGAGGACGAAAAGTTCCTGCCGCCGCTTGAAAAGGGCGAATCGTTGAAAGCTCCGAAGCTCGATCCCAAACAGCATTTCACACAGCCGCCGCCCCGCTATACGGAAGCGCGGTTGGTGAAAGCGATGGAAGAATTGGGCATCGGCCGTCCCAGTACGTATGCCCCGACGCTTGAAACGATCCAAAAAAGAGGCTATGTGCTGCTGGAAGACAAACGGTTTGTGCCGACCGAACTGGGCGAAATTGTGGTGCAATTGATGAAAGAGTTTTTCACGCAAATCATCGACGTGGATTTCACCGCGCAGTTGGAAGAAAATCTGGACGGCGTGGAAGAGGGGCAAGTCGACTGGGTCATGATGCTTGACCAGTTTTACGGGGATTTTGAGAAGGAACTGCGCGTCGCGGAAGAAGAGATGAAACACGTGACGCTGGAAGAAGAGGTATCCGATATCCCTTGTGAAAAATGCGGTCGCATGATGGTTTACAAACACGGCCGATTTGGCAAGTTTCTGGCCTGCCCCGGCTTTCCGGACTGCCGCAACGCGAAGCCGATTTTGAAAGAAGTGGGAGTTGCCTGTCCAAAATGCAAAACGGGCAAGATTGTGGAACGGCGCGGCAAACGCCGCCGTGTGTTTTACGGGTGTGATCAATATCCGAACTGCGATTTTATATTGTGGGACCGTCCTGTTGGCCGTGATTGTCCAACATGCGGACAACCGCTTGTCAGCAAGCGGAGCGGCAAAGGGGAAGGAAAGGAAATGTGGGTCTGTTCCAACACCGAATGTTCCCATAAAGAAGAACCGGCTGTTCTTATCGAGAGCGGTGCGGCAGAATAAGCAAAGAATTAACGGATAGGCTGGGGGTTCTGCGGAAACCTGGCCTTTCCGCCATTCTGGAGAAGGAGGGCTCGACAGATGGCTGAACAGGTGACGGTAATCGGCGCAGGGCTGGCTGGTTCGGAAGCGGCCTGGCAGATTGCCCGACAGGGAGTAAAGGTACGGCTGTACGAGATGCGTCCCAATGTCAGGACTGCTGCCCATATCTCAGCCAATTTCGCCGAATTGGTGTGTTCCAATTCGTTGCGTGCGGCAGGTTTGACGAATGCGGTGGGCCTCTTAAAAGAAGAAATGAGACGGTTGGATTCGGTGATCATGGCGTCTGCCGACCAGACGGCTGTTCCGGCTGGAGGTGCTTTGGCGGTTGACCGAGACCGATTTTCCGAACTGGTGACAGAGCGTGTTTCCAACCATCCGCTGGTGGAAGTGATACGGGAAGAACTGCCCGTCATTCCGGAAGACGGAATCGTAGTGGTGGCAACAGGACCGCTCACATCCGATTCTTTGTCAAAAGCGATTGCGCGGCTGACTGGCGAGGAATATCTTTATTTTTTTGATGCGGCGGCGCCGATTGTTCATAAGGATTCGATCGATTTTGACAAGGTGTATCTCGCTTCCCGCTACGGCAAAGGGGAAGCTGCGTACATCAACTGCCCGATGACGGAGGAGGAGTTCGGTCGGTTCTATGAAGCGTTGATTACTGCCGAAACGGCGCCGGTGGAAGAGTTTGAAAAAGAAATTTACTTTGAAGGATGCATGCCGATCGAAGTAATGGCCAAGCGAGGACGTCAAACGATGTTGTTCGGTCCGCTCAAGCCGGTTGGACTGCCTGATCCTCGCACCGGCAAAACGCCGTTTGCTGTCGTCCAGTTGAGGCAGGACAATGCGGCCGCCACTCTCTACAACTTGGTGGGGTTTCAGACACATCTCAAATGGGGCGAACAGTCGCGTGTGCTTCGCATGATCCCAGGCTTGGAAAACGCGGAATTTGCCCGCTTTGGTGTGATGCATCGCAATACTTACATCAATTCCCCGCGTGTTTTGCGGCAAACGTATCAGGTAAAACAGCGGGACATGCTCTTTTTCGCCGGTCAAATTACCGGTGTGGAAGGCTATGTGGAGTCAGCAGCAGCCGGTTTGATTGCGGGAATCAATGCCGGGCGCCTGGCGAAGCAGCAAGACCCTTTGATTTTTCCTACCGACACGGCAATTGGCGCAATGGCTTATTATATTACGCATGCGGCACCCGACAATTTTCAGCCGATGAACGCCACGTTCGGATTGCTGCCGCCATTGTCTGAGAAAATTCGGGACAAGCGGCTGAAGAACGAAAAGATATCGGAACGGGCGCTTGCTTCCTTAAGCCGTTTTATCACTGAGACGTTTGGCGAACCTGTTTTGAGGTGAAGATATGAATTCACAGCAGGCGATCGATCTGTTTCTTGAATATCTCCGCATCGAAAAAAACGCTTCCGCGTACACGGTCGATTCCTATCAAAGCGACCTGCAACAATTCTGCGAATTTCTGGAAAAAGAGGGAATCCAATCGCTGCAACAGGTGACGCATGTCATCATACGGACGTTTCTGTCGCAATTGCACTATGCAAAAGCAGCCAGAAA
Source organism: Effusibacillus dendaii (assembly GCF_015097055.1). NCBI lineage: Bacteria > Bacillati > Bacillota > Bacilli > Caryophanales > Alicyclobacillaceae > Effusibacillus > Effusibacillus dendaii. The sequence goes on from NZ_AP023366.1 coordinate 229,419, forward strand.
AACGATTGCCCGGAAGGTGTCCTGCTTGCGTTCATTTTACCGTTTCTTGATGCGGGAGGGGATTGTCGATCACAATCCGGCCAAATCCGTTTCCACACCCAAACTGGAGAAGCGGACACCGAAGTTTCTCTATATTGAAGAAGCGAAACGGCTGGTGGAAGCGCCCTCTCTTTCCGACCCCTTGGGGATACGGGACCGCGCCATTCTGGAAACACTGTATGCGACGGGTATCCGGGTGAGCGAATGTATGGGGCTATCTGTGGGGGATGTGGATCTTTCCCTCGGAACGGCCCGTGTGTTCGGCAAAGGGGCGCGTGAACGGATCGTGCTGCTTGGGCAACAGGCGTGCGATGCGATTCGGATGTATCTGGAGAAAAGCAGGCCGCAGCTTTTGGCGGAAGCGGATACTCAGACGTCTGGCGAAACGGATGCGCTTTTTCTCAATTACCGGGGGCAACCGTTAAACGTTCGTTCGGTACGGCGAATCGTCGACAAATATGTAAACCAACTGGCGGTGCAGTACCAGATTTCTCCGCACGCTCTCCGGCATACGTTTGCCACTCACATGCTCGATGAGGGGGCCGATCTAAGGGTGATCCAAGAATTGCTGGGGCATGTAAGTCTTTCCAGCACGCAAGTTTACACGCATACGACTAAAGAGAAACTTTTGCGCGTATATATGAATGCACATCCGCGCGCGTAATGGAGGGGTTCTAGTGGGCAGCGAGTTTCATGCGACAACCATATTCGCCATTCAGAAAGACGGACAATCGGCGATGGCCGGTGACGGACAAGTTACGTTTGGCAACAGTATGGTAATGAAAAACGGAGCGAAAAAAGTGAGGCGTCTCTACCGGGGGGAAGTAGTGGCCGGTTTTGCCGGTTCGGTGGCGGACGCTTTTACACTGTATGAAAAATTCGAAACGAAACTGGAGGAGTATCACGGCAATCTGCAGCGGGCGGCCGTAGAATTGGCAAAGGAATGGCGTTCCGACAAAATTCTCCACAAGCTGGAAGCCATGCTGATTGTCATGAACAAGGAACATCTGCTGTTGATTTCCGGAAATGGGGAAGTGATTGAACCGGATGACGGCATTCTTGCGATTGGTTCCGGAGGTACGTATGCGCTGGCGGCAGGCCGTGCGCTCGCCAGACATTCCTCTTTATCGGCTAAAGAAATTGCCGAACAGGCATTGAACATTGCGGCTGAAATTTGTGTATTCACCAACTCGAACATTGTAGTGGAAGAGATCCGATAAAACGGAGGAGGGGGAAACCGAACATGCAAAAGAATCTGACGCCCAAACAGATTGTAGCCGAACTGGACCGCTACATCGTCGGCCAGAAGGAGGCGAAAAAGATGGTAGCGGTGGCGCTTCGCAACCGTTACAGGAGAAGTCTTCTGCCGGAAGAGATGCGGGATGAAGTGACGCCCAAAAACATTTTAATGATCGGTCCGACCGGAGTCGGCAAAACGGAAATTGCAAGACGCCTGGCCAAACTGGTAGGCGCCCCGTTCGTGAAAGTGGAGGCCACCAAATTTACGGAAGTGGGTTATGTGGGGCGCGATGTGGAAGCGATGGTTCGCGATCTTGTGGAAACCGCAATTCGCATCGTCAAAGAGGAAAAAATGGCCAATGTGGAAGACCGTGCCCGCCAAATGGCAGAAGAACGGTTGGTGCATATGATTGTTCCCAGTCCGGCCAAAGAAAACCAATTCAAAAATCCGTTTGAAATGTTGTTTCAGGGAGGCGGTCAGCAGAAGCAACAGGATGCGGAAGAACCGGACCATATTAAGGCTAGGCGGCGCGACATTCGGGCGGCGTTGGCGCGCGGTGATCTGGAAGAAACAATTGTGGAAGTGGAGGTCGAAGATTCTTCGCCTGCGATGTTGGATCTATTGGGAGGCGGCGGAAATCAGGAAATTGGCATGAATATCCAGGAAATGCTCGGCAACTTCATGCCAAAACGGCGCAAAAAGCGCAAACTGCCGGTAAAAGACGCGCGAAAGATTTTGATTCAGGAAGAAGCCCAGAAGCTGATCGATATGGACGAGGTTACGCAGGATGCGATCAACCGGGCGGAACAGTCGGGCATCTTGTTTATCGACGAGATCGACAAGATAGCTGGCAAAGACCACCGGGGTCCTGATGTGTCGCGGGAAGGCGTGCAGCGTGACATCCTGCCAATCGTCGAAGGCTCGACTGTCATGACCAAATATGGGCCTGTCAAAACGGATCATGTTTTGTTTATTGGCGCGGGCGCCTTTCATATTTCCAAACCGTCCGACTTGATCCCCGAGTTGCAGGGCCGATTTCCAATTCGTGTGGAATTGCAAAGTTTGACTGCTGACGATTTCCGTCGTATCTTGACAGAACCGCAAAATGCGCTGTCCAAGCAGTATATCGCGCTTCTCAAAACGGAGGGCGTTGAGGTCGAGTTTACGGAGGAAGCCATCCAAAAAATTGCCGAACTGGCAACCATCGTCAACCAGCAGACGGAAAACATCGGGGCCCGCCGCTTACACACCATTCTTGAAAAGTTGCTGGAAGACCTTTCCTACGAGGCGGCGGACATCGGTCCGCAGAAAGTGGTGATTACACCCGCTTATGTTGAGGAAAAGCTCTCGGGAATCGTCAAGAACCGCGATCTAAGCCAGTTTATTTTGTAAAACCTGAACAGTCAAAATGATTACCCCTGAAGTGTGGCTTCAGGGGCTTTTTTAACAGCTTAAAAAGTATAAAAATGTGATATTCCATCACCATTTTTATACTTTCGGCTGTCGAAAAAGGCTTCCTCTATTAGACGCTGTTTCTTCTTGAATATGCTTCGGTAGAAGCCTTTTTTACTCCTGTTTTGTCGAAAGGTGCAGGATTTTGAAAGACCCTGACGAACTAGTAAAATAAACCTCTTGTGGAGGGAACCGTAGTGAGTTTTTTTGATACAAAATCCATGCAGATTTATGAGCGGTCCTTGGATGCCGCAAGTTTGCGCCAGAAAGTGTTGGCCAATAACATCGCCAACATTGATACCCCCAATTTTAAACGGAGCGATGTATCGTTTGACGATGTTTTGCTGGACTATTTAAACGGTGCTTCCGCGTTGCCCGGAATGATCACAAATCCTCGCCACATTCCGATCGGAGTCCAATCCTTCAGTCAGATTCAACCGGAGATTGTTGTGGAGAATTCGACAACGGTGAACAACAATGGCAACAATGTGGATGTTGACTCGGAAATGACTCAACTTGCTGTCAACCAGATCAAGTATAACTTGCTGGTTCAAGAGTTAAACGGCCATCTGTCGAGATTGCGGACCGCTATTCAAGGAGGGCGTTAAAAATGGGGTTGTTTGATGGCATTAATATCAGCGCATCCGGTTTGACCGCACAGAGGTTGCGGATGGACGTGATTGCAAACAACATTGCGAATGCGGAGTCTACCCGTTCGGTGGATGACCCTGCGCGTCCTTACCAAAGAGAGCAGGTAATCTTCGAGGCTGTTCAGCCGGGAACGAATTTTGCGTCAGTGCTGCAAAATCAGTTGCAAGCTCCGGGTCAGGGGGTTCGCGTTGCGGCCGTTCAAAAGGATGAAGAAACGCCTTACAAGTTGGTTTACGATCCGAAACATCCGGATGCTGTTAAGGATCCGACGGATCCGATGTACGGGTATGTGAAAATGCCGAATGTAGATGTTACAACCGAAATGGTGGATATGATTTCGGCGTCGCGTTCTTATGAGGCGAACGTGACAGCGGTAAATGCCTCAAAAGCGATTGCGATGCGGGCGTTAGAAATTGGGAAATAGGTGATCGAGCATGATGAATCCGGTGTCAAACATGTTTCCGGTGATGGCTGGAACATCTGATAATAAACCGTCTGCAACAGAAAACTCTTTTTCGAAAGTGTTAGGCGACGCGTTAAACAAAGTGGCCGATTTGGAAACGGAATCGGCGAATATCGGGGAGCAATTGGCTGCCGGACAAGGGCCTGATTTGCATACGGCCATGATTGCCGGTGAAAAAGCGTCGCTAGCCGTTCAACTGACCGTCCAGGTTCGTAACCGGGCGGTGGAAGCGTATCAAGAAATCATGCGCATGCAGATGTAAAATCGTTAGTTCAAGACATGGTTATGAGGTGGCAAAGTGAACCAACAAATTCGTGAACTGATTGGGCGCCTTTCGGAGTATTGGAAACAACTGGAGCCTCATCAACGCCGGAATCTGATGATTGCCGGGATCTTCTTTGTCATCACGGTTGCGCTTCTCAGTTGGTTCGCGTTTCGTCCGAATTATGTGGCGGTCTACTCGAATTTGGAAGCAAATGCAGCGGGAGAAATTGTCGCAAAACTGGATGAGATGAAGATTCCAAATCAAGTCCAGGGGACGAGTGTTTTGGTGCCGGAACAATATGCGGACCGTGCGCGTGTTCAACTGGCCATGAACAATTTGCCGCAAACCGGGTATATCGATTTTGGGATTTTTAATCAACAAAGCGTAATCGGCATGACAGAAAACGAGTTTAATGTGAAATATTTAAACGCTTTGCAGGGAAGCATTGCGAACACGATCCGTTCGGTTCAGGGCATTCAGGACGCACAGGTACATATCGTCATGCAGGATCAAACGCTGTTTCTGAAACCGGACCGGCAGGATGCCAAAGCGTCTGTTCTCTTGAAAGTGGCTCCCGGAGTCAAGCTTACGCATGAACAGGTTCTTGGAATTCGACAATTGGTATCCGGTTCTGTGCAAGGATTAAAACCGGAAAACATAACGATCATTGATCAAAACGGAGTCCGTCTGCTGGAAGACGGGGAGCAGCCGAACAACCAGACAGGTCCAGGCGCCGATAAAGAATTGCAAGTTCGCAAGCAGATTCGACAGGATTATGAGCAAAAAATCCGCAATGCGTTGGAACGAATGTACGGGTATGGAAACGTGGAAGTAATCGTCAACCCGGAAGTTTCGTTTGATAAAGTGCAGCGGACGGATGAACAGTATGCTTCTCCGATCCAGGGAAGCGATCAGGGAATTGTTCGCTCGGAGCAGAGAACGAGCGAATCGACTCAGAATACTGCGGCTCCTGTCACAGGTCCAGCCGGCAATGCGACAAACAACGTCAATTCACAAACGAAGTCGGCGACAGGCAGCAACAGCAGCACTGACAAACGGACGCAAACGACCAACTATGAAATTAATAAATCGATCATCCAAACCGCCGGACAAGCGTTTACCGTCAAAAAAGTCTCCGTATCCGTACTGCTGAACGGAACCGTCAACAATCAACAGAAACAGGATATTACCAATCTGGTAGCGACGGCGATAGGATACAAAAATGACGGAACCAATAACACGGATATTACGGTTATGGGCTCAACCTTCCAGGCGCCGCAGAATCCTTTCCAGCCCGCTTGGTATCAGAATCCTTGGGCGATTGGCGGTATCGTGGCAGGCTTGCTGTTGCTGGGCGGCGGAGCGTATGTGATTGCCCGCAGACGGCGAGCGGCCAGCGAAGAGGAGGATCTGCAGCCGGTTCCGGTCTCACAAGTTCCTGTTCTGCCGGAAGAAACATCTCAACAACGCATGAGAAAACAACTGGAAAAAATGGTCAACCAAAAACCGGAAGAATTCACCAATCTGCTGCGGACATGGCTTGCAGAAGAGTAGGAGTGACCTGACATGGCGCGTGCACCGAAATTGTCCGGTCGCCAAAAGGCCGCGATTCTGCTGGTATCTTTAGGTCCGGAAATTTCCGCGAAAATTTTTAAGCATCTGCGGGATGATGAAGTGGAGCAGTTGACACTGGAAATTGCAAATGTTCGTAGGATTGAGCCGGAACAGAAAGAACAAGTTTTGGAAGAGTTCCACCAAATTTGTATAGCGCAAGAATATATTTCGGCAGGCGGTATTGATTACGCCAAGGAAGTGTTGGAGAAAGCGCTGGGAAACCAGAAGGCAATCGAAATCATTAACCGTTTGACAGCATCTTTGCAGGTAAGGCCTTTCGAGTTTGCCCGCAAGGCAGATCCGAATCAGATTTTGAACTTTATTCAGAATGAGCATCCGCAAATTATTGCATTGGTGTTGTCCTATTTGGAGCCTCCTCAGGCTGGCATGATTCTATCGGCGCTGCCGCAGGAATTGCAGGTTGATGTGGCAAGACGGATCGCTTTGATGGACCGCACTTCGCCTGAAGTGGTAAGTGATGTAGAACAAGTTTTGGAAAACAAACTGTCGCAAATGGCTGTTCATGACTTTTCGGCAGGCGGTGGCATCGACGGTATCGTACAAGTGCTTAACGGTGTCGACCGGGCGACGGAAAAAACGATTCTGGAGGCTCTGGAACTGCAGGATCCGGAACTGGCGGACGAAATCAAGAAGCGGATGTTTGTGTTCGAGGATATTGTGCTGCTTGATAACCGAGCGATTCAGCGAGTCATTCGCGATGTGGAAACATCCGATCTGCAATTGGCGTTGAAAGTGGCCAGCGAAGACGTACAGGGATTGGTGTTCAAAAATATGTCGAAACGAATGGCCGAAACATTCAAGCAGGATATGGAATTTATGGGGCCTGTCCGATTGCGTGATGTGGAAGAAGCGCAGCAGCGGATTGTAGGTGTGATCCGCCGCCTGGAAGAAAGCGGCGAAATTGTGATTGCCCGTGGCGGAGGTGATGACGTCATTGTCTAAGATCGTGAAATCTTTTTATGCCACAGTCAATGGTCAGCGAAGGATTGATACGATTCCGGTGGTAACGTACGTCACGCCGCCTGTTTCGGGAACGGATTCGACAGATACAAACGACTGTTTACCAGTCGCCCTTACACCGGAAGAACTGTTGCAAGAGGCGAAGGAACAGGCCGAAAAAATTCTGTCGGACGCGCGTACGGAAGCGGAGCGCATTTTGCGGGAGGCGGCAGATCAAGCGGAAACGATCCGTTTGCAGGCGAAAGCGCAGGCGGAACAATTGTTAGACGACAGTCGGCGAGAAGGGGTCGAACAAGGGGTACAAGAAGGCCGATTCGCCGCGCAGGCTGAATATCAGGAGCAGGTGGAACATCTGTTGCAATTGATCCGGCAGACGGAGGAAGACCGACAGCAATATCTCCTGCAAACAGAGCCGCAGTTGCTGCAGCTTGCCTGCGAGATTGCCCGCAAAATTATTGGACAAGAATTGGCGACAGACCCCGGTTGGATAGAGAATACAGTGAAAGCGGCAATCGCAGAACTGGTCGACCGGTCTGTTGTTGAGCTGTATGTACACCCGGAAGATGCGGTTCGTTTGCTGGACAAAAAAGACGATCTGATCGCTCAATCGTCGGGCAAAGTCAACCTGCAGATACATGCGGATCCGACAATCGAGAAGGGCGGCTGTGTGCTGCGGACACCGCTTGGGACAGTGGACGGACGCATCGATACTCAACTTCAAGAGGTGAAACAGGCGTTGTTGGAGGCTGCAGCAACCCGTCTGCCATGAAACAATTCCCTTTGCAGCATTATTTGCAAATCATCAGACAATCGTCTCGTTTTGTTCATTATGGAAGAGTCAAACAGGTCATTGGACTGACGATTGAAGCACATGGTCCAGCTGCCAAAATGGGCGATGTTTGTTGGATTTATCCGGCGAATCATAATGTGCCCTGTATGGCGGAAGTGGTTGGGTTTCGAGATGATCGCGTGTTGCTCATGCCGCTTGGCGATTTGGGAGCGATTGCGCCTGGCAGCGAAGTGAGGGGTACTGGCAGAGCGCTGCATGTCACCGTCGGTGCGCAGTTGTTGGGGAGGATTTTGAACGGACTCGGCGAGCCGATTGACGAGTTGGGACCGCTGGCAAGCAGCGACGAACGGCCGACCGAAAACGAACCTCCCAATCCTTTGGCCCGACCCGTCATCCGTTCCCCCTTAAGCGTCGGGGTAAGATGCATTGACTCGTTGTTAAGCGTAGGACGGGGACAACGGATCGGGATTTTTGCCGGCAGCGGGGTTGGCAAAAGCACTTTGCTGGGTATGATTGCCCGCAATACATCAGCCGATGTCAACGTGATTGCGTTAATCGGTGAACGGGGCAGAGAAGTCCGCGAGTTTATCGAAAAAGACCTTGGGCCGGAAGGTCTGGCTCGTTCCGTTCTGGTTGTCGCCACCTCTGATCAACCGGCGCTTGTTCGCATTAAGGGAGCTTCTGTGGCAACCGCTATCGCGGAGTATTTTCGAGACCAAGGGTTGCATGTCAATTTAATGATGGATTCCATTACCCGTTTCGCAATGGCAAAAAGGGAAGTCGGACTCGCGGTCGGGGAACCGCCTGCCACAAAAGGCTATCCCCCTTCCGTTTTTGCCGTTTTACCGAAACTTTTGGAACGGGCCGGGACAAGTTCAAAAGGTACGATTACCGGTTTTTATACCGTATTGGTGGATGCGGATGACCTTAATGATCCGGTCGCCGATGCGGTCAGAGGAATCCTGGATGGACATGTCGTATTATCTAGAGAACTTGCAAATAAAGGTCATTTTCCGTCAATTGATGTCTTAAGCAGTGTCAGCCGGGTGATGAACGATCTCGTTTCACCGGATCACCGGAAAGCAGCGGCGAATTTTAAAAAATTGGCGGCTGCCTACCGGGAGGCGGAGGATTTGATCCATATCGGGGCGTATCGCACCGGTTCAAATCCGATTATAGACAAGTCGATTCAGTACCGGGCGCTGATGGACCAGTTTTTGGTTCAAACAGTTGATGAAAAGGCGGATTACGAGACAGCCGTTGAATCGCTTATCGAGTTGTTTGGGGGAATGGAACTGTGAACGACAAATTGCGGACCACCCATAAAATCGGTTCCTTGAAAGAATCGCTGGCTCGCCAAACAGAACTCGATCTGGCGGAGGCGATCCGGCAATTGGAGCAGGCGGAATTGGAGCTGCAACAACTGCAAAACGAGTATTATCAACTGGCAGCCGATTTTGACAGGGAACGGCAAACCGGGATTTCTGGCCAGCAATGGCAGTCCTGGATTCTATGGCTGAATCAGAAACGGCATCAGATCGAACTGAAGCAACAGGTTTGCCGCCATGCGGACGAACATGTAAATCGGATGAAAGAACTAATGCTGGAACGTCACCGTGAGAAACAAATCTGGCAGCGCTTGTATGAAAAACAGTTGCAGATATGGAAGGAAACGGTCGGCAAACTGGAGCAGACGGAACTTGACGAAGTGAGCATACGGCAATATCGCGCACAGAATGTTTAATAAAGGTTTGCACACACCGGATTTTACCAGTAATCGGAAAGGAGAGAGAGATAATGGCGGAACAAACGGAACGCAATTACGGAAAGATGGAATGGTTGTTTTACATGATTATCCTTCCGTTGCTGTTTACGAGTGTAATGGTGGGGTTAGTCCTTCAGTTGATGGGATATAACGTAACCGGAAAGTTGTTGACGGTAGCCCGTCATACCCCGGGGCTGAGCGCCATTATTCCGCCGGACGAAGCGACAAAACAGGAACAATCGCAAGTCAGCAAATTGCAAAAAATGTTGGAGGATGTAAAACAGGCGTTAGGTATGTCGCAACAGACGAACGACTTGCTGAAGGCTGATTTGGATACGAAAAATTCGGAACTGGCGAAATTGCAGCAGCAGGCAGCCGATAAATTAAAAGCGGATCAGCAGCTGCAGCAAAACATGGCGCAGTGGAAACAACAGGCCAAAATGTACAGCAATATGTCGCCGCAAAACGCAGCTTCCATCCTTTCTCAAATGCCTGTGGCTGATGCGAAAAACATCCTGAGTGTCATGAATGCGGACGCGAAAGCGTCAATTCTCGAAAAAATGGACCCGCAAAAAGCGGCAGGCATTGAATCTGGCGTAGCGGTTCAGAATGCGGCTGCAGCCAGTCCTTTCACTACGAACCAGGCGAAAGTTTATGGCTTGATGAATCCCGCCAAAGCGGCAGCCGTGTTGTCTTCCATGCCCGTTGCGGATAGCCGCCAAATTTTGAGCGGTATGAATCCGGAAAGCCGGGCGCCGATTCTGGAAAACATGGATCCGAAATATGCGGCCAGCATCGAAACGGGTCTGCCGCTGCAAACGTCAACGCCGACATCAACGCCAACGGCTTCTGCGCCTGTGGCAGGCCCGCCAATTCCAAGTTCGGTTGCTTCTGCGAATGCGAAATCAAGTCCGTATTATACAGAAGCTGCCAGAATATACGGTTCGATGTCGCCTGATAAAGCGGCAAGCATTTTATCGCAACTCCCGTTAAAGGAGATTCGTGATGTGATGTATGGAATGGAACCGGAAGCCCGTTCCAAAATCCTTGAAAAATTGGACCCGAATCTTGCGGCTAGGGTGCAATCCAGCAACGTCAATGAACCTTTCCCTGCACAAGGGCCGACAAACGTCTACGATGCTATGGATCCTGCAAAAGCGGCAAGTATACTTGCCCAACTGCCGATTGAAACAACTACAGAAAAGTTGATGGAAATGGGGATGGACAAACGGGCCGAGATTTTATCGAAGATGAAACCGGAGGATGCAGCGCGCATCTCGATTGAAATGGATAAAGATTATTGGCCGTCCATCAGCAATTGGAGCACACAGGCAAATATTTATGAGCGAATGGATCCTGCGGCGGCCGCTAAAATCGTTCAGAGTATGCCGCCTGCACAGGCAAAACAGGTAGTGGATGAGATGGATCGGGACAAGCGGGATGAAATGATCAAGTATATGGATCCAAAGAAAGTGGCGCAAATCATGCAACAATAGCGGGTTTCCGGGTATTGGGAATATCTATAAGCCTTCGGGAATTGGCAATTTGGCAATGTCTTTGAGAGGAGGTGATAACGATGAATACGATGGGAAGTATGGCTCCGCAAATGGCGGTAACGGCGGTTCCGCAAACGGCACAAACATCTGTTGCGGCGTCTGCTGGTAATGCAAGCAGGAGTTCCGTTAGTAGTGCAAAGAATTCCAATTTGTTCCAGAAGTTGTTTGCCGATCAATTGGCGCAGGATTCGGCGACCGATAGAGCACCTGCCCTGAATCGGTTGAAGCAATTGCTGTCCGGCCTGGACCCGCAGCAAATGGCCGATGTGTTGGCGATGCTCGGGATGAGCGCGAGTCAGTTGCAGAGTTTGCTTGGGGCTTCTCTGGGAACTGCTGAGCCGATAGGTGCAGGCGGAACAACTCAGAATGCCGTCATGAGTCAGATTGGCGCTTCAAATGCAGGCATGCTGGCGCCTTTTTCGTCCAACTTGGTTGTTTTCGGGCAATTGTTGGCTGCCTCCGGTCAAGCATCTGTTGGGTTAAACGGACAGACGGCGACAGAAACGCCATTGGATCGATCCGGAAATCTATTGACCATCCTGCAGGATAAATTGGCCAAGGTATTGGAAGCTGCTGGAATCCCTGTGGAAACGGCTGTTGCCAAAATGAAACAGGCAATGGGTCAAGACAAGTCCCTGGTGGAAACGATCGCTCAGCTTTTGCAATCCGCTGATTCGATGCAGCCAGTCAATACAGAATTGGAATCCGTGAATGCCGTTCAAACAGCCGGTCAGACCGCGCAATCGGTCAACTCGATCCAGACGGCACAAGGTGCCTTCTTGACATTCGTTGCAGGAGGCAGCAGTAAAGCTGCAGCAGTCGATTCGAAAACAAACGGCAAGCAAGATCTGCCCAAAACCGGCAAGTCACAACCGGTTGGCATGCAGCAACCCGCTCAGATACGTCCGGAACTGGACAGTTTGCAGTCAGCTGTTTCACAGACTCAACCGGATGCAAAGCAGGCGGGCCAAGACCAGACAAACGGTTTGGGAAATCCTGATCGGGGAACGAATCCGAATCTTTCGGCAAAAACTGCTGATTCCGATTTGAATTCGCTGTTGCTGTTCCAAATGGCAACTGGCAAGCCTGCTGACGGAGCGAGCCAATCGGTTGGACAAACTGCTCAACGGCCGATACAGGTTACGATCCCTGCGGAACAGTTTAAAACCGATTTTGGCGGCATGTTGTTAAAACAGGCTACTTTGGTTCAGCAGGGTGGAATGAATGAAATGCGGATTACGTTGGTGCCGGAGGGGCTCGGTGAAATGCAGGTTCGAATTGCCGGTGAGAATGGTCGGATTTCTCTGCAGATCTCGGCTGATACACAATATGCCAAAGGGTTGCTCGATTCCGGAATCGGTATGCTGAGGCAGCAACTTGAATCGCAAGGCATCCAAGTCGTCCGGCTGGAAGTGGTTTCCTCTTCTGCCAACAACAATACATCAGCCAGTCCGCAAGGCATGTTCAGTGGTCAACAGAATCCGCAGCAGCAGACTGGATCGGGAACCCATAATCCAAACCGTGGTCAACAGGGAAATGCTCCTATTTCAATTGAGGACAGCGCTTTCTTGACAGGGGATTGGGGTGAGAAAGCAAACGGGCAATTTGATATGACAGCATAGTGACGATCCGGAGACAAATCATGACAGGGAGATGAGCGGTATGGCAGTAAGTGCGACAAGCGGTACAACATCATCGACAAGCAACTCGCTCTCGCAGGCGGTCAACAAAACGCTTGGCAAAGATGATTTTCTGAAGTTGTTGATGACCCAGTTGCAGTATCAAGATCCGTTGCAGCCGACTGATAATGAGCAATTTATCGCGCAGATGGCACAGTTCAGTTCGCTCGAACAGATGACAAACATGACGAGCGGACTTGAGAAATTGCAGAGTGTAATGACGATGGGGGTTGCCGCGCAATTACTGGGAACGACTGTGACTTACAAAAGTGCGGATGGAAGCAACGTACAGGGGGTAGTCAGCGGTTCCCAAATGAAGGACGGGACCATGCAGGTTCAGGTAGGTAACCAACTGGTTCCGCTGGACTCTATCATCAGTATGAGCAAGTGAGGTGGGGGGTATGAGCCAGGATTGGCTGTTTAAGGTTCGTGGACCTTTGCCGACAAGCAAGCTGCCGACACAATCGGCGGAGCGTCGTTCGGTGGCCAAACCGGGAGCGTTTCAGGCGCAGTTGGACAAACAATTGCAGCAATCTGATGTGATTGTCTCCAACCATGCGAAACAACGATTGCAAAAACGGGATATTCGTCTCAACGAATCGGATCTCGGCCGCATCGGAGAAGCGATTAACCAGGTAGCGGCAAAAGGCGGTCGGGAATCGCTGATTCTCTACAAGGGTAACGCGTTTGTCGTAAATGTTCCGAATCGGACTATTATCACGGCGGTCGATCAAAGTTCGATGCAAGAAAATGTATTCACCAATATTGACAGTGCGTTAATTCTCTGAAAATGGGCCGGCCCACTTGTTGGAGGCCCCGAAACGCCGAATGACAGAGGCGTTTCACAACTACAAGGAGGCGAGTTTTACATGCTTCGTTCAATGTATTCAGGAATTTCAGGCATGCGGGGTTTTCAGACCAAACTGGACGTGATCGGCAACAACATCGCAAATGTCAACACGGTTGGCTTCAAGGCAGGGCGGGTAATGTTCAAAGACATCTTGAGCCAGACGGTGGGAGGTGCGACTGCACCTGGCGGCGGCGCGGGTCTTGGCGGTATCAACCCGAAACAGATCGGACTGGGCAGCGCAACGGCTTCGATTGATACGCTCCAAACGCCAGGCAGCGCCCAGACCACCAATGTTCCGACAGATGCGATGATTAACGGTGATGGATTTTTCGTTGTAACCGATGGCGCCAGCGATTTTTATACAAGAGACGGCAACTTTAAAATAGACGCAGCTGGAAACTTAGTGCTTGCTTCTAACGGTATGCGGGTAAAAGGAGTAACCACTCAGCTGCCGGCCACCGCGCAGTCGTTTTCGATCGACAGTCTGGGGAATGTAAAATACGTAGATAATACTGGAACCACGCAGTCTATGGGACAGATGGAGATTGCGAAGTTTCAGAATCCGGGCGGTCTCATGAAAGTTGGCGACAATTTGTATGTGCCGACTAATAACTCTGGCAGTGCAGGTAACAATCCATTGATTACAACTGCCGGTCAGAACGGCGCAGGCCAACTGATCGTCGGTGCGCTTGAAATGTCGAACGTCGACCTGACGAACGAATTTACCGAGATGATCGTGGCTCAGCGCGGTTTCCAGGCAAACTCGCGGATTATCACGACATCTGATGAGATTTTGCAGGAAGTTGTCAACCTGAAACGATAGTAAGTGATAAGAGTTGCCGGATTTCTTCTCCCGCCTAACGAATATATAGGATAAACAACTGTTGGCGGGAGGAGAGCCCGGTGCCTCCGCAGGAGGGATGTAGATGATCCGTGTTACACGTTTTAACGGGTCTGAGCTGGTGGTTAACGCCGCATTGATTGAAGTGGTGGAAGGGACGCCTGACACGGTGATCACGCTGGTGACTGGCAAAAAAGTCGTGGTCAGGGAACCGGTTGACGATGTGATACGTCTGGTGACCGAATACTATCAAAAAATCGGACTGATGGGCTTGCAAGTTGGTCGTATACGAGGTGAACAAGGTGTTTCAGAATAGACTGTTTAATATCGCACTGATTATCATCATATCAATTGCCATGCTGGGCGTTGTTGCTATCGTAGGCTTGCAGTACATAGGCAGTGCGCAAAACCAGCCGAAAGCCCCTAAGCCGGTAGCAGCGGACAAATTGGCGGCGACGCAGTTTCAAGTCGAGAAGATTACGACAAATTTAGCCGGTTCCAGCCTGATTCAAATCCAAGTTTACCTGCAGGTCGATGGAAGCAAAGCGATGGATGAGTTGAATTTGCGTAAAGTGCAGGTCAAAGACACGATTACACAGATTCTTCATACGACCACCCATGTGGATCTGCAAAAAACGGAAGGGGTCCAACTCTTGAAGCAGCACATCAAGGACGCAGTCAACCAGTACTTGCAAAACGGCAAAGTGATCGATGTCTACATTCCGGATATTGTGATCCAGTAACACGTATTTTGGATGAAAGGGGGTGATTCTGTATGGCGGAAGTGTTGTCACAAAGCGAGATTGATGCTCTGTTATCGGCGCTGTCGTCCGGTGAGTTGTCAGCCGAAGAGATTCGTAAAGAAGAAACGGAACGAAAAATCCGAAATTACGATTTCAAGCGGGCCATGCGATTTTCGAAAGACCAGATCCGCAGCATAACCCGGATTTACGAAAATTTCTCCCGGCTGCTCACCACTTATTTTTCCGCTCAATTGCGTACGTATGTTCAAATCCAGGTCGTTTCGGTGGAACAGCTTCCTTATGAAGAATTTATCCGCTCGATTCCGAAAGTGACGATCCTGAATGTATTTGGGGTCAATCCATTGGATGGAAAATTTGTAATGGAGGTTAACCCCAACATCGCATATGCGATGCTGGACCGGCTGCTGGGCGGTCCGGGAGTCGGACAGGATGATTTCCGCAATTTGACGGAAATTGAAATGACTGTCATGATGCGGATGTTTGGCAAGTCGTTGGACTATTTGAGG
This sequence comes from Effusibacillus dendaii, assembly GCF_015097055.1. NCBI lineage: Bacteria > Bacillati > Bacillota > Bacilli > Caryophanales > Alicyclobacillaceae > Effusibacillus > Effusibacillus dendaii. The sequence continues at coordinate 244,875 of NZ_AP023366.1, forward strand.
GAAGCTTGGAAAGGGGTTACAGACCTGAATCCGGAGCTGGACCTTCTGGAAGTCAATCCGCAGTTTATGCAATTGGTTTCACCAAATGAAACGGTGGCTGTCGTTTCACTCTCTTCCAAAATCGGGGAAACGACGGGAATGATCAACGTTTGTATGCCGCATGTCGTGCTGGAGCCGATCATGCCCAAATTGTCCGCCCATTATTGGATGAATGTAAAAAAACCTCGTGACAATACAAAAGGTCAGGAGGCGCTCGAACAGTCTTTGAAAAAAACCAATTTGACGGTGGCTGTCGAACTGGGTACATCGTCGATCTCAGTCGGTGAATTCCTGCAACTGGCTGTAGGTGATGTCGTGAAACTCGATCAGGATGTCAACCAGAAAGTTCATATCAATGTGGGTGAAAACCGGAAGTATCTGGGTCAACCGGGAATCAGCCGGGGGCGTGTTGCTGTACAGATCACTCATGTACTTGAGGAAGGGCTGATAGAAGATGACAGGTAAAGATTTTCTGTCGCAAGAAGAAATTGATGCGTTGCTCAAACAAGGGGGTGGCGGTGGCGAACCGGAGGCCGAATCGTCATACAGTCTGTCAGATTTTGAATCGGACGCGTTGGGGGAGATTGGCAATATATCGTTTGGTACGGCAGCTACCGCTTTGTCCACTTTGCTCCGACAAAAAGTCGAGATCACGACTCCGACTGTCACCATTGTGAAACGGGAGGAATTGCAGCACGACTTGCCAATTCCCCATGTGGTTGTGAAAGTGGACTATTCGGAAGGATTCATCGGGGCAAACGTGCTTGCTATGCGAATGGAAGACGCGCAAATTATTGCCGATCTGATGCTTGGCGGCGAAGGCAAAGTGACTCCCGGCGAGCTGAATGAACTCCATTTGAGCGCTGTGGCAGAGGCAATGAATCAGATGATGGGATCTGCTTCTACTTCCATGTCGACGATTTTTAACATGTTGGTCAACATTACGCCTCCGCAGGTGGAAGTTATGGAGTTTGACGAACAGCGGGCCGCAGCGTTGTTTCCTGGCGATGAATCGCTGGTGAAAATTTCGTTCCGTTTAACGGTAGGCGATCTGATTGATTCGCAAATTATGAACCTTGTGCCGTTTGCTTTTGCCAAAACGATGTTAAGCAAACTGACCGGCAAGACGGAAACGGAAGATACGGTTGGACAACCGGCACCGGAAATGGCACCCTCTCAGTCAGTTCCTACTTCTAACATCCCGCAGCCAACTGCGCAAGAGCCGATCGCGGCTTCACCCGTACAGCAGCCTTCTGCACCGATGCAGCAACCAATGATGACACCACCTATGCAGCAACCTGGTGTGCCGTATCAATCCCCGATGGCTGGCGGAGCTATGCCGATGCCAAATGCGTATCCGTCTGCACCCGTTTACGGGATGCCTCCAGGCGGTTACATGTCGCCGCCCGCTATCAACGTACAGCCAGCCCAATTTTCTTCGTTTGGCGCAGCCGATCCGAACGTTATGGGGCATGGAAACCTGGGGCTGCTGTTGGATATCCCGCTGCAGGTTACAGTTGAATTAGGCAGAACGCGTAAGCAGATACGGGAAATTCTTGAGTTGGGCCCCGGTTCGATACTGGAATTGGACAAGTTGGCTGGGGAACCGGTTGACATTTTGGTAAACAATAAACTGGTTGCCAAAGGTGAAGTCGTAGTCATCGATGAAAATTTCGGGGTGCGTGTAACAGACATCATCACTCCAGAAGAACGTATCACTAAACTCCAATAATCAACTAGGGGGATCTACCATGGCTAAAAAAATCTTAATTGTCGACGATGCGGCTTTCATGCGAATGATGATCAAGGAGATACTCAGCAAAAACGGTTACGATGTTGTAGGCGAAGCACAGGATGGAAAAGAGGCGGTGGTCAAATATAAAGAACTGAACCCGGATCTGGTGACGCTCGACATTACAATGCCTGAAATGGATGGTCTTGGGGCCTTGAAAGAAATCCGCCAATTTGATCCAAACGCAAAAGTCATTATGTGTTCTGCGATGGGGCAGCAGGCAATGGTCATTGACGCCATTCAAGCGGGGGCGAAAGATTTCATTGTAAAACCCTTTCAGGCGGACCGTGTGCTGGAAGCGATCAATAAGGTGCTCGGGTAACGGGTGAGGGGGACAGGACAGTGCGTCTTTTGGCACTAGGAAAAACGGTGCAGGAGATGATTGAACAGGGGAATAACCCGGCTAACACGCAACAGGTTTCATCTACGGTTGGAAACGGGAATGATTGGTCCCTGCTGTTTGGAATTCTACAGATGATCGTTGTGCTTGGGCTGGTAGTCGGTGTCGTGTATCTATTCATTAAGTTCCTGGCTATGAAAACAAATGCCGGTCAAGCAAATTCCTTGATGCGCAGTATTGCCGTTCACCCGCTGGCAACAAACCGATCCATTCATCTGGTACATTTTGAAGATCGTGTCTACGTGATCGGGGTAGGCGAAGATGTTACGCTGTTGGATACGATTCTGGATGAGGAATCGGTGGCACGCTTAAAACAGCACGCTCCTGCTGCAACTCGATCCGAATTGCCAAGTTGGTTGACGAAATGGTTGCCTGTCCAGCTAAAACAGGATGTGGAAGAACCAGTTGAATCCGTTCCTTTCCACGATGCATTGCAGGAAAAACTGCGGCAATTGAAAGAGCAGCGGAGAAAGATCACAGAATGGGAATCGGAAGATAAATGATGAAACTAAAACTGCTGCTTATCCTCACCGTGTTGATTGGTAGTGTGTTGTACGGTACGACGGCAAATGCGGAGCAAGTGGTAATTCCGGGCATCGACCTGAACGTAAGCAGTTCGCAAAGCCCGCAAAACGTTGCGACCAGCGTGCAGATTATTTTGATGCTGACTGTGCTTTCGCTGGCACCGTCGATCTTAATTCTGATGACCTGCTTTACACGCATCATCGTGGTGTTTTCGTTTGCGAGAAATGCGCTTTCCATTCAGCAAATGCCGCCAAATCAAGTGCTTATCGGGTTGGCTCTTTTCATGACACTGTTTGTGATGACTCCAACGCTTTCGCAGGTCAATCAAAAGGCGGTACAACCATACCTGGCCGGACAGCTTACACAAACGGAAGCGTTAAATCAGGCGGCGATTCCTTTCAAGCAATTTATGGCCAAACAGACAAGGGAAAAGGATTTAATGTTGTTTATCGAATACCGAAAAGATCCGGTTCCGAAAACGATTGAAGAAATTCCGTTGACCACGTTGGTGCCTGCTTATGCGATCAGCGAACTGAAGACCGCTTTTCAAATTGGTTTTATGCTCTTTATACCGTTTCTGATTATAGACTTGGTTGTATCGACTACATTGATGTCGATGGGGATGATGATGCTTCCCCCTGTAATGATCTCTTTGCCGTTCAAAATTCTATTGTTCGTAATGGTAGACGGTTGGTATCTGATAGTCAAATCCTTGCTGCAAGGATACCAGTAATGTACCCAAAGGGCACAAGTCTCGCCTTGGCGCTTACGCGCTAGGTCTCGCTGTGGAGGTTTTAAAACGTGGGAACCGGTTTTGTCATTCAATTAGGGCAGCAGACGATGTGGACAACCCTTAAAATCGCCGCGCCCATCCTGATTTTTGGACTGGTGGTCGGGCTGATCGTCAGCATTTTTCAAGCCACCACTCAAATTCAAGAACAGTCGTTGTCTTTTATCCCCAAAATTCTGGCGGTTGTTATCGCTTTGGCTGTTTTTGGTCCCTGGATGCTTTCGGTGATGCTTGATTTTACAAATGGTGTTCTGGGCAATTTGATGCAATTCGTGCGATAGGCGGAGATATTTGTGAATTACGATCAACTGCTCATGCAAGCGGAAACGTTGTTGCTCATACTGACACGTGTCAGCAGCATGTTTATGGTTGCACCCGTTTTTGGCATGAAAGGCGTGCCTGCCCCATTTAAAATCGGTTTGTCCTTTTTTGTAAGTCTGATTGCTTTCACGGCGGCTCCCGACTTGCAAAACCAAACGGCAGGATTGTCAAGCCCGTTGCTGCTGCTTTTGGCTGTTGTCAAGGAAGCGCTGGTAGGGCTGATGATCGGGTATACGTGTTTGCTTCTTTTCTCGGCCGTGCAAATGGCGGGGCAGATCATCGACATGCAAATCGGATTTTCGATTGCGAACGTATTTGATCCGCAGACGGGAGCGGCCGTACCGATTCTCGGAAGTTTTAAAAATCTGCTGGCCATCCTTCTGTTCCTGGGATTGAATGGGCACTATGCCCTGATTACGGCCGTTTTGCAAAGCTTTCAGTTTGTTCAGATTAACCATTTTGTGATGACAGATGGGTTGATTGAGTTCTTCTTTAAGGCGATGTCCGTTCTTTTCCTGCTGGCTGTTAAAATCGCAATGCCTGCTGTTGCAACGCTATTCCTGGCCGACGTTGGTTTTGCGGTATTGGCCAGAACCGTACCGCAGATGAATGTTTTTGTGGTCGGAATGCCAGCCAAAATTTTTTTGGGGTTGTTTATGCTGATTCTTGCAATGCCGGTGTTTGTTTATTTTCTGCAGGATATGTTTCAGCTGATTTTTCGGCAAGTGGACATGCTGCTTCAGTTGCTGGGAGGTTCGCCATGATACGGTGGGATTTGCAGCAGTTTGCGGGTGAAAAGACAGAAAAACCCACGCCAAAAAGACTGCAGGATGCCCGTAAAAAAGGACAAATTCCGCGCAGCCCCGAACTGTCTTCGGCGGTTATTCTGTTAAGCGCCATTTTGCTTTTAAAGATGATGAGCGGTTTCTATATCACGAATCTGACTGATTTTACGAAAAACAGTTTGACCACTGATTTGATGATGTGGCTGACAGAGGGAAATACACACCGGCTGTTTTTGAATCTGATGCTGGTAACGGCGAAATTGGTTTTGCCGATTTTGGCGGTTGTTTTAATAGTAGGTTTCTTGGCGGTCTATCTTCAGGTCGGCGGCATTTTTACAATCGAGCCGATTACTCCCAAATTTGAAAAAATCAATCCGATAGCCGGATTTAAAAGAATATTCTCGGTGCGCACTTTGGCCGAATTGGCCAAATCGCTGATGAAAGTCGTCTTGATTGGGTATGTGGTTTACGATACGGTGACGCAGCAAATCAGATCGTTCTCTAATCTGACGCGGCTTGAACCAGGAGGCATTCTGGCGGCGATTGGCGACACGACTTACACGATTATTTGGAAATGCGCCTTATTGATGCTGGTGCTGGCTGTGTTTGATTATTTTTTCCAGCGCTATGATCATGAACGCAGTTTGCGGATGAGCAAGGAAGACATCAAAGAAGAGTTTAAAAAGTCGGAAGGGAATCCGCTGATCAAAGGGAAAATCAAGGAACGGCAACGGGCGATGGCGATGCGGCGGATGATGCAGGATGTGCCGAAAGCGGATGTGGTAATTACCAACCCGACCCACTTTGCGGTGGCTGTGCAGTATGACGGGGACCGCATGGAAGCGCCGATTGTGCTGGCAAAGGGGATTGATGAGGTAGCGCAGCGAATCAAGCAAACGGCAAGGGAACACGGAGTGCTGCTGGTGGAAAATCGGCCGCTTGCACAGACGTTGTACCGTACCGTTGACATCGGGCAACAGATCCCGGAAGACCTGTTCCAGGCGGTTGCAGAAGTGCTGGCTTACGTGTACCGATTGAAACGAAAAGTCTAAAGTGAGGTGAAAACGTTGCGCATACAAGACGCGGGTGTGATTTTCGGCATTTTGGGGATTGTGGTGATGATGGTCATTCCGTTGCCTACATGGCTGCTGGATTTTTTGCTGATCATCAATTTCAGTGTTGCCCTCACCATTTTACTTATCGCAATGAATACGAAAGAACCTCTGCAATTCGCCATTTTTCCAGCGCTGCTGTTGATCACCACTCTTTTTCGCCTTGGACTTAACGTTTCTTCTACCCGTTTGATTCTTGGACAGGGAGAAGCGGGTGAAGTGATTCACACGTTTGGCAGCTTTGTGGTGGGCGGAAACGCGGTTGTTGGTTTTATTGTATTTCTGATTCTTGTCATTATCCAATTTATTGTAATTACCAGAGGGGCAGAACGTGTGGCGGAAGTGGCAGCCCGCTTTACGCTGGATGCGATGCCCGGTAAGCAAATGAGCATAGATGCAGATTTGAACGCCGGTCTGATTACGGAAAAAGAAGCGCGTGAGCGCAGACGAAAAATCGAACGGGAAGCCGATTTTTACGGAGCGATGGACGGGGCCAGCAAGTTTGTCAAGGGAGACGCAATCGCTTCCATTATCATTGTTGTAATCAACATCATTGGCGGATTTATTGTCGGTATGACGATGAATAACCAGGGTATGGGTGTCACACAGGTGTTACAGCAATATACATTGCTGTCGATCGGGGACGGTTTGGTTTCCCAAATCCCGGCCTTGCTGATTTCGACCGCTACAGGTCTGGTCGTTACACGTGCTGCGTCTGACAGCAATTTGAGCCAAGATGTGCTGCGTCAAATGCTTTCCTATCCCAAAATGCTCTATGTGGTGGCCGGCATGCTTCTTTTGCTTGGCGTATTTACCCCCATTGGTATCCTGCGAACAGCTCCTCTCGCGGGATTGTTGGCTGTTGGAGGCTTTCGAATCCAGCAGACAAAAGCGGAAGAAGCGATTAAACAGCAGGTGCAGGCGGAGCAGGAGGAGCAGGAGGAAGTGCGCAGTCCGGAAAGCGTTGTTACATTAACGCATGTCGATCCGATCGAATTTGAATTCGGTTATGCGTTAATTCCGCTGGCCGATACGAATCAGGGCGGCGACCTGTTGGATCGCGTCATCATGATTCGCCGCCAGTTGGCGTTAGAACTTGGAATTGTGATCCCTGTCATTCGAATTCGCGACAATATTCAACTGCGGCCGAATGAATATGTCATCAAATTGAAAGGGGTTGAAGTGGCGAGAAGTGAGCTGTTTTTGGATCACTTTATGGCGATGAGCCCCGGTATTGATGATCCACGCGTGGTGGGGATTGAAACAAAAGAACCTGCATTCGGTTTGCCCGCGTTGTGGATATCGGAGGATATGCGGGATACGGCGGAGATGGCGGGGTATACGGTTGTCGACCCGCCATCGGTGGTGGCTACTCACTTAACTGAAATTTTGAAACGGCATGCCTATGAATTGTTGGGCAGACAGGAAACGAAGCAACTTGTCGAGTCGATCCGCAATCAGTATCCGGCGCTTGTTGAGGAAGTTGTGCCGAATCTTTTTTCAATCGGGGATATTCAGAAAGTGCTGTCCAACCTATTAAGAGAAAAAGTATCGATCCGGGATCTGGTCACCATTTTGGAAACAATGGCGGATACCGCTGCCTATACGAAAGACCCGGACATGCTGACCGAATATGTACGAGCCGCGCTGGCGCGGCAAATTACCCATCAGTTCCGACCGCCCGGCCAGCCGATGACGGTGATCACGCTGGCGCCAAATGTGGAACAGACGGTGGTCGACAACATCCAACATTCGGAACAAGGTTCCTATCTGGTTTTGGATCCGGCCATTTCGCAGAAAATCTATCAATCTTTGAACGAGCAAATTCAATCTTTGGCGACAGCGGGCCATTCGCCACTTGTTCTCACATCCCCCAACATACGGATGCATTTTAGACGGCTGCTGGAACGGATATTACCCGATTTGCCGGTTCTTTCCTATAACGAACTGGATCCGTCGGTGGAAGTAAAAAGCGGAGGGACGGTGACCATCTGATGATCGTAAAACGGTATCTTGTCAAAGACATGCCGGAAGCGTTAAACAGGATCAAACAGGATTTAGGACATGAGGCAGTAATACTCAGTTCCAAAAAAGTCAAGCAGCGGGGTGTCTTCGGTATGTTTGGCGCGACGCAATTGGAAGTTGTGGCTGCGGTAAACGACGGTCCGCCGACTGCCGTAAAAACGCCCGTCTCCGCTGCCGCGAAAGCTTATGGCCAAAACAAAACATCGGTTGGAAAGCAGCAAGCGGTACCGACTAAGCAGACATCCTCTGCAGGCAGACAGCCATCTGCGGTCCAACGCGCTTCCTTGCCAGCCGATACGCAGTATGATGCGAAACAGGTTGCCGGTTTGATGGCAGCTGTCGAACGGCAAATCTCTCTGCAGCGACAGACAGCGGAAACCCGCGGTGGAGAATTCGAGGCGGAAATCCTGAAAGAAGTACAAGGGTTGCGTGACGTGATCTCCAAGTTTCTGCATACCGGCAGTGATATACTTCCTGCTCCGATTCAAAAAATCCGCTCCGATTTGGAACGGAATGACTTGTCTGACGAACTGATAGAATCGTTGGTTTTACGGATTTTGAAAGAAAATGAACAAATTCATTCATTAGATGAGCAGGAATTTCGACATATTTTGATAAATTTAATCAGTAAAGAAATCAATGATCATATGCTTCCGGCACCGCTCGCTTCGACCTCCAAAGTAGTGGCCTTTGTAGGACCGACTGGTGTCGGAAAAACGACTACCATTGCAAAGATCGCAGCAGCCGAATTTTTGAAAAACAGAAGGAAAGTCGGTTTTATTACAGCGGACACGTTCCGAATTGCTGCTGTGGAACAGTTGAAAACGTACGGAAATATCCTTCAGATGCCGGTGGAAGTGGTTTTTTCATCAGACGAGATCGAACAGGCGATTGAGAAGATGAAAGATCTCGATTTAATTCTGATCGATACGGCCGGTCGAAACTATGGGGATACCGCATACGTCAGCCAGTTGAACGATTTTTTGGGCGCCTGCAAACCGGATGAAACGTTTCTGGTGCTGTCGCTTACTACCAAATCGAATGATCTGGAGCAAATCGTATCGAATTTTGAAGGGGTTCCGATCGACAAGTTCATCTTTACAAAGCTGGATGAAACAACCAGTTACGGTGCGATTTTTAATCTTAGCTACCGGTTTAAAAAGCCTTCTGCCTATTTTACCACCGGACAAAATGTACCGGATGACATTGAGGTGGCGACCCCCGAAAAGATCGCCAGTTTGATAGTGGGGGAGAATCATAATGTTTGATCAAGCGCAGCGCCTTCGACAAATTGTTCCGGTCGCCACAGATGAAATACGCCCCGCGACACGCGTAATTACGATTACAAGCGGTAAAGGCGGCGTGGGCAAATCGAATTTTTCCCTGAATTTCGCACTCGGATTAAGCGCATGCGGTAAAAAGGTGGTGGTCCTGGACGCCGATGTCGGTTTTGCAAATATTGACGTTTTGATGGGGCAAACGCCGCGGCGAACGCTTGCCGATCTGGTGCAGAAGAAGGCGACCATATGGGAGATTTTGGAGCTTGGACCGTATGGAATTCATTATATTGCAGGCGGTTCCGGTTTACGGGATTTTTTGACGCTGCAACCGGACCAGTTCGAATATCTTATGCTGCAGCTGGGTGAATTGCAGGGATTTGCCGATTTTCTGATCATCGATACAGGGGCTGGAATGAATCAAGGAACGCTTCGATTTATTTTGTCGTCAGACGATGTGATTATTGTCAGCACGCCGGAGCCGACTGCGATTACAGACGCGTACGCATTGATCAAACTGATTACCCGGGAAAGCGGGCGTTTGCTCAACATGCAACTGGTGGTCAATCGGGCAACGTCGATAATGGAGGCCAAACAAGTCGCGGAAAAATTATCGTTGGTCAGTAAGAAATTTCTCAATTTTGATCTGAAATCACTTGGTTATCTGCTTGATGATCCGAAGGTATCGGAGGCGGTCAAACAACAGGTTCCCTTTTTTGTAAGGTATCCCGACTCGCCAGCCAGTCGTTGCATTGACCAGTTGGTTAGAAAACAGCTGAAAATGCCAACCGGAGTCCAGTCGATGGATATGGGGATCAAATCATTCCTTTCCCGTATGAGACAAGTGTTTCGCAACTAGATCTTGACAAGGGGGGGTCGCGTTGACTCCGATTCGCGTACTGGTTGTCGATGATTCTGCGTTGATGAGACGACTGATTACAGATATGCTGCAGGCAGATTCAGACATAGAAGTAGTGGCAGCAGCGAGGAATGGCCAAGAGGCATTGGATCTCTTGAAAAAGCACGATGTAGATGTGGTTACACTCGATATTGAGATGCCGGTGATGGATGGTTTGCTAACGTTGCCCAAAATTCAAATGGAGCATAGGCTGCCGGTGATCATGCTCAGCAGTTTGACAACAGCGGGCGCTGATCATACAATCCGCGCCCTGGAACTGGGAGCGTTTGATTTTATCGCGAAACCGTCCGGCAGTATCTCGCTGGATATCGAAAAGGTAGCGAGTGAATTGATTGCGAAAGTGAAAGCGGCTAAAAATCGAAAACCACTGATGCGGCCTTCACCACCCACGGGATACGATAGATTTGCCGGTATTTCGAGTCAGAAATCCGCACAATCTGCAAAATCGGTTCCGTTTGTTGACGGGAAACTGAAGAAACTGGTGGCCATCGGAACATCAACTGGCGGTCCGCGTGCCTTACAGACCGTACTTACTCAGTTGCCTGCCGATCTGCCGGCGGCGGTTGTGGTAGTCCAGCATATGCCACCCGGATTTACGAAGTCACTTGCCAAACGGTTGGATCAGATTTGTGCGATTCGGGTTGATGAGGCAACAAACGGTCAGGTGCTTGAAATGGGTCATGTTTATATAGCACCGGGCGATTATCATATGGAAATCAAACAGACAGGCGGCCGATGCGAAGTTCAGTTGGACCAGTCGCCGCCGGTTGGAGGGCATCGTCCCGCAGTCGACAATCTGTTCTTTTCGGTCGCGAAGTTGCACGGCATTTCTTTGCAGGCGGTGATTTTGACCGGAATGGGAAGCGACGGTTCCAAAGGGCTTCGGTCCATTAAGCAGGTCGGCGGAAAAACCATCTCGGAAGCAAAAGAAACGTGCATTGTATATGGAATGCCAAAAGCGGCGTTTGAAACGGGGTGTGTCGATGCGGTGGTTCCGTTGGAAAACGTCGCCCAACAAATCCTGAATTTTTTATCATCCTAGGGAGGTGACTTGAAATGGACATGAATCAATACATGGAAATGTTCATTGAGGAATCAAAAGAACATCTGCAAGCAATCAACGAAAATCTGTTGGAACTCGAACAGGCCCCCAGTTCCGAAATCGTCAATGTGGTATTTCGTTCCGCTCATACCTTAAAAGGGATGGCGGCTACCATGGGGTTTGAAAAAATGGCCCATTTGACGCACGAAATGGAAAACGCTTTGGATTTGATGCGAAATGATAAACTGCCTGTCACCGAAGATGTGATGAATGTACTGTTCCGTTGTGTAGACCTGTTGGAGACGCAATTGGCTGACATTATCGAAACAGGCGCTGACTCTACCGCGTCGATTGAAGAAGCGGTTCAACAGTTGAATGCCATCGTGCAGGGTAAGCCGTTGGCGCAAGCAGCTTCGGCTGACAACCCGAAAGATGGTTCGGCAACCGTCGACTGGTCATTCAATCAGTATGAAAAAACGGTGATCAGCGAATCGCTTAACAACGGCAAGAATGTTTATGTTGTGGATGTTGTGTTGGATAGCGCCTGTGTACTGCGTGCGGCAAGATCCTATATGGTGTTTAACGCGTACGAGGAAATAGGCGAAATTATCAAATCAGTTCCGACAGTGGAAGATTTGGAAGAAGAGAAATTTGAAAACGAGTTTCAGATCGTTCTGGTAACGGATGCGGATCCGGAAACGGTGAAGAAAACAGGTCTAAATGTTTCGGAGGTTGCCTCAGTTACGGTTCATTCTGCCCAGGAACTGCAACAGGAAGCGGACAAAGCGGAAACGGAAGCTGCTGCCGCAACACAGGCGTCGGAGGCACCGGCTGCCTCTTTATCCACTGTGAAGAACGGGAAAAACGGCAACAACGGCAAATCTGGCGAAACAAAAAAACTGTCTGCCGGCAAATCGGTGCGTGTGGATATTGAGCGGCTTGACGTGTTGATGAATCTGTTTAGCGAATTGGTGATTGATCGCACACGACTGGAACAGATTGCACGCGAAATCAACAATCTGGAATTGGTTGAAACGGTTGAGCACATGACCCGGGTCAGCACCGATTTGCAATCGATTGTCATGACCATTCGGATGGTCCCGGTGGAAACGGTATTTAACCGATTCCCGCGGATGGTTCGCGATTTGGCGAAAGAATTGAACAAAAAGGTTGAGTTTGAAATCTTTGGCGCCGAAACAGAACTGGATCGTACTGTGATTGACGAAATTGGTGATCCGCTCGTACATATGCTGCGAAACGCTTTGGATCACGGTCTGGAAACACCGGATGAGCGGAAAAGGGCAGGTAAGAGTGAAACAGGAAAGTTGGTCCTTTACGCCTATCATTCGGGAAATCATGTGTTTATCGAGATTTCAGACGACGGGCGCGGCATCGACCGCAATAAAATTTTGCAAAAAGCGATTGAACGGGGACTTGTTGACGCAGCACGCGGTGAAAACCTGTCGGATGATCAGGTATTTGACTTTATGTTCCGTTCCGGTTTCAGCACGGCCGAAAAAATTTCTGACGTATCTGGACGAGGCGTCGGTCTGGATGTGGTAAAAAACAAAATTGAATCGCTTGGCGGTCGCGTGCTGATTAACTCGGTGATTGGTGAAGGAACCAAATTCATCATCCAACTGCCGCTTACCCTTTCTATCATTCAGGCGATGCTGGTACAGGTCAATGATGAAAAGTACGCCATTCCGCTGACGTCTATTATTGAAACGGCCAATTTAAAACGGTCCGAAATCAAAAGTGTGCATGGCCAGACGGTGATGGATTTCCGTGGCCGAGTCGTGCCGCTCGTCTCGTTGGAGGAAGTGTTTTCTATCCCGCGTCTGCAGGAAAAAACGGATGACAGCGAAAATGTGGTGATCGTCCGCAAAGGGGAGAAGCTGGCGGCGTTGGTAGTCGATTCATTTATCGGACAGCATGAAGTGGTGTTAAAGTCGTTAGGCAAATATCTGTCCAGCGGAATTCCGGGTATTTCCGGTTCTACCATCCTGGGTGACGGACAAGTTGCATTGATTCTGGATTGCAACGCATTGATTCATTAGGGAGGAAGGCTATCATGATCGATAAACAGGAATTGGAACAAGGAATCAATGACCGCAAGTATATCGTGTTTCGTTTGCTAGAGGAAGAATACGGCGTGGAAGTGAATCAGGTCCGTTCGATTGAGCGAATGCAGCGAATTACCCGTGTCCCGAGAACCCCCGCTTTTGTCAAAGGGGTGATGAATTTACGCGGTGTTGTCACCCCGGTCATTGACCTGAAAACAAGGTTTAACCTGGGGACTGAGAATTACACGGATTCTACCCGGATTATTATTGTAGCGGTAAACGACATGGAAGTCGGGCTGATTGTTGATGCCGCCAACGATGTGGTGGATATTGAAACGTCTGCGATTGAACCGCCGCCGGAAGTGGTCGGAGGTTTGCGGGCCGCCTATCTGGACGGGGTTGCCAATCTGGGCCAACGGCTGTTGATTATTCTAAACCTGGAAAAGGTGCTGAATATAGAGGAACTGCAGCAGTTTAATGAAGTGGAGAGCGAATAATGCAGGATCCTTTCTCTACTATTAACAAGTTTCAACTCAGCGTTTTTCAGGAGATAGGGAATATCGGCGCCGGTCATGCCGCTACTGCATTGTCCATCTTGATGCAAAAAGAGGTGGAGATGAGTGTGCCGCGTGTGCACGTGGCGCCTCTGCAGGAAGTTGACGAAGTAGTCGGAAACTCTGAACAGGAAGTAGTCGGTGTTTTCTTCCGGGTGGACGGAGACATAACGGGCAGTATGTTCATGATGCTGCACGTAGAAAGCGCCAAAATGCTGCTTTCTGCATTAATGCCGGGCTCGGAAGTCAATCTGTACAACGAATATGAACTGTCGGCCCTGATGGAAATTGGCAATATTCTTTGCGGTTCTTATATTTCCGCCTTTTCCGACCTTACCCAATCGAAAATGTACCAATCCGTTCCAGCGATTTCGATTGATATGGCAGGAGCACTGCTAAATGTGGCTTTTATGCATGTAGGAATGTCTTGTGATACGGTGCTTGTGGTAGAGACTGAATTTCGGCAGGGCAATGAAAATGTGGAAAGCCAGTTCTTCTTTTTACCTGACCCTGCCTCTTTGCAAACGATCTTCAAGAGGTTGGGGGTTGAACACTCTTGAACATCGTAAAAGTCGGTATGGCTGATTTAAACGTAGCGGTTGAACCGGATGTCCTTCGGACGGTTGGATTAGGTTCCTGTGTGGGAGTGGCAATTGTCGACCTGACTGTAAAAGTGGGCGGTTTGGCGCATGTAATGCTGCCTAACGCTGCGGCGCAAACGGTTGAAAATCCGGCCAAATATGCCGATACAGCGATCCCTTTGCTGGTGAAAAAAATGCAGGAAAAAGGGGCTGTCGTCAGCAGAATGGTCGCGAAAATTGCAGGCGGCGCTCAAATGTTTTCTACTCTAACCCAGAGCGATTTGATTCGTATTGGACCGCGCAATGTGGAAGCGGTAAAAGAAGCGCTTACGCTGCTGCGAATCCCGCTCCGATCGGAAGATACGGGTGGCAATTCCGGAAGAACCATTGATTTTTCACCTGTGGATGGTATGTTGACGATCCGTACAGTTTCACAAGGGGTCAAAACGATATGAAGCCGAAAAAAGAAAACCGTTCCAATTTTATAGGGTGGGCAAGCGTTGCGGGATTTGCAATCGGTTTTGCCGCAAGTCTGCTGGGAGGGAATTTGTTGTGGACCAGCCTGCAGAGGGGATTGGTTGGATTTGTATTTTTGCTGTTTCTATCATGGGGAACGCAGTTGTTTTTTTCATTGGGAAAAACGGCGGACGATCCGAAACTGACCGGCGAAACGAATGCAGATTCAGCCCAAACCGCATTGGGGCAACAGTTTGATGTATCCTTGCCGCCCGAATCATTTGACACTCCTCCGTCCCCCGCTGATTTCCAACCTTGGGTTGTCCAAAATGTAGATTCGATGGATGACGAGATGACGGCGCGGGCGGTGCAGGCTGTACGAACGATGAAGGAGTAACGGAGGTGGACGCAGATGAACGAGTTAATTGAACAATATCTACCGCTCGTTCAACAGGTCGTCAATCGTCTGTCAAAAGGGTTGCCGTCCCATATTGCAAGAGAAGATTTGGTTAGTATGGGTACACTCGGCTTGATTGGAGCGGTGGAACGCTATACGCCTGAGCGAGGTGTAAAATTTGAAACTTTTGCCACCTGGAGAATCCGAGGGGCTGTGCTTGACGGTCTGCGTGAAATGGATTGGGTGCCCCGGCAGGTACGGCTGTGGGCGAAAGAAATTGAACGGTCTTACGCGTTTGTGGAAGCCAACAAGAAGGAATCGGCCACTGATGAAGAAGTCGCCGCTCATTTGGGAATCAGCCAGGAAGAATTGCAGAAACGATTGACACACATTTCAGCCGGTTCTGTCTATTCTTTGGAAGAATTTATGTATTCGGACGGAGACGATACGGTTGGGTATAATGGACTGCCTGATTTTTCAGCAGAAAATCCGGATACGAAACTGTCTCGCGATGAAATTAGAAATATTCTTGTTAAGACGATCGACCGTCTGCCGGAGAAGGAAAAGATGGTAGTGGCGTTGTATTATTATGAAGAATTGTCTTTTAAAGAAATTGCGGAAATTATGCAAGTCAGTTCTGCACGGATCTCTCAGCTCCATACGAAAGCAATCTGCAGATTGCGCGGCGCACTCAGCCGCAAGAGAAATGACTTGATCTAAATAATGATACAGGGGGCCGACATGGAAGGGATGGAGGAGAAAAGCTGGTGGATCAAAAATTGTAAAGTGTTCCTGGAAGAGCAGGGTCTCTACGGGACATTGCTGATCGAAAAAGAGCCCCCTGCGGATATACAGCTCACGATCGAGGGATTATTGGATTTTTTAAAAAATGCGGGTATTCTGCTGGGGATCGACATGGCGCTCTGTCAGCAAATTGTGTCGGATCCAGCCGCTCACATCCAACAACGTCTGCGTATTGCTGTCGGTAAACCAGCGGAAAAAGGGCAAGACGCAATCATTGAAATCTATATAGAAGAGGACGGTCAGCGCACTCCGAAAGTTCTCGAAACGGGAAAAGTCGATTATTTCGATATGGGCTCTGTGAATACGGTCAAACAAGGGGCCGTCTTGGCGAAGCGGATTCCACCCCAGCCAGGGGTCGATGGGATGGCAGTCAGTGGCCAACCGATTATTGCCAAACAGGGGCGTGATTACCGGCTGCCGCAGGGGAAAAACACGAAAGTCGACGAAGACGGATGCACCTTGTTGGCTGAAACGGACGGACACGTGGTTTTTATCCAAAGGGAAAACAAGATCAACATATTTAATGAATATGTGGTGCAAAAAGATGTTGATTTTTCCGTTGGAAATATTGAATTCAGCGGTTCTGTCCGTATTTTGGGAAACGTACAGCCCGGTTTTCGGATTAAAGCGGAAGGCGATGTGGAGATCCAGGGATACGTGGATGCTGCAACGGTGGAAGCGGACGGCAACGTTACAATTCGTGGCGGCGTACAGGGCAGAAATAAAGGCTTCATACGTTCCGGCGGCAATTTGCGAACCCCTTTCATCCAAAATGCGAGTATCAGTGTGGAAGGCAGTTGCTATGTAGGAGAAAGTATCATGCATAGCCAAGTCAGCGCCGGTGCGAAAGTGATCATGGAAGGGCGCAAGGGTGTGATAGTGGGTGGCATCGTGCGGGCCGGTGAAGAAGTCGTTACGAAAGTATTGGGATCGCAGATGGCCACACCAACTGAACTGGAAGTGGGCGTGCATCCGCATTTGCGTGCTGAATTGGCGTCCATTAACGAAAAAATGAAAGAATTGATTAAAAATGTGGACAAAACGCAAAAAGCGGTTGACCTGCTTGAAAATATGAACGCCGGCGGGCACAATCTGCCGCCTGACAAAGCGGCCCTCCTGCAGAAATTGAAATTGACACTGAATCATTACAAATTGGAAGGAGAGGAACTGATGTTCCGCCGTTCTGAGATTGAGATGGTTTTGCAGGATTTGAAAAGCGCTCGTGTCAACGTGTTTGATACGGTGCATCCGGGTGTCAAAATTATGCTTAGCAATTATATATATTTTGTTCGTGACTCGTTGTCACATGTTTCTTTCGTCATTCGGGATGCAGAGGTTCGAACCGTACCTCTGTGAAAATAAAGCGGAAGGTTCGTCTGCTTTGCACTTTGCGATTGGTGGTGATGGCGTATGTCGCAGCGAAACATTGAACTGCAAATTTCCATTCCAAAAGTTACGGAAGTAGCCAAAATCCAGCAGCAACTGCAGCAGCAACAACTTAACCAACAAGCCGCTTTTGAACAAACGATGCATAAGCAAATTGAAAAAGAGATTCACCGTCCTAACCAGGCGGACGAGAACCAGACCGTCTCGAATCAGAATCAACAAACCGGTGATCAATCATCCACTCCAGGGTCAAAACGGCGTCGCAAAAAAGCGGAACAGCAGGAAGCCAAACATCCGTATAAAGGAAAACACATTGATCTTCGAGGGTAGCAGAGGAGAGTTATTATGGATCTTAGCGTTTTTTTGTTCATGTCCCTGTTGGGGATTGGAGTGATCCTGTTTGCCGTTTTGAAAGGAAAGCAGGAATCAGTCCCCCATCTGGTGGACAAGGATCTGGAAGAAAGTTTGCAAGCGTTCATGGATGAGTTTGAAAAAGAAAACCAGTATCTGCTGCAAACGATTAAACAACTGGAGACGAAACTGCAGCGAGAAACAGAGGAAAATAGAGAGAAATTGGAAGAGTTGGAAGCGAAGGTTGAGTTTTTGTCAACCCAAGGCAGGGAAACCAAGCGATCCGTCAAGGATTCGGAACCGACGCCTGCTATCGTTTTCAACGAGCATTACAGCCGGATTGTAACGATGTGGAATGAGGGGCGGACACCGGAGCAAATAGCGAAACAAACAGGAATTGGAATGGGAGAAATTCAGATGATTTTAAGTCTGGTAAAGCAGGGGAACACAGTATGATTAAAGATCGCAAATTTTTGTTAGGGTTTGGCAGCGGGTTGCTTGTGGCTGCGATTGTTTTCGGGCTTTACGGTTTGCTTGCGGCTGGTACAAAGGCTTCTCCCTCTTCCGTCGGAAAAGAGGGATCTTTACAGGCAACCGTACCATCCGCTCCGACAGGATCTGCTGCCGCACCGCAACCTGCCGACTCACAAGGTCAGAACCAACCAAACTCCGCCACAACGAAAGTACAAGTCGAGATTAAAAACGGAATGGTGGCTAGTGAAGTAGCCGATTTGCTTGTCCAGCGCGGGGTGCTCAAAGAATCGCAGGATTTTTTATGGGGGGCGCAGGATAAAAGCAGACATATTCGTTCCGGTACGTATGAACTGCCGCTAAACGCAGATCCAAACGAAGTTCTGCGCGTCCTTACACGATAACCATTGCTGCATGCAATGGTTTTTTGTTAGGTTCTTGCAACCCGTTGTGCGGTTATGGTATAGTAACACATGGTGTTAAATACACACGCTGCTGGACCGTTTGAATGGTGCGGTGACAAGCGGAATCGATGATTTTTGTTTTCGCATGGTGCCGTGTTCAACGGAATGAAAACAGCGGAGGAAAATCAACCATCAGAAAGGAGGTGGAAGATATGGCGATCATCTCCATGAAGCAATTGCTGGAGGCGGGTGTTCACTTTGGCCATCAAACGCGCCGTTGGAACCCCAAAATGTCTCGCTACATCTTCACCGAACGTAACGGAATTTATATTATTGACCTGCAAAAAACAGTAAAAAAAGTGGAAGAAGCTTACAACTTTGTGCGTGACCTGGCTGCGGAAGGGAAAACCATGCTTTTTGTCGGCACCAAAAAACAGGCGCAGGACTCTGTTAAAGAAGAAGCAGAACGTTCCGGCATGTACTTTGTGAACCAGCGTTGGCTGGGGGGTACGTTGACCAACTTTGGCACAATTCGTAAACGGATTGAACGTCTGCATGAGTTGGAAAAAATGCAGGAAGATGGAACGTTTGACGTTCTGCCCAAAAAAGAAGTCATTCAACTGCGTAAAGAAATGGACCGACTGGAGAAGTTTCTCGGCGGTATTAAAGGAATGAAAAGTCTGCCGGGTGCTTTGTTCATTATCGATCCTCGGAAAGAGCGAATTGCAGTTGCAGAAGCACGTAAACTCGGTATTCCGATTGTCGGTATTGTCGACACAAACTGTGATCCGGATGAAATCGATTATGTGATTCCTGGCAACGATGACGCGATTCGTGCCGTAAAATTGCTGACGGCTAAGATTGCAGATGCAATCTTGGAAGGCACGCAGGGCGGCAGTGACGACGACGACGAACAAACTGCGTAATGACTGAGGAGGGGTGCGTCAGGGTGGGAGGACCCTTGCATCCCTTTTTATATGCTTGTCAATTCGTGCGCAACTACATAAGGAGGATTTAGATATGAGCGTTTCAGCGAATGATGTAAAAGTGCTTCGCGAAAGAACGGGCGCCGGTATGATGGACTGTAAGAAAGCTCTGCAGGACGCGAACGGCGACATGGAAAAAGCGGTGGAAATTCTCCGTGAGAAAGGTCTTGCGGCGGCAGCCAAAAAAGCAGGCCGTATTGCAGCGGAGGGTGTTGTCGAATCTTACATCCACATGGGCGGTAAAATCGGTGTTCTCGTCGAAGTCAACTGCGAGACGGACTTTGTTGCCAAAACGGAAGAATTCCGTTCCTTCGTAAAAGATGTGGCGATGCACATTGCAGCCGCTAAGCCGCAGTACGTAAGGCGGGAAGAGGTGCCTGGCGATGTGGTGGAAAAAGAAAAAGAAATCTTGCGGGCACAGACTCTAAATGAAGGCAAACCGGCCAACATTGTGGATAAGATTGTAGAAGGCCGGATCGACAAGTTCTTTAAAGATACCTGCCTGCTGGAACAGGAATTTGTAAAGAACCCGGATCAAACGATACAGGAACTGTTGAATGAACAGATTTCCAAAATCGGTGAAAATATTTCGATCCGCCGCTTTGCTCGTTTTGAAATGGGCGAAGGATTGGAAAAGAAACAAGACAATTTTGCGGAAGAAGTAATGTCGCAAGCGAAAATCTAGCAAGCTGTATATGGGAACACAGACGGTGTTCCCTTTTTTTCAAACAGTGAATGAACGACGCTTCTGCCATCGTGTTCCGATAGAAGCTTTTGAATCCGGTGCAGGAGAACGGGGCTGTTTGTAGAAAATATTTTTCTTAAAGTGGAAGTGGAGGGTGAAAGATGCTTCAGCCCAAGTACAAACGGGTGGTGCTCAAACTAAGCGGTGAAGCCCTTGCGGGTGATGGCGGATACGGGATCGACGCAGGAGTGATCCAGACAACCGCTGTTCAGATAAAAGAAATTGTCGAGATGGGAACAGAAGTGGCGGTGATTGTTGGCGGCGGCAATATCTGGCGGGGAGTTTCCGGCAGTTCTCAGGGGATGGATCGGGCGACAGCTGACTACATGGGGATGTTGGCTACTGTCCTGAATGCAATGGCGTTGCAGGATGCGCTGGAAAACAACGGAGTGCAGACGCGCGTACAAACGTCTATTGAGATGAGACAGGTGGCCGAACCGTACATACGCAGAAAAGCAATTCGGCATCTGGAGAAAAATCGTGTTGTAATATTTGCGGCGGGAACAGGCAACCCGTTTTTCTCCACCGATACGACAGCCGCTTTGCGAGCCGCTGAAATTGAAGCAGAAGTCATCCTGATGGCAAAAAACAAAGTGGACGGGGTATATGATTGTGACCCGAGAACCAATGCAAACGCGAAAAAATATGAGGAATTGACTTATCTCGAAGTGTTGAACAAAGGGCTTGGCGTAATGGACTCGACAGCGATCTCGCTTTGCATGGATAATAATATGACGATTATCGTGTTTAATATTACGGAGAAAGGCAATATCAAACGGGTGATTACCGGTGAACATATCGGCACCATTGTACGGGGGGAACGAAAATGACAGTGGACGTTTTGAAACAAATGGATGAACGGATGGATAAAGCGATTGTCAGTTTAAAGCGGGAATTTGCCACACTTCGGGCAGGTCGCGCCAACCCGGCAATTTTGGATAAGATTACAGTGGACTATTATGGTACAGCCACTCCGCTCAATCAAGTTGGCAGCGTGACAGCGCCAGAGCCTCGTTTGTTGGTCATTACTCCGTGGGATAAAAGCGTTTTATCCGAAATTGAAAAAGCCATTCAAAAATCCGATCTGGGACTGACACCCACAAATGACGGGGTAGTCATCCGGATCGCAATACCGGCTCTGACGGAGCAAAGACGGCAGGAATTGGCAAAAATGGCCCGCAAAATGGCGGAAGAGGCTCGTGTAGCGGTCCGCAATATTCGGCGGGACAGCAATGAAGATATAAAGAAACTTGAAAAATCGGGCGATATTTCGGAAGACGAAAGCCGCCGCACCCAAGAGAAGATCCAAGCAACAACGGATCGTTACGTTGCCGAAATCGACAAGCTGTTGGCGGCGAAAGAACAGGAAATTATGGAAGTATAAGTGTAGCTGAGGCATTCACAAGTCCAAGGACTTGGCGAATGCCAAGTTTTCTTAATATTCCGGGGGACTGACAAGCATGAACTGGAGAAAACTTTGGAAACGAAGAACGGAGCGCCCATCTTTGTCCGAGGAAGGAATTCCGTACCATGTGGCTATCATCATGGACGGAAACGGACGATGGGCTAAACGACGTGGCTTGCCCCGGATTGCCGGTCATCGGGCCGGCATGGAAAGCGTCAAACGGGTTACGGAATCGGCCAGCGAAATAGGCGTACGAATTTTGACTCTGTATGCGTTTTCGACAGAAAACTGGAAACGTCCTGAGCAAGAGGTTGATTATCTGATGCGGTTGCCGCAGGAGTTCCTGATTTTGGAACTGGAATCGTTAATCAAAAACAACATCCGGGTCTGCATGTTGGGTGACCTGGAGGCGTTGCCGCTGTGGACACGCGAGTCAGTTTTGGAAGCGGTTGAAAAAACCAAGTCCAACACGGGTATGATGTTAAATATTGCGTTAAATTATGGAAGCCGATCCGAAATTGTAGAAGCGGTCAAGAAAATTTCGGACCAGGTGAAAGCGGGAACGCTGCAACCGGAAGACATCAATGAACAGACCCTCTCAGCTTGCCTCCTGACAAACGGCATTCCGGATCCGGACTTGCTGATCCGGACCAGCGGCGAACTGCGCCTCAGCAACTTTCTGCTATGGCAGTGCGCTTATACCGAATTGTGGTTTACCGATGTGTATTGGCCAGACTTCCGGAAAGAGCATTTTTACGAAGCGATTCATGCGTATCAAAAAAGAGGCCGACGCTTCGGAGGGCTGAAATAGGAGTGAGCGGACTTGCTATACCAAAGGGTCTTAACGGGCGTCATTGGTGGAATCATATTTTTAACTATTATGTACATTGGTGATTATTTGTTTGCCGGCCTTATTTCCCTCTTGGGATTGGTTGCTTTTACCGAACTGCTCCGTATGAAGCAATACCGTTTTTTTGAACTTCCCGCTTTGACTGGTTTTCTGATGACTCTTTTATGGATTCATTTTGGAACGGGGTGGCTGCTGCAACAGCCTGCCATGCTGCTTTGGATTGTATATGGTTTCCTGTTTCTGACCGTGGCCATGAAAAACAGATATACGTTTCGCGATATGTCCTATATTTTGGTGGGAACGATCTATATTGGATTGTCCTTTCATTATGTATTGCGGTTGAGAGAATTGCCGGAGGGGCTGTTGTTGCTCCAGTTTGTCCTGTTTACCACTTGGGCGACCGATATAGGGGCTTACTTTGTAGGCCGCGCGCTCAAAGGCCCCAAAATTTGGTCTTCCATCTCGCCGAACAAAACTGTTTCCGGAACGATTGGCGGTCTGCTGGCGGCTGGACTGATTGGCGTGTTGTTTTCTTTTGTATTGCATAGCGATGTGTCGCTCTTGAACTGGGTGATTGTGGCGTTAATCGTTTCTGTTGCCGGACAGGCGGGGGATTTTGTCGAATCGGGATTGAAACGGTCGATGGATGTAAAAGATTCGGGAACGATTCTGCCCGGCCACGGTGGTATGTTGGACCGTTTTGACAGCTTGTTGTTTGCGGCGCCGATCGCGTATCATTTGCTTGTATCGTTTCGGTTTTGAGGTGAAAGAATGGCCAAGAAGCTTTCTATATTAGGATCTACCGGCTCTATTGGGAAACAGACGTTGGATGTTGTGGCGGCCCACCCGGAACAGTTTCAGGTAACGGCGCTGGCCGCCGGTTCACAAATCGAGGTTCTGTCGAAGCAGATTGAAAAATTTCGTCCGTCCCTGGTTTCGGTTGCAACGGCGGAATTGGCAAAGGAAGTGCAAGCGAGATTCGGACATGCGCTGCAGGTGGAATATGGAGAAAGCGGACTGCAGCAGGTGGCTTCTGCTGCTGATGCGGAACTGGTTGTCACAGCGGTTGTGGGCACCCTCGGTTTGCGCCCGACGATGGCGGCGGTCCTCGCGGGCAAAGAAATCGCTCTGGCAAACAAGGAAACATTGGTGGCGGCTGGTCACTTGATCACCGATTTGGCCCGGCGCAAAGGGGTTCGAATTCTGCCGGTCGACAGCGAGCATTCGGCGATTTTTCAATGTATACACGGCGAGTCGTGCAAGCAGGTGGCGCGTATTCTTTTGACAGCAAGTGGCGGCGCATTCCGTGATAAAACCAGGGATGAAATGCAGCAGGCCAGTCTGGCCGATGCGTTGGCGCACCCCAACTGGTCTATGGGGGCGAAAATTACGATCGATTCAGCCACTTTGATGAACAAAGGGCTGGAAGTGATTGAAGCGCACTGGTTGTTTGATCTGCCATACGAGCAAATTGAAGTGTTAATTCATCCGCAAAGCATTGTGCATTCGCTGGTCGAGTTTCAGGACCGGTCGGTATTGGCGCAATTGGGGACGCCCGATATGCGAATTCCCATTCAATATGCGTTGGCATACCCGGAACGGCTCGAAGCGAACTGGCCTCGGCTGGATTTATTGTCTGTCGGGACGCTAACGTTCAATAAGCCGGACCTGACCCGTTTCCCTATTTTGGGTTTGGCCTTTCAGGCGGGCAAAGCGGGAGGCAGCGTGCCCGCCGTTTTGAATGCGGCGAACGAGATGGCAGTGAGTCTGTTTTTGGATGGGAAAATTGGCTTTTTGGATATCGAACGGACACTTGTATCCGTGTTGGAACAGCATGCACCCGTCAGCCATCCGTCGTTGGATGAAATTTTGGCGCTTGATCAATGGGCGCGTGAAACAGCGAAACGAGAGATTGCTGGATAACTGGCCAGATCAGGCGGAATGGGATTCTAAAAATAGCAGGAGGAAAGAAAATGCGTCAGTCTACATATTTGCTGCCTACATTGCGGGAAGCGCCGACGGAAGCGGAAACGGTCAGCCATCGTCTGATGGTGCGGGCCGGGTTTATTCGCCAGTTGGCGGCCGGCATTTATACGTACCTGCCGATGGGATGGCGGGTGCTTCGGAAAGTGGAGGAAATTGTCCGGCAGGAGATGGATCGGGCGGGCGCCCAGGAAATTTTGATGCCTGCCATGCAGCCGGCGGAGTTGTGGCAGGAGTCGGGCCGTTATGAAGTATACGGTCCCGAATTGATTCGTTTGCGAGACCGGCATGATCGGGAATTTGCGTTAGGACCGACACACGAAGAAGTGGTCACCACATTGATGCGCAACGAGGTGCGGTCGTATCGCAAACTGCCGATGAATCTGTATCAGATCCAAACGAAATTCCGCGACGAGCGGCGGCCTCGTTTCGGGCTTTTGCGGGGACGGGAATTTTTGATGAAAGACGCCTACTCGTTTGATGCCGATTGGGAAGGGCTGAACAAATCATACTGGGCGATGTATGAGGCATATAACCGGATTTTTACAAGATGCGGATTGAATTTCCGGGCGGTGGAAGCAGATGCAGGCGCGATTGGCGGCGAAGGCGGTACACATGAATTTATGGCGCTTGCTGACATAGGAGAAGACACGATTGCTGTCTGTTCACACTGTGATTATGCGGCCAACCTGGAAAAGGCGGAAGCGGGCGAAGGGAATGAGCAGTACCGGAAAGTGGCGGCCGGTGCGCATGAGAAATTTCATACACCGGGACTTCGGACGATTGATCAGTTGACCACGTCGCTCGGACTTGATGCAAAACAGTTCGCCAAAACGCTGATCTACCTGGCGGATGGTCAACCGGTTGCCGTTGTGGTGCGCGGCGATCATGAAGCAAACGAAATAAAGATCAAGAACTTTTTGAACGCCATACAGGTAGAATTGGCAGATACAGAAACGACGGAACGCGTGACGGGAGCTCCTGTCGGCTATGCAGGACCGGTCGGGCTTTCGATTCCGATTCTGGTCGACAGGGCGGTAGCGGCGATGCCAACAGTTGTGACTGGCGCGAATGAAAAAGAACATCATCTGCGAAATGTGCAGCCAGGCGTTCATTTTACACTGGATCGCACGGGCGATTTCCGCAATGTGATCGAGGGAGATCAATGTCCCCGTTGTGCCGGAACGCTGCAGTTTTACCGCGGGATAGAGGTCGGCCATGTGTTTAAGCTGGGAACGAAATACAGTGAAAAACTGGGCGCTGTTTATCTGGATCAAACAGGCAGTGAACAGTTAATGGTGATGGGCTGTTACGGGATTGGCGTTTCGCGCGTGCTGTCGGCTATTATTGAACAGAGCAGTGATGAACACGGAATGCGCTGGCCGCTCGCGATTGCGCCTTTCCATGTTCATCTGATTCCGGTTTCGGTTAAGGACGAAACGCAGATGGCGCTGGCTGACCAACTGTATGAGCGATTGCAAAGCGCCGGTGTGGAAGTGCTGATGGATGACCGTGACGAACGGCCAGGTGTGAAGTTTAAGGATTCGGATCTGGTCGGAATTCCGATTCGCATTACAGTCGGCAAAGGAGCGGCTGACGGGGTTGTCGAATATAAAGAACGGGATGCTGCGGACAAATCCGATTTGAGCGTGGAAGAAGCGGTTGCTCGGATTATGGAAAAAGTGCGGGCAATCGGTCGATAAGAAGTCAGGTAAACGGTTTTGCTGGACAAGCGGGGAGAGGAGCCGGGAACTTCTTTTGGTGGAGGTTTCAACGTTGAATACCTTGATTATACCCGCCTATAATGAATCATCCAATATTGGCCGCGTACTGCAGGTTGTAATCGGCATGCGCGATGATTTTCAGGAAGTGGTGGTGGTGGATGACGGTTCCACCGACCAAACGTCGGATGTCTCGTTGCAATACGGCGCGAGGGTGATCCGTTTGGAAACGAATCAGGGAAAAGGAGGGGCCATTGCTGCCGGTTTACGGGCATGCGGGACCCCTTTTCTCACCTTGTTGGATGCCGATTTGATCGGATTGCGTCCTGATCATTTGAGATTGCTTGCGGCACCTGTGCTGCAGGGAGAAGCGGCAATGTCGATGGGGATTTTTTCGGCTGGTCGGAAACGGACCGATTGGGCGCAAAAAGTGGCTCCGTCAATTACCGGACAACGCGTGCTGCGGCGCGAATTGTTGGAAACTATGCCCGGTTTGGCGAACGCCCGCTATGGGGTCGATTATGCGTTGACCGCTCATGCCAAACGGATGAAACTTCCGGTAGCGGAAGTGATCCTGCATGATCTGACACAGATTATGAAAGAAGAGAAGCTGGGGCTTACGAAAGGATTTGCCGCCCGCTTGAAAATGTACTGGGAGATTTTTCGGGTGATGGGGAAGTAGTTTAAGGAGGAACTGGTCTTGAATTTGGTGGAGACAAACGGGAAACGGTTGGCCGATTTTCGCGGACTGCTGAATCTGAATGAAGCGGAAATCATGCTGTATAGCGAGCAAATTGTGATTGAAAGAGTGATTGTATCCCGTTCCAAGCGGCAAATCAAACTTTATTTGGCCTGTTTGCACCGCCTTCCGTCTGCTGTCTATCAGCAAATCAAACAGGCATTGCAAGGCAGTTTTCCGCTCGCAGCAGATGTTCAAATCCATTTCCGTTACCCGGCAGATGAGGAGAATTTGACACAGTGGGTGACTGATTACTGGCCGATTGCAGTGGAATCGGTTTGCGGCCAAGATCCGGTTTCTTCCGCCACACTGCGCCAATCGGAAATGGTTGTGGAAGACAGGCTTGTATCGGTCTCGATTTTAAATCGTTTGACAATGGAGCATCTGCAGAAGAAAGGATTTTCCTCCGCATTGGAAAAATGGTTCCGCGACGAACTGGGACTGGCTGTTCAAGTGAAGCTGCAGTTGGACGAGCAGGCGCAGGAAAAAGAGGAGCACATCCGCCAAAAAAATCGGGAGGCCGAACAGACGCTGGTCGAGCAGATGCGGCAGGCGATTTTGGCGGAAGAAGAGAAGGAGAAAACGGAGTCGGATGCGGAATCGGCAGTTCCGGAGCGGATTGCGATCGGTCGTGCGATTGAAGATCCTGTCATCGAAGTTCGAATGATTGGCGATGAGATGCGAAAAGCGGTCATCAAAGGGGAAATTTTCGATTTGGAAACGAGAGAGCTGGCCAGCGGCCGGACGCTTTTTCAATTTCATATCACCGATTTTACCGATTCGATCCTCTGTAAACTGTTCGCCAAAGACAACAAAATGGCCGATATGTTGAAACAGCTTTCTGAAGGGAAATGGCTTCAGGTCAGAGGTTCTGTTCAATTTGATACATTTGCCAAGGAACTGGTTTTGATTGCGCAGGATCTGTTTGAAGTGGATCCGCCAAAGCGGACGGATACGGCGGAAGTCAAACGGGTAGAACTGCACCTGCACACCCAGATGAGCACGCTGGATGGCGTGACGGCTGTCAAAGATCTTGTGTCGCAAGCCGCCAAATGGGGTCATCCGGCGATTGCCATTACGGATCATGGTGTGGTGCAGTCGTTTCCTGACGCTTACAGCGCCGCCAAAAAGGCGGGAATTAAATGTATTTTGGGGTTGGAAGCCTATCTGGTGGATGACGGCGTGCCGATCGTTTACCAGTTGACGGACAGCAACAATTTTGCGATTGACGAGGAAACGTCCTATATCGTATTCGATACGGAAACGACCGGTTTGAATGCGGCAGAAAACACATTAATCGAGATTGCAGCCGTGAAAATGAAAGGAATGGAGATCCTCGAAGAGTGGACTACGCTGATTGATCCGGAAACGGAAATCACGCCGAAGATCACCGAACTGACCGGCATCACCAACGAGATGGTGAAGGGGCAGCCGAAGCTGGCGGAAGCGCTGCCGAAATTCCGTGAATTTGTCGGCGAAGCGGTATTGGTCGCGCATAATGCGGAGTTCGACCTCGGATTTATTTCGGCATGTGCGGCGCGAATCGGCATGCAGCCCTGGACCAATCCGGTGCTTGATACGTTGCCGCTGGCCCGTAAGCTCTATCCAAGCGAAAAGAACTACCGCTTAAAAACATTGACGCAAAAATTCGGCGTTGAGTTGGTGAATCACCACCGGGCACTGGATGATACAGTGGCGACCGCAAAAGTGTTCCAGCACATGCTGAAAGATGTGAAACAACGGGGAATGACCCGTCTGTCGCAGCTGAATGAAAACGACGGTACGGTCGATTATTCCCGGATGCGTCCGATCCACACCACGGTTCTGGTGCAAAACAAGACCGGTTTGAAGAACCTCTACAAACTGGTGTCCGAATCACATGTGAAATATTTTTACCGTTATCCGCGTATTCCGAGAAGCCTGTTGGCAAAGCACCGGGAAGGCTTGCTGATTGGCACCGCCTGTCAGCAGGGGGAGCTGATGCAGGCCATTTTGCGAGGCAAAAGCCAACAGGATTTGGTTGATATAGCTGGCTTCTACGATTATTTGGAAATTCAGCCGCTTTCACATTATAAACCGCTTCTCAAAAACGAATCGGTCTCGTCGCTCGATTCTGTAAAAGAGTATCATAGACAGATAGTGGAAATCGGTCGTCAATTGGACAAACCGGTTGTCGCGACAGGCGATGTTCATTTTCTGAATCCGGAAGATGAAGTATACCGCGATGTGTTTCTCCAGTCGTTGAACGATTCAATGGCCGGTGACCAGCCGCCGCTTTATTTTATGACAACAAATGAAATGTTGGACGCATTTTCCTATCTGGGAGAAGAGTTGGCACATCAAGTGGTGGTTGAGAATTCGCGACTGATCGCGGACCGGATTGAAGAGGTCAGCCCAATCCCCGATCGTTTGTACACACCGGTGATCGAAGGCGCCGAGGATGAGTTGAAAAAAATGTGTTACGAAACAGCCAAACGGCTGTACGGGGATCCGTTGCCGGAAATTGTCGAAAAGCGCCTGGAAAAAGAGTTGAATTCGATTATCACGAATGGATTTGCCGTGATTTACCTGATTTCTTCCCGTTTGGTGAAAAAATCGCTGTCTGACGGCTATTTGGTCGGCTCACGCGGTTCGGTCGGTTCTTCGCTGGTGGCGACTTTTTCAGACATTACGGAAGTCAATCCGCTGCCGCCCCATTATTTGTGTCCGCAATGCAAGTACAGTGAGTTTATTGCGGACGGTTCGGTCGGTTCCGGTTTTGATTTGCCCAACAAAGACTGTCCGAAATGCGGTCACAAACTGAAAAAAGACGGACAGGACATCCCGTTTGAAACATTTCTTGGTTTCAAAGGCGACAAAGTGCCTGATATTGACCTTAACTTTTCTGGCGAATACCAACCGCGCGCCCATAAATATACACAGGAGCTGTTCGGCGTCGACTATGTGTATCGTGCCGGTACGATTGCGACGGTGGCGGAAAAGACAGCTTTTGGATATGTCAAAAAATACGGGGAAGAGAGAGGGAAGACCTACCGAAATGCGGAAGTGGCCCGTCTGGTGAAAGGCTGTACAGGCATCAAACGGACAACCGGACAGCATCCGGGCGGTATTATCGTAGTGCCGGATTATATGGACATATACGATTTTTGTCCGATTCAGTTCCCGGCGGATGACAACAGTTCCGAATGGCGGACTACGCATTTTGACTTCCATTCCATCCATGACAATCTGTTGAAACTGGACATTCTGGGTCACGACGATCCAACCGTCATCCGTATGCTGCAGGATTTGACCGAACTTGATCCGAAAACGATCCCGACAGACGATCCGTTGGTGATGTCGCTGTTTAGCAGCACGGAGGCGCTCGGCGTCAAACCGGAACAGATCCGATCCAATACGGGAACATACGGAATTCCCGAATTCGGAACAAAATTTGTTCGTCAGATGCTGGAAGACACAAAACCCAGCACATTTGCGGAATTGGTGCAGATTTCCGGTCTGTCGCACGGCACGGACGTGTGGCTGAATAACGCACAGGAATTGATACGCAAAGGGATCTGTAAACTGGCGGATGTGATCGGCTGCCGTGACGACATCATGGTGTACTTGATCTATCAAGGGTTGGAGCCGGGGCGTGCGTTCAAGATCATGGAATCGGTGCGGAAGGGGAAAGGAGTTTCTCCGGACGACGAGGAATACATGAAATCGTTTGGTGTGCCTGATTGGTACATCTGGTCCTGTAAGCAGATCAAATACATGTTCCCGAAGGCGCACGCGTCCGCTTACGTTTTGATGGCTGTCCGCATCGCCTGGTTCAAAGTGTATCGGCCTTTGCAGTTTTACGCGACCTATTTTTCGGTGCGGGCGGATGATTTTGATCTGCAGTTGATGTGCCAGGGGTATCAGGCCATCTGGAAAAAGATTGAGGAAATCGAGGCAAAAGGGATGCAAGCCTCTCCCAAGGAGAAATCGTTGCTGACAGTGCTGGAAATGGCGCTTGAGATGACGGCAAGAGGATTCAAATTCTATCCGCTTGATCTGTACAAATCGGACGCCACCCGCTTTCAGGTGCTGGAAGACGGTTTGCTGCCGCCGTTTGGCGCATTGGCAGGTGTTGGTGAATCGGCTGCCAAAGGCATTGTGGCGGCAAGAGAACAGGGCGAGTTTCTGTCGGTGGAAGATTTGCAGCAGCGTTCCCGCGCTTCCAAAACGGTGATTGAACTGCTGCAGGGGTTTGGCTGTCTGCAGGGTCTGCCGGAGACAAATCAGTTGAGTTTGTTTTAGGCAAGGAAATCTTGCAGGTTCCTTTACTGCGTGTTATAATTATCTGGGTATTTTAGAATTTACTTCCGTTTAATGAAGAGTGGGGCAACCCACTCTTTCAATATTCTATAAGGGGTCGTTCCCCAGGAGGGAAAGGATGTCTAAAGCCAGAGTCGTCGATATTGTGGAAGAATTGGTGACGCCGATTATCAGTCAGGAAGGTCTTGAATTGGTCGATGTCGAGTACGCCAAAGAAGGGGCAAATTGGTTCCTGCGGGTCTTTATTGATAAGCCGGGCGGAGTGGATATTGAAGACTGCGGCCGGGTAAGTGAAGCACTATCCAACAAACTGGATGAAGTCGACCCGATTCCAAACAGCTACTTTCTGGAAGTCTCCTCTCCCGGCGCGGAACGGTCGTTGAAGAAACCGTCCGATTTTGTCAGGTCGATTGGTGAGCAGATCTATCTGAAAACGTTTGAACCGGTGGAAGGCAAAAAAGAGTTCGTTGGCGAACTGGTATCTTACGATGATGAATGGCTCGTGATCAATGAATTACAGAAAACGATCCGTAAACAGTATCAGATTCCGGTTGCCAAGATTGCCAACGCCCGTTTGTCTGTCACGTTTTGAAAGATGCTGTAAAGGAGGGACTGCAGTTCCATGAATGTGGATTTTATGGATGCGTTAGAACAGCTTGAAAAAGAAAAAGGAATCAAGAAAGATGTATTGATTGAGGCGATTGAAGCTGCTTTGATTTCCGGCTACAAACGGAATTTCAATTCAGCGGCCAATGTGCGTGTGGACGTCAACAAACAAACCGGAACGGTAAAAGTATATGCGCGCAAACAAGTGGTTGAGGAACCGGATGATACAAGGCTGGAAATCTCGTTGGATGCGGCAGAAGAGATTGATCCGGGTATACAGATCGGTGACATTGTGGAAATCGAAGTGACGCCGAAAGATTTCGGTCGGATTGCCGCACAAACGGCAAAACAGGTTGTCACGCAGCGTATTCGGGAAGCCGAGCGCGGATTGATTTACACCGAATTTATCGATCGGGAAGACGATATTGTAACAGGTCTTGTTCAGCGGCAGGATGGGCGGAATTATTACGTGGATCTGGGCAAGATCGAAGCGGTGCTGCCCTTTACGGAAGTAATTCCGGGCGAAAAGTTCAAACACAATGACCGAGTAAAAACGTATATTACCAAAGTCGAAAAAACAACCAAAGGTCCGCAGGTGATGATCTCGCGAACGCATCCAGGGCTTTTGAAACGGCTGTTTGAATTGGAAGTGCCGGAAATTTACGATGGAGTTGTCGAAATTAAATCGGTATCACGGGAAGCGGGCCAACGTTCGAAAATCGCGGTCCACACGAAAAATCCGGACGTTGACCCGGTCGGGGCTTGTGTCGGTCCGCGCGGTACAAGAGTGCAAACCATCGTGACCGAACTGAAAGGCGAAAAAATTGACATTGTTCGCTGGAGCGATGATTTGGCTGAATTTGTGGCGAACGCACTGTCTCCGGCAAAAGTGGTAAGCGTGCATGTAGCGGCAGATGAAAAAGTGGCGCATGTGGTCGTGCCCGATTATCAACTGTCCCTGGCAATTGGCAAGGAGGGGCAAAACGCCAGACTGGCCGCCAAACTGACCGGGTGTAAAATCGATATTAAAAGCGAGTCCCAACTGGGAGGCTCTGCTAATCAGTCAGATGTGCATGCAGAGGGACAACCTGCTGAATTATCAGACGCTGATCTCGAAGGTGCAGAACAGTAAAGGCGGGGATTTGCATGGTGCAAAAAAAGACTCCTCTCAGGAAATGTGTTGGATGCCAAGAAATGAAACCGAAAAAAGAATTGATCCGGGTCGTGCACAGTCCCGACAACCAAGTGTTTCTTGACCCAACCGGCAAAAAATCCGGACGAGGTTCTTATATATGCAAAACGGAAGCCTGTTTCCAAATGGCCAAAAAGAAAAAATCGCTTGACCGTTCTCTCAAAATCAACGTATCGGATGAAATATACGAGCAGTTGGAAAGAGAATTGTCTCTTGTGAAGTCGGATGAATAATCAGATTCTCCAATTGTTGGGGATGGCGATGCGAGCGGGCGCTGTTGCAACGGGCGATGAAACCTGCCTGGCGAAAGTTCGCTCCGGCCAAGCGCTTGTAACTTTTTTGGCGAACGATGCGGGACATAATACACAGAAAAAGTACCGGGACAAATGTGCCACTTATCGTGTTCCGTTAATCGAGTCGTTTTCAAAAACGGAACTCGGCGTATCGCTTGGGAAAATCGAACGGGTCGTGGCGGTTGTGACACACAATGGGTTTGCAGATCGGATTCTGCAGTTGTCAAAGGAACAAATCGGGGGTGAAAGATGTGAGTAAGTTGCGCGTTTACGAATATGCGAAACAAATGAATATGTCAAGTAAAGAGATTATCACGATATTGAATCGGTTGAACATACAAGTCGCCAACCATATGAGCGTCATGGATTCGGAAATGGTGTCAGCCGTAGAGAACTTTATGGCCGACCTGAAAAGTCGGGCCGCGCAGAATGAACAGTGGAAACAACCGGCGGAACCCGCCGCCGAACGTCCTGCTGCTCAAGAACGTACGCAGGGTAATACAGAGAACCGTACATCTGCGAATCAGACGCCCCAGAATCAGACGAAAGACGGGAGCGGCCAACAGACGCAAAATCGGCCACAAGGACAAGTCCAGGGCCAGTTACAAGGACAGGGCAATCGTCCATCAGGCGGTGGTCAGCCGAAAGGGAATCGTCCCGGTCAATTACAGGCTGGTCAAAGACCGCTGCATGCGCAACAAGCCAGTGCCATCGTGGAAGACGTGTTGGATGACGAACGGACAGTCAACCGAGACAAGATTGTGAAGAAACCAAAACAAAATCCACAGGCTACGAAAGACAACCGGAGACCATTTAACAACCAGAACCAACGTAATCAAAAAGGCGGCAAAGGGAATCAACCGCGCCAGCAACAGTCCAATCTGCCTAAACAGCCGGAAGGACCGAAGAAGATCGAGATTGAAGGTGCCGTTACCGTCGGTGAATTGGCGAAATTGATCAAACGGGAACCGTCCGAAATTATCAAAAAGCTGCTGTTTCTTGGAATCATGGCCACGATTAACCAGGAGATTGACACAGATGCAATCGAACTGGTTGCGTCAGATTTTGGCGTTGAGGTGGTAGTGAAAGAGCCGGTCGACGAAGAGGCGCTTGATATGCTGATTGAAGAGGCGGATCCGGCAAAACTGCAGGAACGGCCGCCGATTGTAACCATTATGGGACATGTCGACCACGGAAAGACCACCCTGCTGGACGCGATTCGGGAGACGAATGTGACCGCTCAGGAAGCGGGGGGGATTACGCAGCATATTGGGGCGTATCAAGTGGAGGTCAGCGGAAAGAAAATCACTTTTCTGGATACGCCAGGTCATGAAGCGTTCACGACGATGCGGGCCCGTGGCGCACAGGTCACAGACATCACCGTCCTGGTTGTGGCGGCTGACGATGGGGTAATGCCGCAAACGGTGGAAGCGATCAACCATGCGAAAGCGGCAAACGTTCCCATTATTGTAGCGGTCAACAAAATGGATAAACCGGACGCAAATCCGGACCGTGTACGTCAGGAACTGAGTGAATATGGGCTGATTTCGGAGGAGTGGGGAGGCGATACGATTTTTGTGCCGCTTTCCGCAAAACAAAGAACAGGGTTGGATCAACTGCTGGAAATGATTTTGCTGGTTGCGGAGATGGCGGAACTGAAGGCGGATCCAACAGCAAGACCGCGCGGCACTGTGATTGAAGCGGAGTTGGACAAGGGACGCGGACCTGTAGCCACCGTACTGGTTCAGAACGGAACCATGAGAGTCGGTGACATTGTGGTTGCTGGTACGACATTCGGTCGCGTGCGGGCAATGGTGAATGATAAAGGCCGTCGTGTGAAAGAGGCAGGTCCTTCCTATCCGGTCGAGATTCTTGGTTTGAATGACGTGCCGAGTGCCGGCGATTTGTTTGTTGTGTATGATGATGAACGAAAGGCGAGAAGCTTGGCGGAAAAACGGATCGCAAAACACCGTCAGGAACAGCTTGGCGTTCAGAGCCGGGTTACACTGGAGGATCTCTACAAACAGATTCAGGAAGGTGACGTCAAAGAACTGAACGTAATTATTAAAGCGGACGTGCAGGGTTCGGTCGAAGCATTGACGGGTTCACTTGAAAAAATTGATATTGCGGGCGTTCGTGTGAAAGTCATTCACAAAGGCGTTGGCGCCATTACCGAATCGGATATTCTGTTGGCGAGCGCCTCCAATGCGATCGTGATTGGATTTAATGTAAGGCCGGAACCGAATGCAGGGCGGGTCGCTGAATCGGAAAAAGTGGACGTTCGCCTCTACCGCGTGATTTACAATGTGATCGAAGAGCTGGAAGCGGCCATGAAAGGGATGCTGGATCCCGAATATAAAGAAGTTATCCAAGGCCGAGCGGAAATCAGACAGACGTTTAAAGTGTCGAAAGTGGGCACGATTGCCGGCTGCTATGTGACAGAGGGGAAAGTTACCCGCAACTCGGAAGTCCGCGTAATTCGCGACGGCATTGTCATTTATGAAGGCAAATTGGATACGTTAAAGCGGTTCAAGGACGATGCGCGTGAAGTGGCATCCGGGTATGAATGCGGTATAACACTGGAAAACTTTAACGATATCAAAGAGGGAGATATCATTGAAGCATTCGTTATGGAAGCTGTAAAAGTGTAATCGAATGATGGCATCCTGCCCGGTTTTGTCTGTTTCTGACAAATCCGGGTTTCGCCTTTTCTAAAATCATGGGGGGAATCGATATGGCGAAAATTCGCGTCAGTCGTGTGGCTGAGCAGTTGAAAAAGGAAATCTCCGAAATTATTCGCCAAGAGGTCAAGGATCCGCGCGTCGGTTTTGTTACGGTCACCGATGTGGAAGTAAGCGGTGATTTACAGATTGCGAAAGTGTTTGTGTCCGTGCTAGGCAACCAGGATCAAAAGGATGAGACGTTGAAAGCATTGAGAAAAGCGAGCGGCTTTATACGCAACGAAGTGGGGCAGCGCATCCGCTTGCGTCTGACGCCGGAAATATCCTTCGAAATTGACACATCGCTTGATTATAGTACAAAGATTCAAGAAACGTTGCGGGAGATCAATTCCGAAAGGACTGAATAAAAATGGAAAAAAATCGGATGTTGCAGGAAGCAGCCGATTTTATCCGGCAAAATGACCGTTTTCTGTTGGTGACGCATGTGCAGCCGGATGGGGATGCATTCGGATCGACACTTGGCTTTGCCCATTTGCTGGAAGCGTTGGGCAAACAGGTTGTAATCGCAGCGGAAGAACCGGTGCCGGGAAAGTTTCAATTTCTGCCGGGCAGCAACAAGATCCAGATCTGTTCATCCATCTCGGAAAAGTTTTCAACGGTCGTGGCACTTGACTGCGGTGATTTTCGCCGGTTGGGATCCTGTGCCGATTTGCTTTTGCCGGATGCGGCAGTTCTAAATATTGACCATCATAAAACGAACGATTTGTTTGGAAAGGCCAATTTGGTCGATTTGGATGCGGCTGCTACTTCGCAAATCGTTTATGACCTGGCCGGATTTTTGCGTGTTTCGGTTGGTTTGCCGATGGCCATTTGCCTATATACCGGGATTATGACCGATACAGGTGGATTCCGATACAGCAACACGACGGTGGCCGTACATCGGATTGTGGGAGATCTTCTGGAGATTGGGGTCGCCCCGTACGAGATTGCGGACCGTCTTCTGGAGACGCTGACCTGGGCGCAGGCGCAGTTGATTCGTGAAGCGCTGGGGACTTTGCAGCGTGACTCATCCGGTCAGGTGGCTTGGATAGCAGTGAAAAGAGATCTGCTTGATCGCCTTGGAGCTCGTGATGAGGACGTGGAGGGTCTTGTCAGTTATGCACGCAACATTCAGGGGGTCGAGGTGGGGATCCTGTTTCGGGAGAAAGAAGACGGATCTGTTAAAGTCAGTCTCCGTTCCAAATATCGGGTGGACGTTGGCCAAATTGCGCTTTTTTATGGGGGCGGAGGACATGCCCGGGCGGCCGGCTGTTCGCTGCATTCCAGCATTGAACAGGCGCAGACAGATGTTCTTGCGAAAGTAAGTGAGTGGCTGGCCACATGAACGGAATTCTGGTCATCAACAAGCCGAAAGGAATGACGTCACAGCAGGTGGTGGGTCGCTTGCGGCGGCTGCTTTGCATCAAAAAAATTGGCCATACAGGCACACTGGATCCTGATGTAGACGGGGTTTTGCCGATTTGTATCGGACATGCCACCCGAATCGCCGAATACATGCTGGATCAAGACAAGGCCTACCGGGGAGAGCTTACCTTTGGATTTGCCACCGACACACAGGATGCATCCGGTCAGGTGATCGAATCGGTGGACTCGGTGTCTTTAACGGAAGAACAGATCCGTTCTGTGTTCAATCGCTTCCAAGGGGTAATCGAGCAAATCCCGCCCGCCTATTCCGCAGTGAAAGTGGATGGCAAACGTGCGTATGACCTGGCCCGGCAAGGAAAGCAGGTCGATCTTCCAGTCCGTCAAGTCACCATTTATTCTATACATATCGAAAGTATTACGCTAAATCTTCCCTATCCAAAAGTATGTTTTGAAGTAGAATGTTCAAAAGGGACCTACATACGAACGCTTTGTCATGATATAGGCAAAATGGCAGGGGTTCCCGCCCATATGTCTGCGCTTACCCGCATTCGGTCCGGGCCGTTTCGGATTGAATCGGCCCATACGCTGGAAACGATTGAAGAAGCGGTCCAGGCAGGGGAGATCGACAAATATCTGCTTTCTCCCACGGCGGCGATCTCCCATTTTCCGATTGTACGGATTACAGGGGAGCAGCTAAACCGGGTATGTAACGGCAGGCCGATGGCGATCCCTATGCAAAATCGACGCTGGCAGACGGGTGATCGAATCTGTCTGGAAACCGAGGACAACAGGCTTGTGGCCATCTACCGGATCGAACGGACGAATCGGGATGTATGCAACATAAAGCCTGAGAAAGTGTTTAAGCAATAGGAGGCACCGGGATGAAAACAGTACGAATCGATCATACCGCGAGCGAATGGCCTTTGGAACCGAGTGTGCTGGCGTTGGGAAATTTTGATGGCGTCCATAAGGGGCACCGTCAGATTATTGAGGATGCAAGACAGCTGGCACTTGCCCGGGGCTTGAAACTTGCCGTGATGACATTCGACCCGCATCCCCGTCAGGTATTGGGAGCGGGAGCCAATTACGACCAACAGTTGACCCCATTGCCTGTGAAACTGAAGATTTTTCAGGAATTAGAGGTAGACATCTGTTATGTGGTTCATTTTAATAAAGAGTTTTCCTGCGTATCGGCCCAATCGTTTGTGGACGAATATTTGCTGCGCTCTCAGGCGGAAGTTGTGGTGGCCGGTTTCGATTACCGGTTTGGCAAGGGCGGCAGCGCCGATGTCACACGTTTAAAAGCTTTGATGGAACGGGCGGGCCGGCAGGTGCATGTGGTGTCTGCCGTCAACCTCTACGGGGAAAAGGTTTCGTCATCTTTTATACGGGAAAAGCTGCTGCTGGGGGAAGTGAAGTTGGCGGCTGATTTGCTCGGAAAGTATTATGAAGTAACCGGGACCGTCGTGCACGGGGAAGCAAGAGGCCGATTGCTCGGGTTTCCGACTGCGAATGTGGAGCCTTCCTACAAATTTGTGCTGCCCCGTGCAGGCGTTTATCTGGTGCGGGTTCATTTGACCGACAGCCATCAGGTGTATGACGCGGTCATGAATATCGGCATGAAACCTACTTTTCAGGACGATGAGAAAAAAATCAGCCTGGAGGCGCATCTGCTTGACTGGTCCGGGGATTTGTATAACCAGAACGTTAAAATTGAGTTTCTTGATTTTATCCGCTCAGAGAGAAAATTCTCTTCGGCTGAGGAACTTGTTCAACAGATCCGGTCCGATGTTCAAGAGGCCAAACGGCGATTGGTGCGTATGAAGTCATAGTCTGAAACGGTTATAGGACAACGGACAGGACGCATAAATTTAAACAACCGAGTGCTGTCGGTTTACTCGTCGACCAATCTATGCTATACTTCATTCTGGTATGAACGGGCTTGATGCCGCAGCACATCATGGCTGTGAGGGGAAATGCGCCGTGAAATACCCATCCGTTGACTCACGTGATGCGAATCTGATTCAATTGTGCAGGGAAGTTGCCCGCATCTGTATCAGCGAAGAATTTCAGCGGTTAAATCGCGAAATGATTCGGCTGTACAGAAAAAGCGGGATCACCGACCCTTACCTTGCGGCGTTTCAGGATGCGCTATTTTCGCTGTTTGTCGAGACCGATGCAGATTATCACGTGAAGGGTTCCGCTGAACCTTTTTCCTGATATGAAGATCATTGTCACCATGCATGCGAAACAGAGGCTGTATGAGGAACGGCAACGAGGGATCCGGGTCGATGACATTGTCCGGGCTGCCAGCCAGATTCCCGGCCATGTTCCGGTAGCGACCCGATTCCGCAGTTTCTTGTCACAAAGCGGACGCACTTTTGATATCGTGGCAAAGGACATTGCTCAGGGCAGATTAGTGATCACTGTCATCGGCAAATGAACCTCAGCGTGGATTTCGGGTACCTCGCCGACATCTGGGCTGTGGGGATAATTTGAAAAAGGAGGTGTGCAGTATGTCGTTATCTATGGAACAAAAACAGGAATTGATCTCTCAATTTAAAGTGCATGAAAGCGATACCGGTTCTCCGGAAGTTCAAATTGCTATTTTGACAAACAAAATTAACTATTTGAACGATCATCTGCGCGTACACAAGAAAGATCACCATTCCCGCCGCGGTCTTCTGAAAATGGTCGGACACCGCCGTAACCTGTTGAACTATCTTCGCAAGAAGGATGTCAACCGGTACCGGAATGTGGTTGAAAAATTGGGCCTGCGCAAATAATCATCAGGAAGCGGGGACTTACCCGCTTCTTGTTTTTTGTTTGGGAAAGAAGGAAATACTGACCGTATGCCGAAGATAATAAGGTTGATACATATTTTTATTTTTCGTGCAGCGTTGAAGGGAGGATACTGGCCGATTATGATCGAAGGCGACATACATCGTGTGTTTGAAACCGAATTGGCCGGACGGAAATTAAGTTTTGAAACGGGGAAATTTGCCAAACAGGCAAATGCCGGCGTTATGGTTCGTTATGGAGAAACGGCCGTTCTGGCTACTGTGACGGCTTCCAAGGAACCGAAAGATCTCGACTTTTTTCCGTTGACAGTCAATTATGAAGAACGTTTGTATGCGGTGGGCAAAATCCCGGGCGGCTTTATTAAACGGGAAGGTCGACCGAGCGAAAAAGCGATTTTGGCGAGCCGATTGATCGACCGCCCAATCCGCCCGCTATTTCCGGAAGGTTTTCGGAATGATGTGCAGATTGTGGATATTGTGATGTCGGTGGACCAGGATTGTGCACCGGAGATTGCCGCTATGCTGGGGACCTCAGTGGCGTTGATGATTTCTGATGTTCCGTTCGACGGTCCCATTGCGGGCGTCATTGTGGGGCGCATTGACGGGCAGTTTGTAATAAACCCGTCAGTGGCGCAGGAACCGTTAAGTGACATGCATCTGACGGTGGCAGGTACGAAAGATGCCATTGTGATGGTAGAAGCGGGCGCCAAGGAAGTGCCGGAAGACGTCATGCTGGAAGCTATCATGTTTGGCCACGAAGAAATCAAACGCCTGGTTGCTTTTCAAGAAGAGATTCAAAAGGCAGTCGGCAAACCAAAAATGGAAGTTGTATTACATACTGTTGACGAAGCGATCGATCGGCAGGTTCGTGAATTTGCCACTGAGAAACTCAAGGCGGCGATTCGCATCCCAGAGAAGCAAGCCCGGCAAGACGCGATTGATGCGGTCAACCACGCTACGCTGGAGCGTTTTGAGGCTCTCAACCCGGAACAATTTGCGGAGCAGAAGGCAGACATAGAAGAAACGCTCTATAATATTGTCAAGGAAGAAGTTCGCAGAGCGATTATATTTGAAAAAATACGTCCGGACGGACGGGCCCTGGACGAAGTGCGGCCGATTACGAGCGAAGTGGGTGTACTGCCGCGGGCGCACGGTTCCGGTCTGTTTACGCGCGGGCAAACGCAGGCGCTTTCCGTTTGTACACTCGGCGCGCTTGGCGATGTCCAGATTTTGGACGGGTTGGATTTGGAAGAGACGAAACGGTTCATGCACCATTACAATTTTCCTCCTTTCTCGGTGGGGGAAGCGCGCCCGCTGCGGCCGCCGGGGCGTCGGGAAATTGGTCACGGAGCGTTGGGTGAGCGTGCGCTGGAACCGATCATACCGTCTGAAGAAGAGTTTCCGTATACGATTCGTCTGGTATCCGAGGTGCTTGAATCGAACGGCTCCACTTCGCAAGCCAGCATCTGCGGTTCTTGTCTGGCGATGATGGACGCTGGAGTACCGATCAAGGCGCCAGTTGCCGGTGTGGCGATGGGCCTTGTGGCAGAAGGGGAAGGATATGCGGTACTGACCGATATCCAAGGCATGGAAGACCACCTGGGCGATATGGACTTTAAAGTTGCCGGTACGGAAAAAGGCGTAACGGCCTTGCAGATGGATATCAAAATCAAAGGGTTGAATCGCCAGATTTTAAAAGAGGCATTGGAACAGGCGCATCGTGGACGAATGCACATTCTTGGCAAAATGATGGAAGCGATCTCCAAGCCTCGTGCAGAACTGTCCAAATACGCGCCGCGTATTATCACCATGCGGATTCATCCAGATAAAATCCGGGAAGTGATTGGGCCTGGCGGTCGTGTGATCAATAAAATCATCGAAGAAACAGGCGTTAAAATTGACATTGAACAGGATGGCCGCGTGTTTATTGCTACCTCAGATTTTGAGGCAGGCGAAAAGGCACGTCTTATAATCGAGGGCATCGTAAAAGAAGTGGAAGTCGGTGAAATCTACAATGGCCGCGTAACCCGCGTCGAAAAATACGGCGCATTTGTAGAGGTGCTGCCCGGTAAAGAAGGACTTGTCCATATTTCCCACCTGGCGGAAGAACGGGTCGAGAAAACGGAAGATATAGTCAAAGTCGGAGACGAGATTCCGGTCAAAGTGACAGAGATCGATCCGCAAGGCCGTATCAATTTGTCCCGCCGCGCCGCATTGCGCCAATTGCGTGGAGAACCGCCAGAAGATCCTGCATCCCCCCGTCGGGAAAGGGATAACCGTGATCGGGACAACCGCCCGCCGCGTGGCGACAGGGACAATCATCCACCGCGCAGTGATCGGGACCGACCACGCGGGGATCGGGAAAACTCCCCTACCGAACAACCAAAAAGTTGATTGAAAAGAGTCTGAGATGACTCTTTTTTTTGTGTATAAACAGTCCTCCTTTCCGAAAAGCCTTGCGCTTGGGAGACAGGGTTGCCGTCTGCACGGCACATGCATAAGAGGCTCTCTTGCCGTGTGACCGAAACCGGACCCGGAACGAGGTATCACATACGCCGTGAATCACTTGTTTCGAAACGGTCCGTTTTCGATCTAAACGGTACGAGAGCCATGCATGCGAGCCGTTCGATGGCAACCCTGTCTCCTTCGCGGCTAGCTTTTACGCAGGCAGGACTGTCTTGCAGGTTGAGAGAACGCGGATGTTTCTTACTAACGCCTGTACGGCCGCCGACTTTTTTCTTCTTTTTTGCGCAAACTAACGAAAACTGCAAAGGAGCATCATCATGAAGCTTTTTTCCTTAACCGTTTCCACGATCCTGGCTGCTGCTGTATGCACCTCGGTACCGCTAAAAGAGCCCGCTTACGCTTTCCAAACGGCAGAAGCACTGACTTATAATCAATTGAAAGAAATCGCAACCCAAAAGAAACTTTTACCGGTAAATGCAAAAATCAGCCGCGCGGGGAAAGCGAATGTGATTCCGGAACTGAATGGGCTCGAAATCGATGTAGAAGAGACGTGGAACCGCTTGCAGCAAAATTCCGGATACCCGATTCCCTAT
This sequence comes from Effusibacillus dendaii, assembly GCF_015097055.1. Taxonomy (NCBI): domain Bacteria; kingdom Bacillati; phylum Bacillota; class Bacilli; order Caryophanales; family Alicyclobacillaceae; genus Effusibacillus; species Effusibacillus dendaii. The sequence continues at coordinate 288,160 of NZ_AP023366.1, forward strand.
GCATACAAACAGATTCCTCCGCAAATAACCATCAAAGATTTGCCACTTCTCCCCATTTACCAAGGAAACTCGGCTAAAAAAGAAATGGCTCTGATGATCAACGTGGCGTGGGGCACCGAATACATACCAGCCATCCTTGAGGAATTAAAACGTCATGCGGCAAAAGCCACATTTTTCTTGGACGGTTCCTGGCTTTTAAAAAATCCGGACGTTGCTCGCCAGATTGTAACCGCCGGACACGAAATCGGCAATCATGCATTCTCGCATCCGGATATGGCACGTTTATCGGCTGCCAGGCAGCTTGAACAGATTGAAAAAACGCAAACGGCGATTAAAAATACGCTTGCTGTTTCAAGCAAATGGTTTGCTCCTCCGAGCGGTTCCTACAATGACGAAACGGTACGTTTGGCCAAACAAAGTGGTATGACAACCGTGCTTTGGACTTTGGACACAGTCGATTGGCGGCGGCCGCCATCCCAGCAAATTATCAACCGAATTGTTCCGAAAGCGGTGAACGGGGCCATGGTATTAATGCATCCGACAGCTCCAACAGCAGAGGCGTTGAAAACAATGATTCCCGCTTTGCAGCAGAAAGGATTTCGATTGGTAACAGTCAGCGACTTATTGTCACCTGTAAGGCAGCCGGAATAATTATATTGTAGGATGTACCTTTCCTCTGCTATATTTGTGTGGAGGCAAGGATGGCATGAACCTGCAGCCGGGTAACCGGTTGGCTCTTGGCACCAAAGATACAAAGTCGTACTATGGCGCGCCGCAGGCGCCGAGTCACGCTGAGGAGGATAGGTTTGTTCTATAAACGGACTTTGACAAACGGAATGAGATTGGTAGTAGAAGAGATTCCTTCTGTGCGTTCCGTCTCGCTCGGGGTATGGATTCACACCGGTTCACGGGACGAAAGCCAATCGACGAATGGGATCTCTCATTTTCTCGAACATATGATGTTTAAGGGGACGGAAAAACGCTCCGCCCGTCAAATCGCCGAACTGTTCGACGGAATCGGCGGTCATGTAAATGCGTTCACATCCAAGGAATACACCTGTTATTACGCAAAAGTATTGGACGAACATTTTTCCATCGCGTTGGAAACGATTGCGGATATGTTGCTGAATTCGAAGTTTGATTCGGAGGAACTGGCAAAAGAACGCAAGGTAATCATTGAGGAAATCAAGATGTATGAAGACACGCCAGACGATCAGGTGCATGATTTGATGGCAGCGACGATTTATCCCGATCATACACTAGGATACACGATTCTCGGACCGGAAGCCAATCTGTTGTCTTTTACGAGAGACGATATTGTCAACTACGTGAAAGCCCGTTACACGCCGGACAACATGGTGTTGGCAGTGGCTGGCAATGTACAAATTGATGAAGTGCATCAGGCGGCGGAACAGTTTTTCTCGGGTCTATCCGGAAAATGTCAACAAATCGACCATCGGCCGCCCGTGTTTCATGCAAATCGGCAGGTTCGACAAAAAGCAACCGAACAGGCGCATATCTGCCTGTCCACAACCGGCTTTGCGTTTGACGCTCCGGAAGTATATCCGTTAATTTTATTGAACAATATTGTGGGAGGCAGCTCCAGTTCACGATTGTTTCAGGAAATCCGGGAAGAACGGGGAATGGCGTATTCCGTATACAGCTACTACGCCTCCTACCGGGATGGCGGAACATTTGGCGTATATGCCGGTACGTCTCCCGATCAGGCGCAACAGGTTGTCGATCTCACCTATCAAATCCTTGCGGCTGTTGCGGACAAAGGTGTGACAGAGGAAGAACTTCGCAAAGCGAAAGAACAGGTAAAAGGATCCCTGATGCTTTCCCTGGAAAGCACAGTCTCTCGAATGAACCGTGTCGGCAAAAATGAACTGTTGCTGAATAAACAGGTTACGCTGGATGAGACAATCAACCGGATCAACGAGGTATCTATTGATCGGCTCAAGCAAATTGCCGGGCAAATTTGCGGCGGGCCTTGGGCGATGGCGGCGATTGGCCCGTTTAACGAATTGAATCTGCCCGAGTAAGCAATCGACTAAGGTGTTCCCGATTTTGAGGTGTTCGTATGTCAGAAAACCGTATCACTCTCTCCATCAAAAAAATGTCTCCGCTCATCGGCGAAACGGTTCCAGTTCCGTTTTACGCCACTGCTGGGGCGGCAGGAATGGATTTGGCCGCATGCATTGAGGAGCCAGTTACAATTCCAGCAAAGGGGAGACGAAAAATCCCGACCGGAATTGCGATCGAACTTCCTTCTCCGCAGTTTGTGGGGCTCGTTTTTCCGCGCAGCGGAATTTCAACCAAACACGGCATTAATCTGGCCAACTCTGTGGGGGTAATCGACAGCGATTACAGGGGAGAAATCCAATGTGTACTGGTCAACCAGGAAGATACAGATTATACCATTCAACCGGGCGAACGGATTGCCCAACTGGTACTGATGCCTGTTGTACAGGCTGATGTGCAGATTGTTGAGGAATTAAATCCAACAGATCGCGGCAGTTCCGGTTTTGGTTCTACAGGAAGCTGATACGAAAAAGGCTTCCTCTATTAGACGCAGGTTCTGAATGAATATGCTTCGGTAGAAGCCTTTTTTATTGGACTTTTTAGTGCTGTCCAAACATAGAACATACCAAAAGCCAAATGAGGGGGATTTGCGTCATGCTCTTAAGCGAGCTTATGGATCGAGTTCTGGTCGACATGCAGACAGGGGAAAAAATTGGACAATTGAACCGCGCAGATCTATCCATTGATCCACAAACCGGGAAAATCGGCGATATGTGGCTGCCGCAGGAACAGGGGATTTTACGAAAAGGGAAACGGGAAACGGACCGCCGAATCGCTTGGGATGCCATTCGAACAGTCGGCACAGACATGATTTTACTGGATCTCGGAAACACCGGAGGAGAGGGCGAATAAAACTCGCTCTCTCTTCATTTTGTACTGGGAACCGGCACAAGGGCAACCGGACCCCACTAAAGTGCTTGTCAGTTTGGTGGGTGTAACTTTGGCTTTCGCCTTCACCAAAGGCTCGGCGTAAGCCAAGTTTTCTTTGTAACCGCCTACTGGGTATTCGCATAGAATGCAGCACGTGCATCATCCGAGGCCTTGGAGCAGGTCAGGTGCGTTTTTTTACAAATCAAAATTGCCTTGAATTTTGAATGGTTTCGCGTACAATGAGGTGAAAGGAGTACGTATCATGTTAACAGGTATCAAGATGGCGTTTCTGGGCGGGGATGCGCGAATTAATGAGGTGATTCAGCAGGCTCTGGATCTGGACGCGTCCGTATACCTGGTCGGTTTTGACAATCTGCATTTGGAAATGCTGGATACGTTAAAAACGCAGATAACGACAGAAGTGATAAGCGATTTGGATGCCATCATCCTGCCGCTTACGGGAATGAGCGATGATTGGACGATTCAATCCCAATATTCGGAGCAACCGATCACGCTGACAGATGAACACTTTTCTGCGCTGCCCAAGAAATGCAAAATTTTTACCGGAATTGCTCAAAAATTATTGATCGATGTTTGCCGCAGGCATGGATTGCATCTGGTCAAGTTAATGGAATTGGACGAGGTGGCCATTTTAAACTCGATTCCTTCCGCCGAAGGAGCCATCAAGATGGCGATGGAAAATACGGATATTACATTACACGGTTCCAATACGGCCGTATTGGGGTTCGGCCGTTGTGGTGTAACCATCGCCCGCATGTGCAAAGGAATCGGCGCGAATGTCATGGTGGGGGTCCGTAAAGAAGCGGACCTTGCCCGAATATTCGAAATGGGATGCACCGCCTTTCCCTTAGTGCAGCTCCCGCATGCGTTACAGGAGGCAGACATCGTATTTAATACGATTCCGGCTCAGGTTATTACGTCAGAAGTATTGTCCCGTATGAAAAGAAGCTGTGTGATCATTGACATTGCCTCACGTCCCGGTGGAACCGATTTTCGGTTTGCGGAAAAAAGAGGGATAAAAGCGCTGCTTGCTCCAAGTTTGCCAGGGATCGTTGCGCCAAAAACGGCTGGACAGATTCTCGCCAAATCGATCTTCCGACTTGTTTTGGATCACGCATAATCCTGGAGGTAACTTTATGGATCTTAAAGGAAAAACAATTGGATTTGCCATTACCGGCTCGCATTGCACCTATGACGAAGTTCGCCCGGTTATGAGAAATCTGGTGGATATGGGGGCTGTAGTGGTTCCGATCCTTTCCCATACCGTTCAAACCACGAATACCCGATTTGCCGAAGCGGATGCATGGATGACTGAAATTGAGCAGGTAACAGGGCAAAGGGCGATTAAAACGATTGTGGAAGCAGAACCGCTGGGTCCGAGCAAAAAATTGGATGCGCTGTTGATTGCTCCCTGCACCGGCAGTACCATTTCCCGTTTGGCAAATGCAATGACCGATTCTCCCGTTCTCATGGCGGCAAAATCGACGATGCGGAACGACCGGCCGGTTGTTCTTGCGATTTCCACCAATGACGGTTTGGGTCTCAACATGTCGAACATTGCAAAATTGATGTCCGCAAAGAATATTTTTATGGTACCATTTGGTCAGGACGATCCGTTTAACAAAATGAATTCCCTTGTGGCGAAGATGGATCTTGTATATGATACTTTAAAAGCGGCATTGGATAAGAAACAATTGCAGCCTGTTTTAATTGAGCGATACACAAAATAAGTCCGTCAGATAGAATGACAGTTGTAAGGAGTTGCTACGAATGGAAAACAAAAAGCTTTATAATGTGGCAGTTGTTGGAGTAACGGGAGCCGTTGGCCAGAAAATGCTGGAGACTCTCGAACGGAGGGATTTTCCGGTAGGCGAGTTGCGCCCTTTGGCGTCAGCCCGTTCCGCTGGCCAGCAGATCACCTTTAAGGGAAAAGCTTATACCGTTCAGGAAGCGACTCCGGAAGCGTTTGAAGGTATAGATTTTGCTCTGTTTTCAGCAGGAGGTTCGATTTCGGAAAAATTGGCGCCTGCCGCTGTGGAGCGAGGGGCCGTTGTAATTGACAACACCAGTGCATTTCGGATGCTTCCGGAGGTCCCGCTTGTCGTACCGGAAGTCAATGCGCACATGATCTCACAACATCGAGGGATTATTGCCAATCCGAATTGTTCTACCATTCAAATGGTGGTAGCGTTAAAACCGATTCACGATGCGTACGGAATTGAGCGGATTATCGTTTCCACATACCAAGCCGTTTCGGGGTCCGGTCAGGCGGCAATTGACGAACTGCGGGAACAAACCCGTGCGGTTCTGGATGGTAAGCCGGCGGAACCAAAAGTTCTTCCGGTCAAATCGTTGCCTAAACATCATCAAATTGCATTCAATGCGATCCCGCAAATTGATGTATTTGAAGAGAACGGATTTACCAAGGAAGAAATGAAAATGGTAAACGAGACCCGTAAAATTTTCGGCACCGATGAAATTCAGGTTACTCCAACTTGCGTACGGGTGCCGGTTTTCTTCGGTCATTCCGAGTCGGTATTCATCGAGACCAAAAAACCGTTTGACCTGGCTGAGGTGCGCTCGCTTCTGGAATCAGCGCCTGGTGTAACGGTGGTGGATGATCTGCCGGAACAGGCGTATCCGATGGCGATTGACTCGGCTGGTCACTTTGACACCTATGTGGGACGGATTCGCCGCGATTTGTTCCATCCTCGCGGATTAAACATGTGGATTGTATCTGACAACGTGTTAAAAGGCGCTGCACTCAATGCGGTGCAAATTGCAGAACACATGGTGAGATCAAAGTAAAAAGGAGTTCCGGGGGATGCGCAAACTGGTACAAAAGTTCGGGGGGACTTCGGTTGCAACAAAAGAGAACCGTGAACTGGCGATTGGACATATAGCAGACGCCGTTGCGGCCGGTTTTCATGTAGTGGTTGTAGTTTCCGCAATGGGGCGCAAAGGGGAACCGTACGCCACCGATACGTTGTTGAGTCTTATTGATTCGACAGGGATAGCGAAGCGGGAACGGGACCTGCTGATGTCATGCGGGGAATTGATTTCTGCTGTCGTGTTATCTTCCGCGTTAGCGGAAAAGGGGTATGAGAACTGTGTCATGACGGGAGCCCAAGCGGGAATCAAAACCAATAATGTGTTCTCGGACGCAAAAATTATTTCGATCGACCCTGGTCGAATTCTGGATGAGCTGGATTCCGGCAAGATCGTAATTGTGACAGGGTTCCAGGGAATGACAGAAAACGGTGATATCACCACACTTGGCCGAGGCGGCAGCGATACGACGGCAACCGCCTTGGGGGTTGCCTTGAACGCGGAGCGGGTCGATATTTTTACCGATGTGGATGGTATCATGACGGCCGACCCCCGTATCGTAGACAATGCAAAGAAACTGCGAACGGTTACCTATGGGGAAATCTGCAATTTGGCCTATCAAGGAGCAAAAGTCATTCACCCTCGTGCGGTCGAAATCGCCATGCAAAAAAATATACCCGTTCGAGTGCGTTCCACTTTATCGAAAGACGAAGGAACACTGATTGTCAGTCAGACCGATTTGGACCGGTTGGAACCCCTTGCTGTGCAGGATCGTATCATTACCGGAATTACCTATACGGCTCCTGTCGCGCAAGTTCATATCACATGCCCACAAAAGGAAAAGCAACAGTTGAAGATCTTTGAAACTCTGAAGGAACAGCAAGTTTCCGTGGATTTTATCTCGGTTCGACCGGAAGATGTTACGTTTACCGTTGCGGATGCAGACCGGATGAAGGTTGAGTCAACCCTTCAGGAGCTTGGGGTTGAATATAAGCTGCTGCCTGATTGCGCAAAAGTATCAGCAGTGGGAGCTGGCATTGCGGGAGTTCCGGGAGTGATGGCGGCCATTATGGAGGCGCTTGCGGAGGAGTCGGTGGAAGTGCTGCAATCGGCTGATTCCCATACAACCATTTGGTGTCTGGTTCGCGCAGATGATTTGGTAAAATCGGTTCGCGCTCTCCATACGAAATTTGATTTGCACTTGTAAAGCAGTCTTGCAGAACAAATAGGTGGTGTGTAGACTTGGATTTTGGAAGAATTGTAACAGCCATGGTAACCCCTTTTGATGAAAACCTGAAAATCGACTACAACCGTTTGCAAAAGGTGGTTGACCATCTGTTAAAAACGGGGACCGAATCGATTGTTGTGACTGGAACGACCGGTGAATCACCGACACTGTCGCACCAGGAAAAACTGGATCTGTTCAAAAAAGTGGTTGAATTTGCAAATGGGCGGGCGAAGGTGATTGCCGGAACCAGCACCAACGATACCGCAGCGTCTGTTGAGTTTTCAAAAGAGGCCGAACAGTGCGGCGTAGATGGATTGCTGTTGGTGTCTCCTTATTACAATCGGCCTTCGCAGGAAGGGCTTTATCGGCATTTTCGAGCGATAGCCGAAGCAACACCGCTTCCCAACATCATTTACAACATTCCGGGCAGAACAGGTGTCCATGTTGATTTGGAGACCATGCTGCGTTTGGCCGAAATACCGAACGTAGTGGCGACCAAGGAATCGCCGGTCGATTTCAACCAGGTGCTTAAGCTGATGGCCAATAAACCGGAAAAATTCACCGTTTATTCTGGCGACGACAAATTGCTGCTGCCATTTCTGGCTCTTGGCGGGTACGGTATCGTGTCTGTCGCATCGCACGTAGTGGGACTTCAGATCAAAGAACTGATCGACGCTTTTTTAGCCGGGCAAACCGAACGGGCAGTCGGGCTGCATAACAAACTGATGCCGATTTTTGAAGGATTGTTCTTGCAACCAAGCCCGTCCCCGGTCAAAGCGGCATTAAACCTGATCGATGTTCCGGTTGGCGGTGTGCGCTTGCCGTTAGTCGAATCAGATGAGAAGTTTATAAGGTATTTGCGTTCGATCCTGAAACCTTTTTATCCGAATTTGTAAAAAGGCCCGAAAGGGCTTTTTTTTGTATATACTAATGCGGAAGGAACCTTGTTTCGAATGTCGGGGTTCATGTATAATGTTTGCAAGTGACTGGTGCGGGTTATCGTGAACACGAACTGGGGCGATCATTGAGGAATTGGACGCAGAATCGAACATGGAGGTGCAGTTTTTGAGCAAGTCAAACAACAAATTGTCGATCATTCCCTTGGGCGGAGTCGGTGAGATCGGCAAAAATATGACCGCTTACGTATATGGGAACGACATTATCGTCGTCGATGCCGGTCTGAAATTTCCGGAAGAAGAGATGCTTGGCATCGATATTGTAATCCCCGATATAACGTTTTTAATTGAAAATCGCACAAAAGTGCGGGGGGTTCTGATCACACACGGACATGAAGACCATATCGGGGGGCTTCCTTATTTCTTAAAACTTTTAAATGTACCGGTTTATGGGACAAGATTGACACTGGGTCTGATCGAAGGCAAATTGCGCGAACATGGATTGCTTGATCTGGTAAAGCTGAATGTGATCACCAATAAGAGCGTCATCAAATTGGGTGAGTTTACGGTCAGTGTATTCAACAATAATCACAGTATTCCGGATACGGTCGGATTCGCGATCGATACGCCGGAAGGTGTGATTGTCCATACGGGCGATTTTAAATTTGACTACACCCCGGTTGATGGAAGACCGGCCGACTTTTTCAAATTGGCGGAACTAGGTGAAAAAGGGGTTCTCGCGCTGTTGTCTGACAGCACCAATGCGGAACGTCCCGGTTATACCATGTCGGAACGGGTAGTCGGTCAAACGATCAACGACTGTTTTGCGTCAGCGGAAAGACGAATTATTATTGCCACGTTTGCGTCCAATTTGCACCGGATTCAGCAAATCATTGATGCTACGGAAAAGTTTGGGAAAAAGCTGGCTGTGGTAGGCCGCAGTATGGTGAATAATATCACGATTGCCCACGAACTCGGATATATTCGCATGAATCCGGGGACTCTGATCGATCCTGACGAAGTAAATAAGTTGCCTGCAGAGCAGGTGGTTGTCCTTTCAACCGGAAGTCAAGGGGAGCCAATGTCCGCGCTTACGCGGATGGCCAGGGCGACACATCGGAAAGTGGAAGTCATGCCGGGAGACACGGTGATTATTGCATCATCTCCGATACCCGGCAATGAAAAGTTTATCTCTCGTACCATTGACCAGTTGTTCCGAATTGGTGCGGATGTTATTTACCAAGCGGTTTCCGGTGTTCATGTTTCGGGGCACGGCAGTCAAGAAGAACTGAAACTGATGCTCAATTTGGTTCGTCCGAAATACTTTATACCGGTTCACGGGGAATACCGCATGTTAAAACGGCATTCCGAGCTGGCAGTTTCGACGGGAGTCGATCCGGACAACATTTTTATTGTCGACATCGGGGATTCAATCGAATTTCAAGGAGGAAAAGGCCGACTCGGTCCAAAATACACGGCTGGCAATGTACTGATTGACGGTCTGGGTGTAGGGGATGTCGGAAATATCGTACTGCGTGATCGGAAGCTGCTCTCGCAGGATGGGATTCTTGTAGTGGTGGTAACGCTTTCCAAACAGGACGGCGCGATTTTGTCCGGGCCAGACATTATTTCACGCGGGTTCGTTTATGTGCGGGAATCGGAAGAACTGCTGGAAGAAGCGAATAAAATCGTAACGCAAACGCTCGGAAAACTGGTTTCCGAAAACGTGAACGAGTGGTCCTCGATCAAAAACGGTGTACGGGATGCATTGGGACGGTATTTGTACGAACAAACCCGCCGTCGTCCGATGATCTTGCCGATCATTATGGAAGTCTAAATCATTATAGAAGTCTAGATCCTTTATAGAAGTCTAGATCCTTTATAGAAGTCTAGATCCTTTATAGAAGTCTAAGAGTACACACGGAAGCCTGAGCCTGACGATATGTCAGGCTTTTTTGTCACATTTTAAATTGGATTAAATAATACATATTATTCAAAATATTTCATCAATTTGAGGTGGCAGCAGCGCATTAGTCGCATGTTTCAGCGGGTAGAAAAAAGGGAGGGATAAATTATGCGGAAAAGAATCTGGTCTGTAGTCTTATCCTTTGCATGGGTCCTGTCAACGATCACGGCTTTGATTTTGTTGCCTGCTCAGACGTCGGCAGCAACCGGGTCATCAGTGGCCCCTGATCTTTACCAATACGAAGTGCTCTCGAACGTAATGGCAGATATGAGGGATGGAATTAAACTGGAAACGGATGTCTATTTGCCAAAAGATAAGACAGAAGCGGAAAAAGAAAAAGGTTTCCCGACTTTGGTCATGAGAACACCCTACGGCAAAGAAAGTTATGGAAAAGCGGAAAGCCCTTTTTTCGCGCAAAGAGGATATGCAGTGGTGGTTCAGGATACAACAGGTAACGCCTCTAAACGAAGTGGCGGGCTGATGGCAGGAGTAATAATTATATTGAGATTCCAAAGAGGGGCCAAAAGAGCGGAAACTCGAAGCGTTAGATAAAAACGTCAATATCCGAAAAAGCCAGAAACTTATGATTGGACCCTGGACCCACGGGTATCCGACCAGCAAGGTAGGTCCGTTTACTTTCCCGAAAGCGGATCTAAGCGATACTTCTCGGGAGCAAATGGTGCGGAAAATTGGAGATACGAACAGCTTCGATGGTTTGACTACTGGTTGAAGGGCATCAATAACGGCGTTATGGATGAACCACCTGTTAAGTTGCATGTAATGGGAGGGGCAAACCAGGGACATTGGCGCTGGGAAAACGAATGGCCCCTGGCACGTACCCGCTACACAGAATATTACCTGCATGACGGCAAATCCGGTACCGTCCCGTCTTTAAACGATGGAACTCTGAACACACAAAAGCAAAAAAAAGAGGAACAACCTGATGCTTACCTGCATGACCCGAAGCATCCCACCTCAACTATCGGCGGTAATTTGACGCGAACAACTCCGGTTGACAAACGGGGGCCGTTGACCAGCAATCGATTGAGAAGGGCGTGCTGACGTATACAACCGATTCGCTGAAAAAGGATACAGAAGTGACCGGGCCGATGGAAGCAGAGCTTTGGGCGTCTTCTTCTGCGCAAGATACCGATTTTGCGGTTAAATTGACGGATGTTTACCCTGATGGGCGGTCGATTATTATCCAAGACAACATTCTTCGTGCCAGATACCACGAATCCCGGGAAAAAGAGACTCTTTTAACTCCCGGCGAAATCTATGAATTTACGATCGATCTTGGCCCTGCCAGCAATATCTTCAAAGCAGGTCATCGAATTCGGGCCGACGTTGCGAGCAGCAACTATCTGCGATTTGACAACACCCCCAATACTGGACACAAGTGGGGTGAGGATGCGGAAACAGTGGTAGCCAAAAATACGATTCATCATGATGCGGAACATCCTTCGCATATCATCTTGCCGATCATACCGGGCGACGACCGGCCGGACGAGGATAAGCCGAATAAGGAGTAGTCATGAAATAAGAAACTGCCGACTAAGGCTGGCAGTTTTTTGCATTGTTTTGCGTTGCATGAACCATACTAGAGGCGAATCGGATAATGAGGAGTGAAAGGCCATATATGAATAACTTCAATTTTGCACCGCAGATGAATGAACCGAATCCACCGCAGATGCCTGCTGCCCCGCAAACGCAGCCGGTCGTTGACAAGGGCAATCCACTGCTGGAAAATATTGAAAGCCTTGGACAAACGCGAGTTGCCGGCAGTGATGAATCAAACATTTACTGCATCAGCGTGATCGGTCAGATTGAAGGACATATTGTGCTTCCGCCGCAAAACAAAACGACCAAATATGAGCATATTATTCCGCAGCTTGTGGCTGCTGAACAAAACGATAAAATTGAAGGCGTACTGATTATTTTGAATA